>JAIRQD010000031.1:0-20135 GCA_031256655.1 Treponema sp.
GTATTTCTGATATGAGCATTTGGTCATACAAAATTCCATTCTGAACATATCATTATCTCGTTTTATTTCAGCAATATTTCAAAACCAACTTCCCAGCCAGAAACTCGACATTCGGCCTATAAGCTTATCAAGATTGTCCTGAAAGGGCTCGGCACAAGATAACCACACCAAACGCACGAACAATGGAATATCTGGAAGGCGCTAAAACCCGGATAAACTACCGAAGAAGCTGCTTGAGCGCGTACTCATTTTCTTCGTCTTCTTCATCACTCTCATCACCCTCGCCTTCATCGCTTTCTTCCTCATAATCGGAATCGGCTCCCGTCGCAAGGCTTTCTCCCGTGCGTTTCAGCGATTCGTAGCAGGTGATGCCGGCTTGCGCGATTTCTTCATCGTCCTCGCCTGAAAAACCCGCGAAGGCGCAGATGCAATCGCCGTCATCGCTTATGATGGCTCCCTTCCAAAAAGACTCATGACCCAGCACTTGGTAATAATTGGTTCCTGAGTTTTTCCCCGTGCGCCTGCAAAACGCGACTTTTCCGTGAACAAGGGCATCGAAGTTCGTTCCGTTGTTGATCACCAAATCTCCCTCGAAGGTGTAATCACGGAAAACCGTGCCGAAACTGCGGCAGCTAGAATCCCACTGCTCGCTATTTTTTTTGTCCCTGACCGACACGACCATCATGCCGCGTTTGCCTTTTTGTCTGTAATCAGCATCGCTGTCATAAATGGCTTTGGTCTTTTTTTCCATAGCGTTTAGAATTGCGTTCCTGTTCATGCGTTTATTTTAACATGGAGAATATGAACCGTCCAGTTCTTTGAATGCGTCAATCAAAAAAGGGTCAAGAAAAAGAAGCCCCGCTTTGGTGAGCGCTGTTTTGTCCGCCTCTGCAAATCCCCGCCCCCTCCACGCGCTCAAAGTGTCAGGAATCAGTTCTGTGATGTTTACGTGAAAGCGGCGGCAGAATAAATCTTCATCGGGACCTTCGATGCAGCGAAATCCCATAAGGAGGGTTTCTTTTATCAGGGTGAGTGCAGACAAGTTTTCATGTACCGCCTGGAATTCTTGGGTTGATAAAAATGCATCGATTGCGGCAGGAATTGTGTAGCGAAAGCCCGTTCCTGTTTCATCGTTTATGACAGTTGCTGATCCCGCGGGGCCTAGGGCAAGCCATGAAAGCATACGCCAGTAGCGGGTATTGTGGCGGGATTCCTTGCCCGAAAGGCAAAAGTTGGAAACCTCATACTGGCTGTAAAGCGATTTCTCCAAAGCATCCCGGCCGCAAATCCACAAGCGCTCCGCTTCCTCATGAGGCGGAAGCAGGCGGCGGGCTTGAGCGAGGGGCATTTGACCGAGGGGAGTTTCATTTTCGACCGTCAAAGCGTAAAGGGAAATGTGGGAAGGTTTGCTGCTGATGAGAGCGGCGATGTCGTCAAGCAAGATGCGCTCTTCCTGAAAAGGAAGCCCCGAAATTAAATCTCCTGAAAACGCATCCGGAAAATACTCCGCCGCCAAAGCAAGACGCCTTCGCAAGAAGTCACCGTCATGCTCCCGGCCGACACGATTAACCGCCTTGCGGGAAGCGGCATGAAAAGACTGCACCCCAAGTGAAAGCCTTGTTGCCCCGCCCTCTTTGGCGGCGGCAAGAAAGCTCTCGTCAGCGGATTCAGGATTCGCTTCTATCGTGATCTCCTGCGGCGGCGGGGAATAACGGCTGATGGTGCGCAAAAGCCCGCGAAGGAGTTTTTGAGTCAGGTGTGCGCCCAAAACCGAAGGTGTTCCGCCGCCAATGTAAAGGGACGGCACACAGGAAGGCTTGTGGGTTTCAAAAAGCGCTTCCGCCTGCGCCAAAATAACATCGACAAAACGCTTTAAGCGGGGATCTTCTGCAAGCACAGGAACGGAGTAAAAGTCGCAGTAATCGCAAGTGCCGGAACAAAAGGGAACGTGGACGTAAAGCGATGCTTCCATCAACTAAGGGCGGCCAATACGCGTAGGCGGCCAGTAGCGGAAAAGTGCCTGCCCGCGGATGTTTCTCAAAGGGATTGATCCCCATGTGCGGGAATCATTGACACTCATGCGGTCATCGGAAAGCAGAAAAACTTCGTTATCGCCCAGGACAATGGCGTCCATGTTCCCGAAAAACGGCATGGAAGTGTCCCACAAGTGCGGCATATTCGGCGGATTGGTCGTATACGTCCTTTCGGTAACTTCAAACTCCGTAAGGCTAAAAGCCGTCCCCCTTGTGCGCACCCGGACAATATCGTCTTCAATGGAAACTTCATCTCCGGGAAGACCAATCACCCTTCGGACAAACATATAATCCGAAGACCTCACGCCGCCGGGACCTGAAATTCCAACCTGCTGTGCTGTGAAAAACCGGACAACGCCATACAAAGCGCGGTGAAAAAGCCCCGGACGCTCACCCATGTACGCATCAACCAAAACCACATCCCCTCGCCGCAAAGAAAGCGTCTGGTAATCCCGTTCCATCGAGGGGATCAGGTCATGAATTGCAAACGAGGAAACAATAAAGCGATCTCCTGAACGCAGGTTGGGCATCATTGTATCGCTTTGCAAAACGTGCGTGGAAAAAACAAAGGTCGTAAACGTAAAATAAAACACAAAAAAAACGAACACGCCAAGCCCAACCCAGCGTTTCCAATGTTTCAGACTCTTTTGATCCGAGTACGAATACCTGCGCATCTTCTTTCGATTCATCGTCACATCCTCATTGTATTGCCCCGAAACGGGCGGCGGCGGCAAAACGCCGTGCGCCAAAATCGCCGGGCCAATAGACAATCAGCGCCCTGCCAAGGACGCTTGATTTTGGCACAGAGCCGAACCTGCGCCCGTCAAGGGAGTTGTCCCTGTTATCGCCCAGCGGAAATATTCTGCCTTCCGGCACATACCAGCCCATGCGGTAAGTAGCCCAATCCTCGGCGTGAAATCTGTTGTGCGGGTGTGCGCCGCGCAGAACTTCAAGACGGGAGGAATTAAACGCTTCAGCGTCGTGGAAGGGCATGAATCTGGCAACAGAGGCTTGTGCGGCAATGGCATGTGGAACAGGAAGCATCATTTGGTTAAAAGCCGCCGCGCGTCCTGCCGCTTCAATCGCCGTGTAATCATCCGCGCTCAAAAGCCGCACCACGTTGTGATGAGTGCCGCGCATGGCGTTAAACTCGTTTTCGCCAAGCCAGCGGTCTTCGCCGGCCGGTCGTATAAGCAGATTTCCCCTGTCAGAGATGAATCTGTCCCCGCCGACTCCAACCGCCCGTTTTATGAGAAACTGCGGGCGCGGCTGACCGAACTCGTCCCTGTCAATATCCACCAGCGAAAGTGTGAGCATAAAAATAACCCGTTGTACAAAATCGAACACCGGACCGCGCGATTCGTAATCGGGGTTCATGAAAATGATAACTTCGTTGCGTTCAGGAGAGATCGGGCTTGGAAGTTTGCCGACACCAGGCAAAAGTTCAGGACCGTAAATAGCCTTGTTGACAAAAATGCGATCGCCTACAAGGAGAGTGTCGATCATGGAGCCTGAAGGAATCTGATAAGCCTGCAGCAGATACTGGTTGACAAGGAGCACAACACACGCCGCCCACAAAAAAGCCTCTACCCAGTCACGGACTACGTTTTTTTTCTTCTGTTTTTCCTTTCGGATGCGTATTCTCCGCCTGCGCCACGAAAGATACCGTTCGGTTATATGCTGGAGGCGATCAAAAAAGTCATGCTTAGCTGAAGCGCCTAAGCCGCCGTTTGATGGCAATTTCGGCTTTTTAGGCAAAACGGTCTGCGAACTCATCATTACAGAAGGTATCATGATTTTCTGTCGTTGACAAGGCGCTTTTGCCTTCCTATAATTCTTTTATATATGTCAGAGAATATGTCAGAGAACGACAATACAGAAGTCAAGTTAAAACCTTTTTTGGGTATTCGCCCCGGCGTTTACCTTGCCTTCATATATGGGACAATACTTCTCATCATTCTTTTTTTCCTGCTCTTGAGGCCTGGCATCGCCAATCCTGGCGGTGTTTTGTCGGTGAGGACGGAACCCTGGGGAGCCGCGGTTTGGGTTGACGGTGTTTATTTTGGCGCTTCCCCCGCCGACATTTTTGTCAGGCAAGGACAGCGGCAGATCGAAGTGCGGTTGCCGGGGTTTAACCCGCAGGAAACCGAAGCATCGGTGCGCGGGAGGGTTTTTGGCTCGCTTTTTTTCCCCGCCAGAACGGAAATACATTTAACGCTTTTTTCCCCCGATCCTGCCGCCGCTTTTATCGCTGAAGCATCAGACTTTGCCGCGTGGACGTTTGCTGGTGTTCCTACAGCGGCGCACCAAATACCTTTAAGCCTTTCAGAGGGAGCGTACCGTCATGGTCAGGCTGCCGCGGCAAGTCAGTCAGTTCGTGAGAGCATGGAAGGTACTATTGCCGCCGCCGCACGTTTTACCGTTACGCAAACGGCGCTGCGTGACCTTATCAGGGCAAAAACGCTTTTGGACAACGGCGGGCTTTCCCCTTCGCCGTTAAGCCTTTTAAGTTCAGCGCAGGACGCGATTGGCTTTTTGGACGCTAATCCGGCGGCGGCGCTGTGGCTTGCGGGGCTTCTTGACGGGCAGGCGCAGACAGCTGTTGCCGCTTCAAATTGGCACGCCGAAGCCGCCAGAAACCAAGCCGCCGCCGCCGTGCCGCAAACGGCGGTAGCGGGAACCCTGCTTGTCGGCGGGCTGACTTTCCGCCAAATGCCCGGCGGGGAAGTTTCAGGCGTTAATTTTCCATCAGGCACAAGGGTTGAGTCTTTTTACATTTCTGAAACGGTAATAAGTTCAAGCGCGTGGGCGCTGTTCCTTGCGCAAAATCCCGACTGGCGGCAGGAAAACTCACCTAATCTGATTGCGCAAGGTCTTGTCCGTGAAGGATACCTGCAGCCCTTAACAATTCCCGGCGCTCCGGCATTTGGAGTTTCAGCCGTTTCGTGGTATGCCGCCGCCGCTTTTTGCGCGTGGCTTTCAGGGATTTTGCCGCCGCAATATTCAGGCTGGGAAGTGCGCCTGCCGACTGAGGCGGAATGGGAAACCGCCGCCAGAGCCGGTGCGATTACCCCCGGCACTTTTTGGGTATTGTACAAAGACCCCTTTGCGCCGTTAAGTTTCTTTTCTTCCCCCGCCTCAAGCATCGCCGCATTGGGCTCTCCGGAGCGCTCTTTGCGTGGAGGTTCCTGGGTGAATCCTTTTGGTTCAGTCGGCATAGAAACCCGCGCATCCCTCCCGCCTTCCTTCTCATCACCTTTTGTGTCATTCAGACCTGTCATCGCCCGCATTGACAATACGGGGAGCGGGCAATGAGTGAGGGCATAAAAACCATCGCTGTAAACCGCAAAGCGCGCCACGATTATTCGGTGGATGAGTCTTATGAGTGCGGCATAGAGCTTTTGGGAACTGAGGTGAAATCTTTCCGCGACGGGAAAATCTCTTTTCCCGATGCGTGGGCGGAAGTTGTCGGCGGGGAAGTTTGGCTGCGGTCGCTTAGTATTGCCGAAAACCCTTTTTCTTCGGTTTTTAACCACGATCCTGACCGTAAAAAAAGGCTCCTGTTAAACCGCGATGAAATTAAACGCATTACCCGCAAGACCGAAGAAAAAGGCTACACGCTCATTCCGCTTTCATTTTACTTTAAGCGGGGAAGAGTTAAAGTGGAGCTTGGGCTTTGCAAGGGGAAAAAGCAGTACGACAAGCGGGCGGACATACGCGAGCGCGATCTTAAACGGGAAGTTGCGCGGGAGTTTCGTAAGGATCTGCGGTAACAGCCGCTTTATTTGCCGCGTTTCCCCCCCGCCTTTTGTTCCCATTCAGCGTTTATTTTTTTGTTTTCTTCGCTTGAAATATCAGCGGTTTTTACGGGAACTGTATACGAACTTTTGTTTTGTGTTTTTATGGCAGGCGGCGGAAGTTTATCGCATAATTCCTGCAGCTTATACGCCACCATATTAAATTTTCCGGCTTGCAACATGTTACCCGCATGCTGGAGCGCGAGGCTTTTGTATTCCTTAATTTGCCTCACAAGTTCATCCCGGTCTTTGCAGTTTTGGTATTTTTTCACCACATCTTCAACGTTGATCATTGTATTACCTCTACTAAAAATCTACCACACAAACATGATCATATAGCGTGAGCAATCGAAAAGTCAATACAAAACCAGGTAGCAAATTTAAAATTACTGTGATCGTTTACAATCGTTGAATACATTTGACAAAAGTACTTAACTGGTGTAATATATACAATAGAATGAAGAAGGTGGCTTTTTTGCCGGTTATGCTGGCAGCTTTAATTTTATCATGCGCCTCGGATGTCCGGCCGCTTGGGGCGGATGTTGAGCCGTGGGATATTGCGGTAAGACCTGAACAGGGCGTAATCATTGCAGCTCATGATCCGAACATTTTCAGCGAAGAAATGCGCGAAGTGGCAATGGGCGAAATCAGGGCGTTGATTGAAGCGTTGAATGCGATAATCAGGTCAAGGGATTACGACGCCTGGATAAACCATCTGTCGCCGTCTTATTACTCAGAAATTAATTCTCAGGCATTTCTGGAAAGGATGACTGAGGATCTTTTCAGGCGCGACCGGATGGTAGCATCCGCCAGGGGCGTAAATCCGCGTCAGGTTCAGAAGCGGGTTTTGAACTCCTCCATGGACTTTTTCTTCAACGTAGTCGTTCCCGCCCGCTCAAACGACAGGCTTGACGACATTGTTTTTCTTTCCCAGGACAGAGTTCAAGCGTTTACCGTGGATCACAGGGGAAATCGTCTTCGCCTCTATGATCTTCAATTGTATGATACCGGCTGGAAAATTTCCAATTAATCCGGTCTGTATGTAGATCACCATAAAGAAAGGAGTTTTTATGATGCATTTGAAAAAACTTGCGCTTGTAAGTGTGCTGTTCGTTGCCACCTCTGCAATTGCCTCGGCACAGTTTGGTGCCGGGTTTGGCGCTCACCACGAGATGACAATCGAAGAATCTTATCTCCAAGAAACGATCGAGCTCATGATCATCAGGGAACAGAGCCGCTCAAACAGCCGCGATATGAAATTTGTGGCTTTGGAGTACATGCGCGACATGATCGCACGCGGCAACAGGAGCGATGAGCTTCATTCCACGTTGGAGTTTTTGGGTCTTGAAGGGGTAAGGAACATGACGCGGGAAGCCGGCAGGCTTGTCAACAACTTCCCCGACGTGCGAGTGAGAACAGCAATGCTCCTTGCTCAAATGGGAACACCCCAGGCCAGAGACATCCTGCAAACCATGCTTTTGGCGGAAAATGAGCCTATGGTGATTGCGGAAGTGATTCGCTCTTTGGGGGCGATTGGCTTAAATGACAACGAGGAAACAGCCAACGCAATTTCGTTTGTTGTTACCCGCTTTGACATTATTAGCCCTGATAACCTTTTGGCACTTGCCACGCTGGATGCCTTTGAGCAAATTGCCGTCGCGAATGGCGGGATAGTAAGCGTCACCACCATAAACACCATAATCCGTATTGCGGAAGGCAACTACATTCGCCCCGTCCGCGACAGGGCAAGGGTGCTGCTTAGCAATTTGCGTGGTGTGCCGCGCTAAGGAATTACGGCTAAACCACTTGCTCCAAAGTTTTTTTTGAGCTTTTGGCAAATGGTTGTAAAAGTGCTTGACATTCTGCACTCGTTTTTTTATACTACCAATGCATGAGGTTGCTAACCTTGTGCTTAAGTCTCCATCGTCTAGGGGTTAGGACATCGGGTTTTCATCCCGACAACGGGGGTTCGATTCCCCCTGGAGATGAGTACGCAAAAAAGGCTGTCCGGCAAGTATGGACAGCCTTTTTCTTTAAGCGTTTTTAAGGGAATCGCGAAACTGGAAACAAATCACAGCATACGGTAAAACAGGACAATGTCCTCAAATCTGCCGTCTTTCATAAAAAACCCGCCCGGAATAGTGCCGAGCCGTACAAATCCAAGCTTGTCGTACAAACTAAGCGCACCGTAATTCGTTTTTACCACGGCATTAAACTGCATAATTTTAAATCCCAGCTCCTTGCCTTTTTCAAGGCTGTGGACAACCAACTTTTTGCCTATGCCTAATCCCCTGGCAGAAGATTTCACCGCATAGCTCGCGTTGGAAATATGCCCGCAGCGCCCGATGTTGTTGGGGTGCAGAATGTAAAGCCCGAGCACTTCACCGGAAGTTTCGTCTTTTGCAACTGCTGTAAACGATTGCTCGGCAAAAAGGCGGACAGCGCTTTCCCCGGACAGTTTATCCATCTGGGGAAAGGCAATCCCATCATCGACAACCTCGTTCCAAACGAGCATCATCCGGTCGATGTCGCCTTCCTTGTACTCACTTACGCTCACGTTCATCTGCACACCCAACATCTGTCAACCCGCTACGGGTGGAACAAAAGCCTTGTCAACAATACAAGCACAGGCAGGGCAAAAATCGTTCTCATCACAAAGATAATGGCAAGATGCCCGATGTTAAGCGGAATCTTCGATTTGAGGATGAGGATGCCCGTTTCCGCCATGTAAATTATCTGCACGATGGACAACGCGCCCAGTATAAAGCGGGTTTCAATTGGCGCTGTGGTTCCAAGCATTATTGCCGGAAGGTACATATCGATAAACCCAACTATGGTGGTATGAGCGTATTCCATGGCGCCGGGGACTTGCAGGAGCTGCAGGAACTGACCAAAAGGCCATGATAACCATTGGAAAATGGGAGTTACCGCGTTGATAATAAGGGCGACAGTTCCCCATGCCAATATAACAGGAATTAAATCCATAAAAATGTTAAGCCAGTTGGAGACACCGGATTGGAGCACATCGCCGGGACCGGTTTTGCTTGCCCGCCTGCTTGCCAGCGTGATCGCTTGTTTGAACAATGAGATATTCGCGGGCACTTCTTCGTCAATTTGCTTGCCTACTTCCGGCAGGTACTCGTCTTTGATCCTATTAAGCGGCCAAATGCGGGGCATTATCATTGCCAGGATAATGGCAGTTACACAGATGATGAGGTAGAACAAAGGAAAGTATGGGGTAAGACCTATAGTGGATGCGACAACAAAGGTAAACGGCAAAGAAACAAGCGTAAAGTTTACACAGATGGCGGCGGCTTCGCGGCCTGTGTAATAGCCTTTTTCGTGCTGGTCACGGGTGATTATTACAGATGCCGCGGAGGAGCTAAACCATGAACCCAAAAGGTCTATTGAAGAACGTCCGGGCAGGGTAAACAGGAAACGTATCACTTTTTTAATGAGAATTCCCAGGAACTCCATCAAGCCAAAGTCGGTTAATAGGGGGATGGCAATACCTATGATGATGAAGATAGCCATAAGCCCTGAACCGCTGGCGATAAGGTCCATCATAAGGCGCGCTCCGTCCCAGCCAATAAGCCAGTCAGGACCGGCACTGAAAAAAACTAGCCACGCAAGAACCGCGCCGATTGCCTTGCTCACAAAATAGACAATGTTACAGAGGAAAAGGGTTTTAAGTTTTTCGTTACCCATGATGAAGGCGGGCTTTAAGGTGTATGCCAAAAGCGAGCCTAAAAAAGAGACGGTGATAACTATGGCGGTGAGCAGGAAAAGCAATCCAAAACCATTGACCACAACGGAATTAATCAAACCGCCCAGCCAATTTATGGCAAAACCAAGCGGAATATTAAAAGCGCCCTGCCCGTCCGGTATCGGAACCATAAACAAAAACACGCCAACTACTGACATGACGGCAAACTTGGCAGTACTGCCCGACCCCGGTGTATGTGATCCTGAATTTCCCATACAAAATTCCTCCTTGCCGCATCTCCTGCGGCGATTTCAAACCCCTAAACTATACCACGAAAGGCAAAAATAACGCAACATAATATCGGCATTTACATAGTTTCCAAAAACGGGATGCACGCTAATTCAAGTGAGTCTTTGAGCACAAGCAAAACGCCCTTGCACAGGGCAAGCCGCGCGGTCACCAGATCGCTTTCATCCGCCGCAAGCACAGGGCAGTCGTGGTAAAAGCGGCTGAACGCCTTTGCAACATCATACAGATACCCGGTCAATATGGAAGGGTCCATGTTTGCGGCGGCGGCAGCCACAGTGTCGTTGTAATTGCCAAGTATTTTGATAAGCTCCCATTCGGCGTCCGAAGAAAGCAGCTCAAAGCGGATTTCACCGAGGCCTGAAACGCCTGATTCTTGCGCAGGGCCCTGTGCCCAGCCCTGTGCCCAGCCCTGCGCCTTACGCAAAAGGGATGAAATACGCGCGCCCATGTACTGCAAATACGGACCTGAATCGCCGTTGAACGAAAGTGATTCTTTAGGGTCAAAAAGCATATCTTTGGAAGGGGAAATGTGCAGAAGGAAATAATGAAGCGCCCCAAGCGCAACTTTTTCGGCTGCCGTTTCCGCGGCAATTCCTGAACCGCCGACAGCATCTTCCCTGTCTTTCTCGCGTATTGCCGCAAGCGCCATATTTTGCAGATCATTGATAAGGTCATCCGCATCAACCACAGTCCCCTCGCGGCTTTTCATTTTTCCTTCAGGAAGGTTCACCATGCCGTAGGAAAGATGATGCAGGTTTTTCGCCCACGGAAACTTAAGTTTTTCAAGCAGAATAAACAGAACTTTAAAGTGATAATTCTGTTCAGAACCGACCACATAAATGAGCCTGTCAAACGGCCAATCTTTGTGGCGATTGATGGCGGTTCCTATATCCTGCGTGATGTAAATTGAAGTGCCGTCACTGCGCAAGAGAATCTTTTTGTCAAGTTTCTCCGCTTCAAGGTCAACAGCAACCGCGCCGTCTGACTCGCGGTAAAAAACGCCCTGCTCAAGCCCTTTGAGCACTTCCTCCTTGCCCAAAAGCCAGGTTTGGCTTTCATAATAATACTGGTCAAAGGAAACGCCGGTACGCAGGTAAGTTTGCTTCATACCGGCCACCGCCCAATCGTTCATTTTCTTCCATAGCTCGACAACTTCGCTGTCGTCCGCTTCCCAGCGCCTTAGCAGTTCCTGCGCCCGCCGCATCAACGGAGACTGCGCTTCTGCCTCTTTTTTATTAAGCCCCTTTTCCCTTTCCAGCGTTTCCGCTTCTTCTTTCAAATCTTTGCTGAAAGCCACATACCAGTCGCCTACAAACCTGTCGCTTTTTATTCCCTCCGATTCAGGCGTTTTCCCCTGCCCGTGTTCCATGTACGAAAGCATTGACTTGCAGATATGTATGCCACGGTCATTGATGATGCACACTTTGCGGACTTCCGCCCCGCAGGCTTTGAATATACGCGAAATGCTTTCACCAAGCACATCATTACGCAGATGCCCCAAATGCAGGGGCTTGTTGGTATTGGGGCTTGAAAACTCCACCATGATTCTTTTGCCTGAAAGCGTTCCGGGTCTGCCCAAAACGCCTGATTCAGCGGACGACAAAAGTGATTGCAAAATACCGCGGGCTGTCTGCCCCCTGTCAAGGTGCACGTTCAGATACGGCCCGGCAGCTTGAGCGCCCGGCAGCCGTGCCGCGGCAAGGGCGGCGATTTGGGGCGGCCCCTTGCGCAAAATTTTTGCAAAGGCAAACATGGGAAAGCCCAAATCGCCCATTTCAGGCATTGGGGGAATTTCCGCCACGATGTCAGCGGCGCAGACTTCTTCGCTCACTCCCGCTTCGTTAAGTATCTCCGTTAAAACTACGGCGACTTTCTGTTTCCAGGCTTCTTTGTAGTCATACATACGCGCTACAGTTTAGAGTTTTTCATAAAATTGTTCTACCGCCGCTTTTACAGTTTGCCCGTAAACTGCGCCGGAATCAGGGGACGGAAAGCGGAACAAGCCCGTGTTTGAGCGCAAACAGAACCATTTGCGAGCGGTTTCGTAAGCCGGTTTTCTGCATAACTGCAGAAATGTAGTTTCGCACTGTCCCTGTTGTAATGTTCAGGCTATTGGCGATTTCTTCGCTGGTGTTGCCTTCCGCGATGTGGGTAAGAATCTGCAAATCGGTTTTTGAAAGATACCTGGCAGGATCTTCCGATGAAGAAGGCGCTTTTTCCGGCAATGTATTGTTTGGCGCGTACGCATAATTGTTCAAATTCATAATAGTCATCAATTGCAGAATTCGCGGCGTAAAAGACGGGCTGATGAAGCATCCGCCGTCAGATATGCTTTTTAACACCCACGGCAGAAGGTCAATATCCGCCTCACTGTGAACGAGTCCTGATACATTGTTGCTGATTATACGATGCAGTTGGTTATCGCTCATGCTGTCGGCGATGATAACGGTTGATGTAGCCGGAGAGCGGCTGCGAAGCAAGGGCGGAATGTCCTCCCCATCGATGAATGCCAGAGTGCTGTCCATCATGATAATGTCAGGCTTCAAAGTGCTTACCAGTTTCAAAGCATCATAAGCATCTTTTCCGTGTGCTAATATTTGAAAATTGCTATGGCTTGAAAGGACTGGAGCGATTTGGTCTGTAACTTCGCTCTGTCCAATTGTTACGACTTTAATCATGGTTACCTCTCAAATAAAGCCATTTTCTCAAAAAAGACCACAATTATGAATATCTTATGAAACATAATAGTTTCATCAATATGTGTCAATATACCGCCACAATAGAAGCCTGTATGCCACAAAATCGCTTGCAAATTATTTCAGCTGCTGTTGACAATATTGCCTAAGCCTGCTAGACTAAAAATAGTTAGTTCAATCTAACTGTAAAAAAAATAGGGTATCCAGGGGGATTATTTATGAACAACTTTTGGAAAATTGGCGTTGCATTTTTGGGCGGAGTGGTAGTCGGCGCTTTGGTGTATAAAAACTCTAAAGAGATTCGGGATGTTGCCACAAGGGCGCTTGGTAGCGTTATGGACTTAAAAGACAGGGCTTTGCATGCTGCTGAAATCGTCAAGGAATCGGCTGAAGATATTTTGGCGGAAGCCGATGCCAAGCGCAAAAGAGAGCAGGCTTAAAAGCGATGCACCTGGCGATTGCCCACTCCCTGCCCGGCAGGGTACGTTTTCGCACCTCAATCAGAACGCTTGCCGGAAAGGATAATGCCGCTTTGTCCGCCGCACTTTCAGGCATTGCGGGGGTAAAAGGAGTGAGCGTAAACCTGAAAAGCGGCGGCATTCTTGTTCACTTCGATGCGCAAATCGCTTCTGAACGGAATATGCTGACTGAAGTTGCGCAGGCGATAGCGCAAACGCCTGAATGTGAATCCGCAAACACAGCGGCGGACTTAAGCTCTGTCAAAAAACCTGCCGCGGCTTTTCAGGCAGGCGGCGGCAAAACCGGCGAAACGCAAGAGCCTTCGTATTTGCGCTACCAGCTTTTTCGCCTGCTCACGCCTACGTTTTTAAGACCGCTTCTCACAATTATCCGCGCGATTCCGTACATCGCGGCAGGCTTAAAATCCCTTGGGCGCAGGCGGCTGGACATTTCCGTGCTTGATGCCGCCGCCGTGAGCGCCGCAATAGCCCGCGGCGACATAAGGTCAGCTTCCACACTTATGATGCTTCTTAAAACGGGCGAGTATCTTGAAGCATGGGCAAAACATCGCTCGCGCGAAAACCTTGCCGATGCCCTTTCGCTTAATGTCGCCCAGGTGTGGCTGCGCTCCGATGACGGCGAAGAACGGCAAGTGCCATTTGCCGAGGTGCAAAGCGGCGACAATATTGTATTGCGATCCGGCGCGCTAATTCCTGTTGACGGCAAAGTGCTTGAAGGCAGGGCAATCGTCAACGAAGCCGCTTTAACCGGGGAGCCGCTTGGCAGCGAAAAGTCTTCCGGTTCGACAGTGCACGCGGGAACGGTTATCGAGGAAGGCGAAATAGTCGCGCAGGTGCGCGGCAAGGGAAAAGATACCCGCTTCCAGCAAATAATCACGCTTATCGAAGAAGGGCAAAACGCAAAGGCCGATGTCGAAATACGCGCGAACAAAATCGCCGACAAAACCGTTCCCTTCATTTTCGCGGCATCGGCGCTCACGCTTTTTTTTACACGCAATCCCATAAAAGCATCTTCGGTGCTTTCGGTTGATTACTCCTGCGCCATAAAACTTGCCACGCCTCTTGCCTTTCTTGCGGCAATTCGGGAAGGTTTGCAAAACGGCGTTTTCTTTAAGGGCGGCGCGCCTATGGAACATTTTGCCGCCTGTGACACCATCGTGTTTGCCAAAACGGGAACGCTCACCATGTCTTCGCCGTCTCTTGCGCGTTTAATTCCCTACAACGGTTTCGGCGAAACGGACGCGCTGAAAATCGCCGCGTGTCTTGAGGAGCACTTTCCGCATCCTGTGGCAAAAGCTGTTGTGGCTAAGGCTTTGGCGCTGAACGTCCGCCACAACGAGGAGCACACGACGGTAAAGTACATAGCCGCGCACGGAATTGCAAGTGAATATCAGGGAAAGCACACAATAATCGGATCGCGGCATTTTATCGGCGAGGATGAAGGGGTTGATATTTCTGTCGCCGAAGATGATGAGCAGAAAGCGATACACGAAGGTTATTCGGTATTGTATCTCGCCCAGGAAAAAAAGCTCATCGCGATTTTGCTTATCAAAGACGCTATACGCCCAGAGGCCGCCGAAGTGATAGCGATGCTTAAGGCGCTAGGCGTTAAGCGTATGTACCTTTTATCAGGCGATAACCAAAATGCCGCCAGCCGAATTGCCCGTGAACTAAAGCTTGACGGCGGACGCGGCGGGCTTTTGCCGCAGGACAAAACCGCGATTGTAAAAAACCTGCGCGAAATGGGATGCCGCGTTGCTTTTGTCGGGGACGGCATGAACGACTCGCCTGCGATGAGCGCCGCCGATGTGGGAATTGCCATGAAAGACGGTGCTGAATTGGCTCTTCACGCGTCTGACATCACGCTTAAGGAATCAAGCCTTTACCCGCTTGTGGTCGCGCGCATTATGTCCCAGCGGGTGATGAAGCGCATTACATGGAACACAAACGCCGCGATTATTCTTAACAGTATTTTTATTTTGATGGGGCTTTTGGAAAAAACGCCGCCTCCCGGCACTTCAGGCACAAGCCGCTCAATTTGGCTTCATAACCTCACAAGCCTTTTTTTAAGCATAAACGCCATGCGCCCGCTGTTATCGGAATCCAAGTGAGTTTTGCAGAAGCCTTTTGCAAAGCCTCTTAATCCAGTGGTTTTTTGAAAAACCTTCCGTTTACCTGCTCGGTCTTTATGACGTTAATAAACGCATCCGGGTCTATCACGCGAATCAGGCGTATCAGCGGATCTGCTTCATTTGAATACACAACCGAATAAAGAAGCGTCCGTTCGGCTTTGTCATACATTCCCGTTCCTGAAATTGTGGTTGCACCGTGGCGCGTTTTTTCCCGAATAAGGTCGTACACTTGCTGGGGACGATTTGTTATGACAAGCAGCGTTTTTTGCTGATACGCACGGTAAAGGTAACTTATCGCCAAAGTTGCCGTGAACTGGAAAATAATCGAATAAAGCGCCCTGTCAAGCGAAAAAAGAGCACCCGCAATGACAAGAATGACGCAATTTCCCGCAAAATGTAGTTCCATGCGTCCTTACGGTACTTTTCAGAAATATAAATGGCGATAAAGTCTGTGCCGCCCAATGTTGCCCCCACAGAAAGAGCAATGGCAACGGCAACGGCGTTAAGCAAGCCGCCGAAAACCGCGGAAAGCAAAATATCGTAGGTAGAGAGGAAGTTGATAAACATAGCGGGCATAAAGTCGATCATTAAACCGCACAATATAACGGAAAACAGGGAAAGAATGGTAAACTTCTTGCCGACATAGCGAAAACAAAAAAACGCAGGCACAGCATTCATCGCATAAAGAAGCAGGCTAAACGGAATATGTATGCCAAAGTAGCGAAGGGCCAATTCTTGAGCCAAAAGCACCAGACCTGTAAACCCGCCGGGAATCAGGCCGCCTGCCTGGACAAAGGTGCGTACGTTAATGGCAATCAACGCGGTGGCAAAAAACAAAAGCGTCAGCCGACGCACCATGGACAACACAGAATTAGTTTGAGTTTTCATTTTCGATGGTACAGTTTATGACTAAAAAGGTAAATGTTCAAGAACCTTTTAAAAACTCAAACTTCAAAACTCAAACAAAAGTGGCTGTAAGTGACCGGGATCTGAAAGTGTGCGGCGGATGCGTTTTGGGTCTTCAGGCTTGTCCAAGAAAGCGCCGTTTGCGGTAAGAAAAAAGCGGGCGCGTTTTAGAACAATGCCCAAGCGCCTTAAGTTGTCAAAGGTAAGGGAACGGGAACGGCGGGTTTCGATGATGCGCCGCGCCGATTGCGCGCCAACGCCCGGAACCCGCAATAAGTCATCATAATCGGCTCTGTTTACTTCAACCGGAAACTTGTCCAGGTGACGCAGAGCCCACGCCGTTTTTGGGTCAAGACCTGAATCAAGCATTTCGCTGTCCGCTTCAAGCACTTCATCCGGGGAAAAGCCGTAAAAGCGCAAAAGCCAGTCCGCCTGATAAAGCCTGTGTTCCCGCTGCAACAGCGGCGGGATTGCGATTTCAGGCAGGCGCGGATCGTGTAAGCCGTCAGCGCCTGAAATACCAACGGGAATGAAAGCCGAGTAGTAAACCCGCCTTAGCGCATATTTGCGGTAAAGCGCGCCTGAAAGGGTGAGAATTGTTTTGTCGGTTTCAGGGGATGCCCCAACGATTAACTGGGTGCTTTGCCCCGCCGGAGCGAAAACGGGGACGGAAGTTTTTTCGCCGATGGCAAACTTGCGCCTGTCTTCGCGGTTTTCAGCTTCCAGATTATACGCATCGCCCATCGCGCCAAAAATCATTTTGCCTGATTTTCCAGGCGCAAGGTTTTGAAGGCTTTTGTCCGTTGGCAATTCTATGTTGGCGCTCAAGCGGTCTGCCCACAATCCGGCTTCCCGAATTGCCTTATCAGTTGATCCTGGAATTATCTTTAAATGAATGTAGCCGCCAAAACCCGCTTCGCACCGTAATGCGCGGGCGGTAGCGGTGAGTTTTTCCATCACAATGTCAGAGTCTGAAAAAATGCCCGATGAAAGAAAAAGCCCTTCGATGTAGTTTCTGCGGTAAAACTCACAGGTGAGCGATACAAGTTCATCCACCGTGAAGGATACGCGGCGGCTGTCAAAAGATGAGCGGTTGACACAGTAAGCGCAATCGAAACGGCAGGCGTTGGAAAAAAGCACTTTGAGCAGGCTTACGCAGCGTCCGTCAGGTGTCCAACTGTGACAAACGCCTGCCGGTAAGCGCCTGCCAAACAAAGCGCCGCCATTGCCGCCGCTACCTGATGAGGCGCACGATGCATCGTATTTTGCGGAGGATGCCAGTATAGCTAATTTTTCTGCAAGCTCCATATTTATTACTATACAATTGTATAGTAATAAAAACAAGAGGTCTATCCCCCCTTGCCCGCTCCACACATTTCTGATAATGCTGTTATATGGATTTTTCGATTACCGCTTATACTGGCGATTCTGCCATGAAGCTGTGGGAGCCTTTGGCTGCTAAAGCGTTCATTTTGACTGATAACTCTCATCAAAGCGAGACGCTTTTTTTCTACGATTCCCCGCCTGAAAATTGCAAGGCAAGTGATGCCCCTGTGTTTGTTCTCATTCACGGGCTTGGGGATGAGGCTGATACCTGGCGGCATCTTATCCCCCTGTTAAACTCATCCGGCTTTAGGGCGATAGCCCCTGATTTGCCGGGTTTTGGGCGTTCGGCGATTAGGAAACGTTTAAGCCTTAAAGCTTATGCAAATGCGGTTATCGCTCTCATTCAAACGGCGGTTTTGCCGCAAAACGAAAACCCACCGCCCATTTTCCTTGCTGGAAGTTCCCTCGGTGCCTTGGTCGCGCAAGAGGCGGCGCTAAGGTGTCCTCACCTAACGCGCGGCCTTGTTTTAATCGGCGGAAGCATTCCCGGCGGTCCGAAACTGCCGAATCCCCTTGCCCTGGCAAAGCGCCTTTTCAGCCGCAAATGGTATCGCTCATACCGCAAAAACGCTTCTGACCGCTGGGATTCGCTCAAGCCATATTACGCAAACCTTGACGGCCTTTCACCTGAAGACAAGGATTTTTTGCGTCAGCGGGTTATAGCGCGGGTGGAAAGCCCAACGCAGGAAGGGGCTTTTTTCAAAGCGCAGCGCAGCGTTGTCCGCTCTTATGTGCTTTTTTCACCGCTGTACGCAAGAAAAATCAAGCAGAACAAAGGCGAAATCCTTCTTGTCTGGGGCGTTGAAGACAAAATCATGCCTTTGTCTTCGGCGCATAAGTTCAAGGCGCTACGTCAGGGAATCGGTCTTGAAATAATTTCAGACGCGGGGCATCTTCCCCAGCAGGAAAAACCGGCCGAAGCCGCAGCTCTGATGGCGGACTTTGCCCGCCGCTGTTTGTAACGTAACGCCTGCTTTATAACCCCAAAATAACGCGCGCAATGGAAAAGTAAATCACAAGCGAGGTTGCATCGGCAATGCTGGTGATTACCGGCGCCGCCATCATCGCGGGGTCA
This sequence comes from Treponema sp., assembly GCA_031256655.1. Lineage (GTDB taxonomy): Bacteria > Spirochaetota > Spirochaetia > Treponematales > Breznakiellaceae > WRKT01. The sequence continues at coordinate 18,520 of JAIRQD010000031.1, forward strand.
ATTTTCAGGCGCTTTGCAAGCATGGGCAAAAGACCGCCGAGCGATTTTGCGACAACAACTGTGCAAATGAGCGTCAGCGAAACTGTGATCGCCAAAAGCATATTTTGCCCGTGCATCAAATAAATGCGCCCGAAGTTGACCGCCGACAAAGCAACCGCGCATAAAAGGGCAACGCGGATTTCTTTCCAGAACACGCGCAAAAAATCGCGCAGGCGTATGTCGCCCAGCGCCATGCCGCGAATGATGAGCGTTGAGGCTTGAGCGCCGGAATTGCCGCCTGTGTCCATAAGCATGGGAATAAATGCCATGAGGATGGGCATGAGCGCGAGGCTTTCCTCAAAACCTTCGATGATGTTGGCGGTTATCGTCGCCGAAAGCATCAGCACCAAAAGCCAGAGAAAGCGGTTTTTCGCAAGACGCAGAATGCCTGTTTTCATGTAAGGCTCATCCGACGGCGCAAGCGCTCCCATTTTTTCTATGTCTTCGGTGCTTTCCTCAACGATTACGTCCACTATATCGTCAACGGTTATAATGCCGACAAGCATCTGCTCGTTGTCAACAACCGGCATCGCCAGAAAGTCATACTTTTGGAACTGGTCGGCAACTGCCTCTTGATCGTCGGTGGTGTGCGCGAAAACCACATTTGTTTCCATGATGTCGCCGATGCGATCTTCAGGGCGGGCAAGCATCAATTTTTTCGCGGTGATAACACCTACAAGCTGGCGATCCCTTTTTATCACATAACAGGTGTAAATCGTTTCTTTGTTAAGTCCGGTGCCGCGAATTGTTTTAAACGCCTCTTGCACAGTCGCGTCTTCGCGAAGGGCGACAAGCTCAGTGGTCATGATGCTTCCGGCGGATTTTTCAGGATAATTTAAAATCTGGTTTATATGCTTGCGCTTTTCGCCCTGCACGCTTTTTAACGCGCGGCGCACCACGTTTGCAGGCATTTCTTCTATAAAATACACAGCGTCATCGACAAAAAGCTCATTCATAATTTCACCGATTTCTGAATCAGTGAGCGCTTCGATGATGGTTTGCTGGCGGTCGCTTTCCATGTGGCTGAAAACTTCGGAGGCAATTGCTTTAGGCAAAATCCTGAAAATCTGTATGCTTTTTTCTTTGTCCAGTTCTTCAAATAATTCGGCAATGTCCGGGACATTCATTTCGGAAAGCATGGTTTTTAGCTCTCCGACTTTGAGCGGACCATTTTTGATCAAACCGATAATTTCTTCTTTGTCCATAATCGACATCCTTTTTGTTGAGTTGTGTTTCTTAGGACATCGGGCTTTGGGTCAATAGACTTTCATTTAAATAACCGTTCTAACAATGGAGAGCGGAGGTCATTAACAAGCCTGATGTGCCGCTCGTACTACTGTAAGGGTCATCGTCAGAGTTTCCGGCTGTACGCAAGCTCACTGTTTACCTCCTGTTTATTGAAGTTTCACCAGTTTATCTTAAAATTACGCTTTCGTCAATGCGCTGGCGGGTGGTCGCCAGCAATTCTCATTTTACCGAGAAGAATGCACAAAGGCAGACATAAACCTGCATATACGGGAAGCCGCCCATTTGTATAGCTAGCGGCGTGGCTTTTACCTACGCACGCACGGACTAAA
>JAIRQD010000033.1:0-4837 GCA_031256655.1 Treponema sp.
GTTATTTATTGATTTGCCGATCAAGAAAATGATCCAAGTTTTGCAAGTCTCTATTTTATAAAGACTTGCGCTTTATGTGTCGTCTATGCGTTTGACGTGTAAAACACCCCGCTCTTGGGGTCTTTTCCTGTATCATTCCGTTCTGGAAGAAAATATGCCACGCTTCCCCGCTCGGTAAAAATCCTTACATCGGAAATTTCCCGGTAAAGTTTTGCCTGTTCCTTATGGCTTCTGGTGAGGCGGCTCTTTGCAACAAATACACCCCTCCCACGTGGTATCCATTCTTCAAGCGGAAACAGGGTCGAGGCTAAAGCAAATGACTTTTCGGCGTTTATACGAGTTAGATCAACATTGTCAGGAGTCATTTAGCTCGTATTTTAACCGAAAAGAGGCTAAAAGTGAAGGCTGGCGGAGCGGCAGCAATGCCAGGATTGCAACTGTCGGCATGAATTAAGCCAAGCGCTAAAAGTTAATTTTGCGGTTTCTGGCTGCCACCTGCCATGTGTCAGTAATTTCCCCGCCTTCGGCAACGAGGATTTCAGGGTACAAGGCTGATGTCGGGCAGATGTGTGTTGGTATTACGTACACACCGCTACCGATCGGCGGCGGTTCTTCGCCTTGCGGAAGGGAGAAAACCCAGTGTTCCTCACTTTGGAAAAGCGCTTTGGCATTGGGAAAACCGGCTATGACCCCGCGATCCCCGCTTGGATCTGCGGCAATCCCTTTGTGCCCCAAATCGAGGGTGAAAGAGTTTCCGGTTTGCCGGCTGACTACGCGGGTAAAAAGCGCCGCTCCCGGAGGAAAGGCAATGTCCGGGAATTTTGAGCAGGTTGCCCAGTCACTCAAAAAAAGCGTTCCCGGCGACAAGTAAAAGCCGTCCTGGTGCAGGCGGCAGGGAAAACTCGGAGTGCCGCCCATCACCATAATTTCGCAGTCAAGCCCCTTCTGCGTAAGTGAGTCTTTTATCTCAAGCACTTTGAGATCGTTTTCCTTTGCCGCCTTTTTCCGCTTGCCCAAATCGTAATCGTTGCGGTGCCCGTCGTAGCAGTGCATCCCCCGCAATGAAAGACCGGGCAAACTTGCGCAACGCTCGTATAAAGTGAGAAGCGAATCAAGGGGAACGCCTGTCCGGTGCATTCCCATATCCACGTCAATTAAAACATTCGCGCTCAAACCCCTGCCGCTTGCCGCTTGAGACAAAACTGACAAGGTATCAAAGTTATCGCCAATTGCGTAAAACGTCACACGCGGGTAAGCTGCGGCAAGATTCAGAAAGCGTGAAACATTGGGGCCGACAAGCGGGTACGCTAAAATTATCTGCACAGCTTTTTGGTTTTCATCAAGCTTTGCGTTTGCGGAATCCGCGGCGGCGGCTGTCATTTCCGCCTCGGCAATCGTGGCGCACTTAAACTTGGTAATTCCAAGTGAAATCTGCATGTGGATCATCCCAACAGTTTTATGCGACTTGACATGTGGCCACAGATTCGCGGCTCCTCCGGCCATGTCAATAACACGTTTGGTGTTTGCAAGGATAATGTCTTTGTAATAAATAAGCATCGGACTTATTATGTTCTCTGTCTCTTTTATCGCATATGTACTTACATCCACAAGTGCCTCCTCTTAAATTAAAATGCCAACTGTGGCAGGAAAAATCGCAAAAACGCCCCAATAAGCGTCCCAATTGGAAGAAGCGTAATTCCTGCAAAGTTTTGAATAATAAGAATACCAAAAAGCAGAGGCATTCCGACTTTCATAATCCGGTATTGCAAATCAAGTGAAAGATTCAGACCGGAAAAAACGATGTGGCTGCCGTCCAAGGGCGGAATGGGAAGCAGGTTGAAAACAAAAAGCCCGATGTTTATCATCGCCGCACGTAAAACCACGTTAAGAAAAACGATAAAATTGGGCGAGGACAAAAACTCAACCCAATGTTCAAATGCAGGAGAGTTGATCATGGCAAGCCACAAGCGGATTATGCCGATAAACACAAACGCCAAAAGCAGGTTGGAAAAAGGACCTGACGCGGCTATGATTGCCTTGTCCCGCCGCAAGTGAGTTAAGTTTTCGGGGTTAAACTGAACCGGTTTTGCCCAGCCAAAGCCCGCAAAAATTATAAACAGAAAGCCGATTGGGTCTATGTGCTTTAAGGGGTTAAAGGTTATTCGTCCTTGATCGCGGGCGGTATTATCTCCCAGTTTGTGCGCCGCATATGCATGGCAATATTCATGCACGGTAAGCCCGATGATTATGCCCGGAAGGGCAAACATGATGTTCTGGATGTTCACGATAATTCTCCGATTAAGAGCCCACGGTATTTGCGGACAAAACCTGTTGGGCGGTACGACATTTTCGCCTGCCGCAAGCCGCCGTTCCCCAAATCCTGCTCGCGGTTAATATGGGTAAAATGCTCAGGAAGCTCTGCGGCAAACGCTTGGTTCAAAAACTGATAAATCCCTTTGAACTTTTCAAGTCCCTTTTCAAAATGGACGGCAAAAATACGCCCGTTTGCAACAGGCTCACCCAAACACCATGCAGCAGGCTCCCCGTCAATGTACACCAAAAGCCCTTGCATGTTAAGTTCCCCAAATGAAAAAAGCGCATCCTTGCATTCCGCGTAATCGTCCTCTCCCAAGCCGCCTTTTTCGCGGTCATCTTCCCGCCATTTCTCTAAAACTGCCATCGCATCAGGTATAAGGCCGGCTGTGATAAGCTTTTTCTCATAGCGGTAAAGCTTATGAAACTGTGCCAGCAGATTGCGTTTTTTGTGGTACTTTTTTCCCTTAAGTTCAGCGAGTTCCTGACGCAGATAAAGATAGTCGAAATTGTCCCTGTCTTCATCAAACTGTATGCCCCACGTCAAACGCATGAACGAATCTACTTCAGGAAATTCCCTCAAAATAACGTTATCAAGCCTTTAAGAGAATTGCAGAAGTACCCAAATCATCCGATAAATCCCTGTTTTACAAAAAAACCCGTTAAAAGAACTGTTTCACCGGCCATTTTTTTTTTTTTTTTACCCCAAAAACAGCAAAAAACCTCAATACAAAATATTCATGCGTTTGACGTGCTGTATGCCCCACTGTTCAAGGCGGCTTCGGTGGCTTATCAGGACAGAGTCAGAAATGTTTTTCCAATAATCGTGCGTTTGAAAAAGCGTTTGTAAAATGCCGCGCTCTACAGAGGCGCAAGGAGTCATAAAAAACTTCTTTTCGCCCCCGCCGTCTTTTGGCGGCTGAATACCGGAAATAATAAGCGCTTTATCTTTCAGTTTTGAAACATGATAATTGTAGCGAGAGCGAAAAAGGTAAAGACCTGCGAAGGTGAACTCTGAAACGCCGTCCGGTGCAAAGGAAAGGCGGGGATGTATTTCATCCTTTAATCCCAGCGATAATGGTATAAATTTGGGAAAAGAGGGTATTTTCATAAGTGAAAATATCGTAGACTAAAAAGGAAATGAATTCAACGAACATATCAACAGACATTTTTAGGAAACTCACTCAAACGCGGTTTATGAAGTACGCGCGCATTTGGACAACAAGTGACAGGCAAAACCCCCAAACGCCGTCAACGCCCGGTCAATGGGAACTTGCCAAAGCGCTTGTCGAAGAGCTGCGGCAAATTGGGGTCGGCGATGTAAAACTCACCGATCACTGTTATGTGATAGCAAGGCTTCCGGCAAGCGCCGGAAAGGAGCAAATGCCCACGGTGGGTTTTCTTGCGCACATGGACACCTCCGAAGAAGTTTCCGGGAAAAACGTCAATCCGATTCTTGTCGAAAACTACGACGGGGAAAAAATACCTTTAAGCAACGGACTTTGCCTTGACCCGAATGAATCGCCTGATTTGGCAGCGCACAAGGGCAAATCACTCATTCATACGGACGGAAACACGCTTTTGGGCGCTGACAACAAAGCGGGCATAGCCATAATTATGGGAGCGGCGGAGTATCTTTTAACGCACCCGGAAATAAAGCGCCCGCAGGTGGAAATTATTTTTTCCCCCGACGAAGAAACCGGCAAGGGGCTGCCTGGTTTTCTTTTAAGCGACGTGCAGGCAAGCGTTTGTTACACGGTTGACGGCGGTGAGGAAGGCGAACTTGAGTGGGAGTGCTTTAACGCGTGGGCTGCCGAGGTAACGTTTAGCGGTATTTCAATGCATTTGGGGCAGGCGCGCGGGCGCATGGTGAATGCCGTGCTTATGGCATCCACATATGCCGCAATGCTTCCCAGAAACGAAAGCCCCGAAGCCACAGACGGCTATTACGGCTACTACTGCCCGCTTTCAATAAACGGGGATGTGGAAAACGCCGCTTTGGAAATTTTTGTACGGGATTTTGACAAAAACGAGGGCGAGCGCCGCCTTAAAGCCCTTCAATTATACGCTGAAGCTGTTCAAGCACAATTCCCCGGCGGCAAAGTCACGGTGAACACTCACTTGCAGTACAGCAACATGAGCGAAAAAATCAGCGAGCAGCCTTTGGTGCTTGAAAAACTGCGACAGGCTTACACAAATTCCGGTGTGGCAATACGCGAAACGCTTATCCGCGGCGGCACAGACGGCTCGCGTCTTACGGCAATGGGCATCCCTACGCCGAATATTTTCACAGGCGGGCGCAACTTTCACAGCCGCATGGAGTGGCTGTCAGTTCCTGAAATGGCGGCTTCCTGCCGTGTTGTTACCGAACTTGTCCGCCTTTGGGCGCAGTAGCGGAAACCTAGCAGCAATTCTCATTTTACCGAGAAGAATGCACAAAGGCAGACATAAACCTGCATATACGGGAAGCCGCCCATTTGTATAGCTAGCGGCGTGGCTTTTACCTACGCACGCACGGACTAAA
>JAIRQD010000017.1:0-15300 GCA_031256655.1 Treponema sp.
CTAACCTGTCGGTTCTGTATGTTTCCATATTGCTGTATGGAGGCAACTTCGATTTTTTAGCACAGGCTACTGGTTGTAGATATTTTCGGATAATCACCTACCGTTTATATTATATCCACCAATGGTTTGAAGATCAACGTAAACGCAAAAAAAATGCAAAAATAGTTCGGGAATGTATTCAAACGTTTGTAGTTCCCTACAGACCCTTACGACACCGCTTCAATCCCCGCCTCAATCGCACTTGCATTCATCGGGATAAAATCGTGCTTTTTGGGCGGGAAAAACGAGCTAAGAACGTCCTCGATAATGTCTTTGTCAAGCACAATCGCGCCTGTCAGGTGCGCCAGTGCACCAAGGGCGACCATGTTGGCAACGCGGACATCGCCGAGTTTTTCAGCAAGCGCGGATGCTTCAACGGTAACAACCGTAATATCAGTGCGCTTCGGGGCGGCTTTTACCAGCGTGGAATTTATGAGCATGAGCCCGCCGGATTTCAGCATCCCTTCGCACAGCGGCAGGGAGTCAGTGTTCATCACCACAACTGAATCAGGCGTTACCACAAGCGGGCTTGCGATTTCCTCATCGCTGATAATGACGCTCGCTCTGGCAATGCCGCCGCGTTTTTCAGCGCCATAAAACGGAAAAAACGTAACATTTTTGCCCGCTTTCATTGCAAAATACACCCAAATTTGCCCCATCGAGATGATACCCTGACCGCCGAAGCCCGCAAAATAGCTTTTTTCACAAATATCTGTGTGAGATTGCATCATCAGGCTGCTCCCTCATGCAAGGCGGCAAGTGGTTTTGCCTCTTGAGTGCGTATATCTTTGATGACACCAAGCGGAAAAACCGGAATCATGTTTTCTTCAAGCCAGGTAACCGATTCCAGCGTGTTCACGCCCCAATTTGTCGGGCATTGCGCAAGAATTTCCACTATTGTGGAGCCAACTCCGCTCATTTGAAGTTTAAATGCCTCGCGGATAAGGTTTTTGGTTTTGCGTGCGCAAACGGCGTTGTGTACCGAGCCGCGCGCGATATAAGCCGTTCCGTCCAGCGTTTTAAGAAGCTCGCAAACCTTGATGGGAAAACCCATGCCCGCATGCACCGGATCGCGTCCGCCGGTGGAAGTGGCGGATTTTTGCCCGATAAGTGTGGTTGGAGCCATTTGCCCGCTGGTCATGCCATATATGGCGTTGTTCACAAAAATCGTGGTGAACTTCTCGCCGCGATTTGCCGCGTGGATCATTTCGGCAGTGCCTATTGCCGCCATATCGCCGTCTCCCTGATAACAAATCACCAGGTGATCACTTAAAATCCGCTTAATGCCTGTTGCCGCGGCGGGTGTTCTTCCGTGCGGCGGCTGCACCGTGTCGGTGTCGAAGTACAGGTCTGCCCACACAGAACAGCCAACGGGGTTTAAGAGTATAGTTTTTTCCCGCAAGCCCATTTCATCAATAATTTCAGTGATAATGCGGTGGACAACTCCGTGTCCGCAGCCGCCGCAATATTTTGTGGTAACGTCGTAAAGGCTTTCCGGCCGTCCGCGTAATTTCTTTTCACCCATATCTAATTTCTCCCCAAAATGCTTTTAACTTCGGCAAAAACTTCTTCTTCGGTGGGAATAACTCCGCCTGTGCGCCCCAAAAGATGCACCGGCGCGTTACTCAAAGCCGAAAGCCGCACATCTTCAACCATTTGCCCAAGGCTCATTTCCACCGCAAGAAACGGTTTGCCGTTTTTGGCGATGGCACCAAGCGCATCAGAAGGAAAAGGCCACAGGGTAATAAGCCTGAAAAGCCCGACTTTTATGCCTTCTTTTTTGGCAAGCTTTTTCGCGCCAAGGCAAACCCGCGCCGAAGTTCCGTATGCAACAAGCGTAATATCCGCATCGTCAACGTCTGTTGCTTCAAAGCGGGTTTCCTCCTGTTTGATTTTCTGGTAGCGCTCAAAACGTGCCAATGTAAACGACGCGAGTTTATTCGGGTCAAGGTCAAGGGACGTGATATGGTGCGAAAGGCGATTCGCCATTCTCCCCACCGCCCACGGGCGCTTTGGCAAGTCGTTCATGTCACGTTCAGGCGGCAAAACTACGCCTTCAACCATCTGCCCAACCATGCCGTCAGCCAGAATTATGACCGGAGTGCGATATTTATCGGCAAGATCGAAGGCGAGATAGGTAAGATCGGCACATTCCTGCACGCTTTGCGGCGCCAAAACGATGCAATAATAGTCGCCATGACCGCCGCCGCGCGTTGCCTGAAAGTAATCGCCCTGCGCGGGCGCGATATTGCCAAGACCGGGGCCGCCGCGCGCGACATTTACAATGACGCAGGGAATATCCGCACCGGCCGCGTACGAAATGCCTTCTTGTTTAAGGCTCATCCCGGGGCTTGAAGTGCTTGTCATTGCCCGCGCGCCCGCGCAGGAAGCGCCGTAAACCATAACCACAGCGGCGGTTTCGCTTTCCGCCTGGATAAAAATCCGTCCCCTTTTCAGCATGTGTTCTGACATATACGCGGGCATTTCGTTTTGCGGGGTTATCGGATAGCCAAAATACGCCGCACATCCGGCGCGGATTGCCGCTTCGCAGATGGCATCATTGCCTCTCATCAAAACCTTATCGATAACTTTATCACTATATAACTTGTTCAATGGAGCCTCCTCACATGATTTCAAAAACTTCTATACACACATCCGGGCATACTTCGTAACAGTTGCTGCACGCTATGCAGGCGGTATTCCCCTCAATCGGACGGGCGGGGTAAGCGCCGGAAGTGTTTAATTCAGCGTCTTTTTCTATCACTTTCACAGGGCACGCTTTAATACACAAATAACATCCTTTGCATTTTTCCCTGTGTATGATAATTTTTCCTTTCCTTGCCATATTTCCTCTTGGTAAAAATGGTAACAGGTATGGCAGTACAATTACTTTACCATAAGTTTACCTTTTTCTGTTGCCTTTTTGCCGTATAGTTATTATCTATAGTGAGCTTCGATCGTTGCCCACACTGTTTGATAAAACTTCCGGCTGCGTCTTGATTTGACAAGAGCAAAAGAAAAAGGTTGCTTAAGTTTTGACAAAAAGTTGCAATTTTGTCGAGTAGGCAATTAAAAGTTCGTATCTTGGAAAAAATACGTTGTTACGTTATACTGTAAATTTGCGCGGTAAACAGAAGATGTTGTTACTTGCCGCAAATATTGTAGAGGAGTATTTAATGAATCGTCTTTTCCGCCGTTTGCTGCCTATAGCTTTCTTCCTATTGCTGGGCTTCGTAACATTTGCCCATGCTCAAGCGAGCCCTGAAGGAGCAGCGCAGGATGAAAGCCCCTTACGCCTTACTCCAAACCTTGCTGCACAAATGGCGATAAGAAACAATTTGAACCTTGAAATGGCGCGAGTTAATTTGGACATGCAAAGGCGGGCAGCAAATTTAGTGTGGAACCGCTTTGTGCCCACTGTCGGTGTGCGGGGAACGATGGCGCGGACAAACTGGCCTGCTCCTGCAATTCCCCCTGCCCTTTTACCGCCCGGAATGCCACCCGGAGCGATACCTGATGCGCCCGCCTGGAGCCTGTTGGCTGCGCTCACAGCGGATCTGACTCTTAGCATGGCGCTTATCGGGGGGGTCGAACTCGTTCGCAACGAATATCTGGCGGGGCTTATAACCTTTGAGCGCGCGAGTTTACAGATGGAACAGGGCATACGCCAAATGTACAACAACATACTGCTTATGCAGGCAAATGTTGCTTTGTTAAGAGAAAGTTACCTTAACACACAGCGTCAGGCGGATATGGCGGAAGCCAGTTTTTTGGCAGGTCTTGTTCCCCGCCTTATGTGGCTGCAAGCGCAGGTGGCTGTGGAAAATATGCGCCCGGCTCTCCGCGACCTTGAAGACGGTATGCGGGTACTGAAAGGCAATTTCGCCCTGCTTTTGGGCTTGCCGCACGACATTCCCCTTGAGCTAGAGCCTGTGAGCTTTGAAACTTCAGTCATTCCCTGGGACATGTCGGAAATGATTTCGCGCGCCACAGCTTCAAAGCCTGAAATCCTTGAACTTCGCGCCAACATTATCACCATGCAATCACAGCGGAGAGCTGTGAGCTTGCAGCACCGCACGCCGTTTATCAATTTTAACTGGTCGCTGCAATCAGCGTTTGCAGCCGATCCAATGAACGAAAGCTGGTTTGACCGCGGCAACTGGACTACCGAAGGGCAAGCCGGAGGCGTTTTTGCTATCACGCTTGGCATGAGTTTTAACGGGCTTTTGCCTTTCACCACAGAAGGCCAGCAAATCAGGAATATAGATTCAGGATTGCAGATACAAAACATCAATCTTGCCCAGACAATACGCCAAACGGAACTGGAGATTTTTAACATTGTCAATTCGCTTGAGCGGATTAGGGTGAACATGGAAGTTCAACAGGCGACTGTTTACCTTGCCGAAGAATCCTTCCGCCTTACCGAAGAGGCATTCCGCGCGGGGCTTCAGGATTTTCAGGCGGTGCAAAATGCATCGCTGGCGCTGGATCAGGCGCGTTTACGGGTTATAACCGAGCAGTTTAATTATTTAAATTATTTAATTACGTTAGAATATTCGCTGGGGATTCCTTTTGGAACACTTAGCGGGAACGGGAGTATGTAAGATATGAAAAAGCATAAAAGCGCCTTAAAAGCCGCCGCGGCTGTCGCGGTTATCGTATGTTTGACGGTTCTTTCCTTTTCAGGATGTGCGCGCATCAGAGAGGCATGGGGCAGAGGTGGAGATGCAGATGACGCTACTGACTTCATTGTGTATGCTGTCGGCGTTACAACATCGGTTGAGGGACGAATCCGCGATCATTTTTCGATTTCAGGTGATGTTGTTGCCGCTTCCACGGTGGACACTTTTTCAGATGCCGCCGGAAGGGTAAGCAGGCTTTTTGTGAACGTGGGCAGCCGCGTAAACTTTTATGACCCCATTGCCGAAGTTGACCCATCGCGCCCCGGAATGGAGTTTGTTCCAAGCCTTGTACGTGCGCCTGTGGGCGGAACGGTTATCGCGCTTCCGGCTGAACTTGGAATGACGGTGAATCAAGCCTTTCCTATGGCGCGTATTGCCGCAGGGGATGAGCTTGAGATTCGGCTTCGGGTTGCCGAGCGCTTTATTTCGCGTGTGGCGCTGAACCAGCCAAGCGAAATAATTCTTAACGCGTGGCCCGGCGAAACCTTTTATGGGCGAATTGCCGAATTAAGCCCCATCCTCGATCCGGCATCACGCACAATGGAAACTCGCGTTACGGTGCAGGATTCAGGCGGCAGGCTTAGACCCGGAATGTTTGCTCAAGTACGCATAATCACCGAAGAACGCCCAAACGTGGTGCAAATCCCTTCCGCGGCAATGCTTACCCGCTTTGGCGAGCAGTTTATTTTTGTAGTGGATAACTCCGACCCTGAAGCTCCGGTTGCCCGCCGCCGCGATGTTGTACCGGGCATCATGATCGACGGGCTTATGGAAGTTGTACACGGCTTGAATGCCGATGAGGAAGTCGTAATTCGAGGGCAGACGATCATTTATGACGGCGCTCGAATTAATGTTGTATATCGCTCAGCGCCGGCAGATGTGAGCTAATAAAGAGGAAACCATGACATTAGCAAAAAGTGTTGTCTCACGGCCAACCACCGTTTTTATAATTTTTCTCCTGTTGATTGGGTTAGGTCTTTTTTCACTAAGAAATTTATCCGTGGATCTTTACCCGGAAATTGACTTTCCCATGCTCGTGGTTTTCACCACATTTCCCGGCGCAGGTCCTGAAGAAGTTGAGCGTTCGATAGTCAGGCCGCTAGAGGCGGCTTTCGCAGGCGTTTCGGGCATGGAAAACATTACCTCAACCGCAAGCCAAAATACGGGGATGGTTATGCTCGAATTTACATTCGGCGCAGATTTGGCGGATGCCGCCAATTCTGTGCGGGATGCGCTGGAAATGGTGCGCGGTGCATTGCCTGACGGGGCTGGCACACCTATGATTTTCCGCTTTGACCCCGCCATGATTCCCATTGTCGGGCTTATGGTAACCGGAAACCGAACACCTGAAGAACTGCATGAACTCGCCGAAGATGTCATTGTTCCCCGCATAGAACAAACGCCCGGCATTGCCACCGCTTCGCTTGTCGGCGGGCGGGAAGCGATTATACGTGTGGAAATCCCGCAAAACCGCCTTGAAGCCTACGACTTGACGGTTACGCAGATACAGCAGGTGCTTGCCGCCCAAAATGTGCAAGTTGCCGCCGGAACCATCATCGAAAACGATCTTTCTTTCATACTCACAACAATGGGTGAGTTTTCGACAATCGACCAAATCAGAAACACAACCGTCTCGCACCGGGGCGGCGGCATAGTGAACGGGCAGTTTGAGATGCCACACCGCATTTATTTGCGCGATCTGGCTGATGTCTTCCCGTCTTTCCGTGACGAAACAAGCGCGGTTTTTGTAAACGGTGAAAGCGCGATAATGCTGCTTGTTCAGCGCCAAAGCGGCACAAATGCCGTGCAGGCCGCGAATGACCTGCGCGACAGAGTGGAAAGGATGAGCCGTGAACTTCCGCCTGACATCGGCATAATCGAGCTTTTCAACACCACTAACATGATCGAAAACTCACTTAGCCAAGTTACATCCACGGCGTTGTACGGCGCAATTTTGTGCGTGCTTGTTCTCTTTCTCTTTTTGCGATCAGGCAAACCCACAATGATCATAGGGATAAGTATTCCCGTTTCCATTTCAATCACGCTGATGTTTATGTACTTCGCAGGTCTTACGCTTAACCTTATGACGATGGCAGGTCTGATTCTAGGCATTGGTATGCTTGTTGATAACTCCATCGTCATTTTGGAAAATATTTATCATTACCGCGAAAAAGGCGCAAAACTGAAAACTTCGGCGATATTGGGCACGAAGGAAATGCTTTTGGCGATTACGGTTTCTACGCTGACAACCATCTGCGTTTTTGCGCCGCTGGTTTTGTTTCAGGGCGTTTTGGGCGTAGCGGGGCAAATGTTCGCGGGTCTTGCGTTTACGGTCGTTATCTCGCTGACAATTTCGCTTTTCACCGCCGTGTTCCTCGTTCCCGTTCTTGCAAGCCACTATCTGCCGCTTGTCACCCGCAAGCAAAAACCGCTTAAAGGCACACTCGCCAAAATTGACGGCGTGTTTGCGGGCTTTTTGAAGTGGCTTGACGACGTTTACCGCCGTGCGGTGGACAGGATTCTGCGGCGCAAGCTGATTGTCATTCTTGTAATAACCGCGCTTTTTGTCGGAAGCGTTTTTATGATTCCGGTGGTGGGTTGGGTTTTCATGCCGCAAATTGATGAAGATGCCGTTATTGTGCGGGCAACGCTTCCGGTTGGTACGCCTTTGCCGCAAACCCAGATTGTATTGCACCAGCTTGAGGCTGTCGTGCGAAGCGAAGTTCAAGGCTTTGAGGCGCTTATCATAAACGCCGGCGGCGGGATGTTTGGCACAGGGGCGAGCAATTCAGGTACGCTTAGAATTAACCTGCCGGCGTTTAGGGATCGTGTCGAAAGCGCGGAGGATATCAGGGAGCTATTGCGCAGGCATTTCCACGCTTTCCCCGGCGTTTCGTTTAACTTTGAAGCGGGCTTTGGCGGCGGCGGTGGTGCCGGTGGCGGCGCCGGAAGCCCCATACAAATCACTATTCGCACTGACGATCTGGTACGCGGGCAAGAGGTTGCCAACAGAATCGCCGTATTGCTTGACACTCTGCCCGGAATCACCGAGCCTGAAGTTGACCTTGAGGATGGACTGCCCCAGATCGAAATAATCATCAACCGCGATATCATGTACGCGCTGGGGCTTAACACGTTCACTGTCGGCAACGAAATCAGAGCGGCGGTTGACGGCATTACGGCAACACGCTTTAGAGCCGGCGGCAGGGACTATGATGTCGTGCTTATCCTTGCCGAAGCTGACCGAAGCACCCGTCCGGCGCTTGACCAAATTTTTGTCAACAGCCCGATTGCCGGACGTGTTCCGATTTCAAGTTTTGTTCACTATCAGGAGGGAACCGGCCCCATCACCATACGCCGCGAAAACCAAAGCCGCGTTATCAACGTAACCGCAGGCGCGGTGGCGGGAACAAGAATCAACGTGCTCCAACAGGAGGTTGAGGCTCTCCTCACCGCCCATATTCCTGTCGAAGATGACATCATCATTGACTTTGGCGGCGATCAGGCGGAAATGCAGGAACTGATGGCTAACTTTGCCATCATCGTTGTTCTTGCAATTGCCCTCGTATTCGGCATCATGGCGAGCCTTTTTGAGTCGTTTAAGGCGCCGTTTATCATCATCTTTACAATTCCGCTTTCGTTCATCGGTATTGTCGCCATTTACATGATAACAGGCGATACGTTTAACGTGCTTACCGCGGTCGGGCTTTTGGTGCTTGTCGGCATAATCACGAACAACGGCATCGTTCTGGTTGACTACACCAACCTACTGCGCAAGCGGGGAATGCCGCTGCACGAAGCCTGCGTTGAAGCCGCCGGAAACAGACTGCGCCCGATTTTGATGACCACCATTTCTACGGTTCTCGGCCTTGTGCCGATGGCGTTTTTCCCCGGCGAAGGTTCGGAGATTGTAGCGCCCATTGGCAAAACCGTTCTTGGCGGCTTGTCTTTCGGAACGCTTATGACCTTGTTCCTCATGCCTACAGTTTATTTCATCATGAACAGGCGATCTGACGAGCGTGCGGCAAAAGCCGAAGCCCGCCGCCAGCGCATTGCGATGGGATACAGCAGAAAAGACGAGCTTGCCTTTGCCGCCGCCCATCCAGGTCTTATAAGTGTTTCGTCTTCACCTGCAACACCCATTGTGCCCGGCGCACAGTCCGGCGACCAGCCATCATCAACAGTTTCCGGGGAGGCTAACTAATGATACGTGTGGAAATAATTGCAAACCACTCGGTGGAAGAAAATATTTTTGAAGCACTCAAGTACGAAGGCGTGGGCAAATGCTACACCAAGTATCCGAGCATTTTCGGGGTCGGCACATCCGGCCCCAGAATGGGGGACGCCGTTTGGCCAGAGGAAAACTTCGCGCTTATTATTTGGTGCGAGGAGGATGAGGCACGGCGTATTGATCAGGCAATAGGTCACGTGAAAAACCGCTTCCCAAACGAAGGGATTAAGCTGTTCGGTTTACCGCCTGCCGCGCCGCCGGCAGATGAGGCGGAATAACAAGCCAGCCGGTCATAGCGAAAGTTGTTGGGAAACTCCGGTTTCCCAACAACTCTGCGTTCATGCGGCGTTGTACACTATCTTTCCGCCTATCATTACATAGCGGACGTTAAAGCTCTTGTCAAAGACTGAAATGTCAGCGAACTTGCCGGGGATTATTGCCCCTTGCTGTGTATAGCGCATGATCTGCGCGGGGTTAAGCGAGGCGGTTTTGATCGCGTCCACAAGGCTAAAGCCTGCGGCAATAAGGTTTTGTATTCCCTTTATCATGGTAAGCCCCGAACCGGCGATAACATCATCGCTTGCACGGTGAAACGCCCCATCGTGGTAAACAACTTCCTCGCCGTTTGCAAAAAGCGGTGTTTCCTTTTGCTCGGTGGGCTTTAGCCCGTCCGTTACCAGAACGATTTTTTCTATGGGTTTGTCGCGCATCAGCAGCTGCAGCAAGTTCGGATGCACATGAAAGTTGTCGGCGATGATTTCGCAGGACATTTCGTTGTGGATAAGTATCGCGCCAACGGTATTCGGGCTGCGGTGATTCAGGCTGCTCATGGCGTTAAACAGATGCGTTGAGTGGAGAATACCCGCCTGCATTCCTTCGATCATGTTTTCGTAAGTGGCGTTTGTGTGTCCGGCCTGCAAGACAATGCCTTTTTTGATGCACAAAAGCGCAAGTTCCCGCATCCCTTTTAGTTCCGGAGCGACAGTCATGTTCACGATGTGCCCTTCTGATGCCTGCCAGAGCTCTTCCATAAAGCCAAGATCAACAGGGCGCACTGTTTCAGGCCGCTGAACGCCAAGGCGCTCGGCTGAAATAAACGGACCTTCTAGGTGCAGCCCCATTATCCGCGCCCCTTTCTCCTTGCCCATAGCAGCGGTTATCGCCTTTATAGCGCGCAGCAGCAATGCCGGTTCGCACGGATACAGGGTCGGGTTAAAAGCCGTCACGCCCCATGTCGCAAGCAACTCTGACATCGCAAGCACTGCTTCGGTGCCGCGCTTCAACGGGTCTTCGTCATCGCAAAAAACTTCGCTGATTGACGAGCGATCGGCACTCAAGCAATAAATGGAATCTTCAGTTCCGTGCCCGCCGATTCCGTGAATGTGCGTGTCAATTAGGCCGGGCGCAATGAAAGCGCCCTCAACATCGATAAATTGGACATCGGCGGCAAATTGGCGTTTTTGAAAGCGCTTTTCTGAAAAAATATCAAAAATAAGGCTATCCTCAACCAAAACCGCGCATTGATCCATTGCGCCGAAACCGGTTAACACTGTTCCATTGTGAAAGCAGATAGCATTGCTCATAAGCTAATTATAACCGCAATGCCGGTTTTTTGCAAAAAATACCGGCTCAGGCGGAATGGTTTCAAACTTTCCGCAAACCCAATTTGCGCCCGTGAAATTGGCTGATGCCTGTTTTTTCCGCAAGTTCCATGTAATTGTCGTCGGTAACGCCGCCGCCGCACAGAATTACAATTTTGCCTTCGGCATATTCATGCAGTTTTTTTAACTGCTGGATATTTTCGGTGGCTTTTCCCCGTCCGCCTTTTGTCAGTAAACGCGCAAAGCCGCGTTCTGCAAGCGCGTCAATGGCGGCGGCTTGTTTTTCCTCGTTAATTTCATCGAACGCCATGTGAAAGACCAGCTCTTTTCCGCCTGATTCAGCGGCAAGTGCGTCAATAAGCGCAAAATCAATATCGCCGCCTGAAATAAAGCCGAAAACAAACGCCTTTACAGGAAGCGCTTTAAGCTCCCGCATTTGGCTTTTCATCGTTTCCAGCTCCGCGGCGGAGGCGGCAAAAGTCCCGTTGCTACGGATCATCGCCACCACTTCAAGATTTTTTGAGATAGCATAGTTTGCCATGTCCAAAGACGGCGTAAGCCCCCCAACATCAAGACGGGAACAAAGTTCTATCCTGTCTGCTCCCCCGTTTGCCGCCGCATCAATTTCTTCCCTGCTTTCTACGCAGGCTTCACGAATGATTTTTTTCATAATACCACCATTATCGACCATAATCGCCTTATAAAACAAGCAGCTTATGGAATATCGGAGGGTTGTAAAATTTGCCGATTTGTGTATTTTTTGCTTGCGAAAATTTCTAACCCCATTGTATACTTAGCAGGAGGACTTATAACAGGGCGTTGTCTTGTTGGCTATTTCAAAAGAAAAAGAACGAATTCAGGAGGATTTTTATGATTATGCGGTATTTGTCACAAATTGGCAAAAGTTTGATGCTTCCCGTTGCGGTTTTGCCCGCGGCAGCCCTGTTGCTCGGTATTGGGTACGCGATTGACCCTGCCGGGTGGGGCGGCTACAATGTGGTGGCTTCATTTCTCGTTCAGGCAGGTGATGCGATTTTAGGCATTATACCCCTGCTGTTTGCGGTCGGCGTTTCTTACGGCATGAGCAAGGACAGAGACGGCGCGGCGGCGTTGACAGGGCTTGTCGGCTTTTTTGTCATCACAACCCTGCTTTCCCCCGGTTCTGCGGCAAACTTGATCGGCGAACTATCGGAAGCCTATGCACTGGCGTTCGGCAGAGTCAACAACGTGATGGTGGGCATCATGACCGGTATTATCGCCTCGGCAATATACAACCGGTTCTCAAAGACAGAGCTTCCGGCGTGGCTTGCGTTCTTCAGCGGCCGCAGATTGCCCCCGATTCTCACAGCCGGCACAATGTCGCTGGTGTCGCTTGTGTTCCTGTTCGTTTGGCCGGTCATCTTTTCAGGCTTGCTGGCATTCGGTCAGGCGATCCTTGGGCTTGGCGCATTCGGCGCGGGCTTGTACGGTTTTGCCAACCGTCTGTTAATCCCGCTGGGATTGCACCACGCGCTCAACGCCATTTTCTGGTTTGACTTTATCGGTATCAACGACTTAGGCTACTTCTGGGCAGGTCCCGACGGCGGTGGTGTCGTTGGGCAAACAGGGCGCTTTATGGCGGGCTTCTTCCCTGTCATGATGTTCGGGCTTCCCGGTGCTTGTCTTGCGATGTACCGCATGGCAAAATCCGAAAACAAAAAGCGTGTTTACGGTCTTTTGTTCGCGGCGGCAATTACGTCCTTTGTCACAGGCGTTACAGAACCCATAGAGTTCTCCTTCATGTTTGTCGCCCCCTTGCTTTATTTGACCCACGCGGTGCTCACAGGTATTTCGATGTTCGTCATTTACAACCTAGGCTGGATAGCGGGCTTTGCATTTAGTGCGGGCGCTATCGACATGATTTTAAGCAGTCAGGTAGTTTTTGCCGTCAACTGGTTCCTAATTCCTGTGTTTGGCATTTTCTACTTCTTTGTGTATTTCTTCCTGTTCACCTTCCTTATCAAAAAGTTTGATCTTAAAACACCGGGACGTGAGGAAGATGATTTTGAAGCGGAAAGCAAGATTGAACTTGGCACAAGCGATTGGGCGGGAATGGCGAAACAGATCCTTGAAGGTCTTGGCGGTAAGCAAAACGTAACCAATATCGACAACTGCGCGGTGCGGCTTCGCATTGACGTGAAAGACACAACGCTCATAAACGACAAAGTTATTAAGGCAAGCGGAGCTGCCGGTGTTATCAAGCCAAGCAAAACTTCCGCCCACGTAATAATCGGACCGAAAGTTCAGTTTGTCGCTGACGAGATTAAAAAGCTGCTTTAGCACTTGATGTGTTGTTAAGCGAAAGTTGTTCGGAAACTGGAGTTTCCGAACAACTTTATTAGGCTTGTCCGGGAATTTGTTTTAATTTCCGGACAAGTAATTTTGGCTATTTAAAAAATGCAGTCTGCGGAGGAAAGCATGTTAAAGAATTTTTTACAAAGTGTAATGGGCGGCAGCGCCGGGAAAGTTTTTTCCCCTGTGAAAGGTCAGAGCCTTCCCATTAACAAATCTGCCGATCCTGCCCACCAGCAGGAAGCCCTCGGCAAGGGCGCGTGCATCATGCCTGAAGGCGGAAAAATATTCGCCCCGTTTAACGGCATTGTTGATATGATTTTTGAAACCAAACACGCAATCAACCTGAAAAGCGAAGACGGAATTGAGCTTTTAATTCACTGCGGCATTGACACTGTGAAACTTCGCGGAAAAGGTTTTACGATCCACGTGAAGGAAGGCGACAAAATAAAAACCGGACAACTACTTTCTGAATATGACAAAAACATCATTACAAGTGCAGGTTACAGCCTTGAAACACAAGTAGTTGTAACAAATACCGGCGACTTCAAAGCCGTAACGCTTGAAAAAACAGGCGCTTGCGAAGCCGGTGATCTTTTGCTGCATGTAAAATAAAAGGAGACAAACATGAAAGAGATTTCGTACACCATAAAAGATCCGCTGGGAATACACGCGCGCCCAGCCGGAATGTTTGTAAAAAAGCTTGAAGGCTTTTCCAGCAAAGCCACGATTGTTCGCGGTGAAGATTCGTGTGACGGGAAAAAACTTATTGCGCTCATGAAAATGCGGGTAAAAACCGGAGAGACAATCACGGTGCGCTTTGAAGGCGATGATGAAGAAGCAGCGGCGGCGGCAGCGGCCGCTTATTTAGCCGAAGTTTTATAAAGAGTTTTTTATTTATGATAAAGTTACAGGGAAAGGGAGTTTCAAGCGGCATTGCCATTGGCCGGATGATGTTTTTCCAGCGAACAGATCTCCCGATTGAAAAAAAAATGGTTAGTGACACCGCCGCAGAAATTGAGCGGTTCAAAGCTGCGCGCACGGAAGCGGCTCATCAATTGGATGCGCTTTCAGTGCAGATGGTTGAAAAAATCGGAAAAGACAACGCTCTTTTGTTCGAGATACACCGCATGATGCTTGAGGACAGCGATTTCATCGATCCAATTCTTGCGGCCATTGAAAACGATCGTGTGTGCGCGGAATATGCGGTAATGGAAACCGGAAACCGTCTTGCGGATGAGTTCGCCGAAATGGACGATGAATACATGAAAGCGCGCGCGGTTGATCTGCACGATGTTTCGCGGCGAGTTATCGGCATTTTAACCGGAACGCAAAAGGAGTCGTCCGACTCTACCGAGTCGGACGACTCTCCGGTCATTCTTGCTGCTGACGATTTTACTCCCAGTGAAACCGCGCAGTTTGATCGCGGCAAAGTGCTTGCCCTGCTTTGTCAGGGAGGAGCGGCAAACTCGCACACCGCGATTTTTGCCCGCACGATGGGAATACCAGCGATCATCGGTCTTGGCGATTCCCTGTCAAGCGAACTTGACGGCAAACACACGGCGCTTGACGGCAAAAGCGGCGTTTTGTATATAGAACCTGACGACAAAACTGTAAGCGAACTAAGTGAAAAGCAAAAGCAGCTAGAAGAACACAAAAAGTCTTTGGAACAATTCCGCGGAAAACCGACAGCGACAAAAAGCGGGCATTCAATTAAGTTATACGCAAACATCGGTTCTGTAAGTGATGTGGAAGCCGCGATTGCAGGAGACGCTGAAGGAATCGGGCTTTTCCGCAGCGAGTTTTTGTATCTTGGCTGCGATAATTATCCGAGTGAAGATTATCAATACGAAAGCTACCGCAAAGTTGTGCAGGCAATGGATGGCAAACAAGTTGTCATTCGCACACTCGATATTGGGGCTGACAAACAAGCGGCGTATTTTAATTTGCCTAACGAAGAAAATCCGGCGATGGGGATGCGCGCAATTCGCATTTGCCTTACACGTCCTGAATTGTTTAAAACGCAGTTAAAGGCAATTTACCGCGCTTCCGCGCACGGAAACGCCGCGATTATGTTTCCGATGATAACAAGCATCTGGGAAGTGCGGGAGGCAAAAAAAATTGCCGCCGCTGTGCGCGCTGAATTGGCGAAGCAAAAAATTCCTTTCAACGAAAATGTACCGATCGGTATAATGATTGAAACACCGGCGGCTGCAATAATCAGCGATTTGCTTGCCCCGGAAGTTGACTTTTTCAGCATTGGCACAAACGACCTTACGCAATACACGCTTGCCGTTGACCGCCAAAACCAATCACTCGATAAGTTTGTCGATACCCACCACGAAGCAATACTTCGCTCGATTCGCCTTGTCACTGAAAACGCCCACAAATCAGGCATTTGGTGCGGCATTTGCGG
>JAIRQD010000048.1:0-9684 GCA_031256655.1 Treponema sp.
CGCAAAGACTATGTGTCGGTTGAAGGGGAACTGGGGATTCTTTCAGGTGTTGAAGATGATGTGTCGTCTGAACACAGCCATTATACACAGCCTGATGAAGTGGAAGAGTTTGTTAAAAAAACCAACGTCGACAGCCTTGCCATTTCCATTGGAACAAGCCACGGAAGGTCGAAGTTCAAGCCTGAACAATGCACGCGCGATGCCAACGGCGTACTCATACCGCCGCCATTGCGCTTTGACATCTTACGGGAAATTGAAAAAAGGATTCCGGGTTTTCCCATTGTCCTTCACGGATCATCTTCGGTT
The DNA here is from genome assembly GCA_031256655.1 of Treponema sp. Lineage (GTDB taxonomy): Bacteria > Spirochaetota > Spirochaetia > Treponematales > Breznakiellaceae > WRKT01. The sequence goes on from JAIRQD010000048.1 coordinate 307, forward strand.
CCAATGGAATACGTGCACATAATCGAAAAGTTCGGCGGGCATTTGGCGGATTCGGTTGGAATCCCTGAAGACCAATTGCGCGAGGCGGCAAAAAGCGCGGTGTGCAAAATAAACATAGACTCCGACGGGCGGCTTGCGATGACGGCGATGATCCGCAAGGTGCTTGCCGAAAACCGCGAAGAGTTCGATCCTCGGAAAATACTCGGTCCGGCGCGCGATGAATTAAAGAAGGTGTATATGCACAAAAACAAAAACGTACTCGGATCGGCAAACCAGGCGTAACAAGCCTGAACCAAAGGTGTGTACGAACAAGTTCAAACTTGTTCGTACACACACTCAAGCATTCTCCCCGATAAATTACTTACTTAATGAAAGTGCCTTGCGATAACTCATCGAATGCTTGCTGGAGTTCTTCATTGGTGTTCATAACAATAGGTCCGCCCCAGGCAACCGGCTCTCTTAGGGGTTTGGCGGCAAGCAATACAAACCTCACACCTTCAGATGCGGTGCTGAAACGGATTAAGTCTCCTTCGTCAAAAATCGCCGCCGAGTGAGCTTCCACCTGCGTGCGGTTCTCGCCAAAACTCCCCTGCCCTGAAAGCATGTACAAAAAAGTGTTTTGTTCGGCAGGAATTGGAATTTCATAATCTGTATTCGCGTTAATGCTCACGTCCATCATTGTGGCTTTCACATACATTGGGTCAATGCCTTTTTTCCCCAGAAACTCACCCGCTATGAGCTTAATCGTGCCATGTTCGATTTCTATGGTGCTGATCATTTCAGGCGTAACAGGAAAATAATGCGGCGGCGCCATTTTGTCTTTCTTCGGTAAGTTAAGCCAAAATTGCAAGCCGTCAAGTTTTTTCGTCTGTTTCGGCATTTCTTCGTGCATAATCCCGCTTCCCGCCGTCATCCATTGCAAATCGCCGTCAAGCAGAGAATCAGAATTACCGAGGCTGTCGGTGTGGTCAATTCTGCCTTCCAAAAGATATGTGATTGTCTCAATTCCCCTGTGCGGATGCATGGGAAAGCCTTTCAGGTAATCGTCCGGGTCTTCAGACCCAAATGCATCAAGCATTAAAAAAGGGTCAGTATCATTAATATCATCACGACCCAAAACCCGTATTAACTTAACACCCGCACCGTCATAAGTCAGGCGGCCTTTCAGGATTTTTTTTACCTCTCGCAGTTTCATACATTTCTCCTTAAACTTTTAAAATGTTTAAGGTATATATTACTATATTACTCATAAATATAAAAGCACCCGCACCCGGTAAAGACCTGAATACTAAACTCACCCGCCTCTTGATCGGATAAAAGACAAACTTGCCGTTGTAAGCATTGGGGCGATTGCCGCGACAAACAAAATAACCCCAATTGCTGTCTGGTGCGAAAACAATGCCCAATATGCGGTCGCCGCCGCAAACGGAATAAAAACCAGCGCAAGGCAGGACAGCGCAAGAATCACCGGACGCATATTGCTAAGAATGAGGTTTATAAAAAAGGGAATGCCGACAGAAATTGCAGTCCACAAAATGGGCACCAAAACAAGTACGATGGCATCGCGCTGGATGTATCCCCATGTCAAAGAGCGAACCGCGGCAATAGGAATCAGCCACAGCAAGGCAAAATGGGGAAAATCACCCGGATCGTTTATAACTTTTAGAAAGTAAAGCAATAAACACACTAAAAGCGGAATGAGCGCCGGCATGACAACAATATCTACAAAACCTGAAAGCCAACGGGAAAAACCAAAGCCTGCCGGTGTTACAATCGGGGCGGCGAAAAATTGGATTGCCGCCGAAACGACACCTGCAATAAGCGCCCATGCCCAACCCGCGCCGGAACCCGGCGAAATGCCGCGCCAGAACAGGTAAAACAGCGGTATCCAAAGAAAGCAAAACAAAGCCATTTGATAAGCATACCGACACGAACAATCGCTGTCTACCGTGTAACTATCGTAATGGCACTAGACATAAAAGGCGTTTTTGGCATATAATCTGGCAACTAATGAAACTCTTTCCTGTCTCAAACCCGTTGCACAGGAAGTGAGAGTTCGCAAGAACCATGAGGAGGTCAGTTGTCGGATAAGGATTTACGGATAAATGAACAGATTAGGGTGCGGGAAGTCCGCCTCATCCGTGATGACGGAGAACAGCAGCAAGGAATAATTCCAACTGTGGAAGCCCTGGAAATTGCCAGGGAGCAAGGACTTGACTTGGTTGAAGTTGCCCCTACGGCGGTTCCGCCTGTCGTCAAGATCATGAACTATGGTAAGTTCAAATTCGAAAATGAAAAAAAAGTACGGGATTCAAAGAAAAAGCAGAAATTGCTTAAAATGAAGGAAATCCGTATGCAGCCAAAAATTGATGATCATGACCTGGATTTTAAGTCCAAGCATATACGGACGTTTTTGGGTGAAGGCAACAAGGTCAAAGTAACGGTACGTTTCCGGGGCCGTGAAATGGCGCACACAGAACTCGGTTTGGATGTTCTTAAAGACGTTTTAGCGAGGATTGAAGGGGAATATGTTATGGACAAAACGCCGTCAATGGAAGGCAGGTTTATGTCTATGGTTTTAAGCCCCAAATCCAAGAAGTAAAACACGATAGAAGGGTGGCAATATGCCTAAGATGAAAACCAAAAAGAGCGCAGCAAAGCGCTACTCGTTAACCGGTACTGGCAAGGTCAAATACAAAAAGCAGAACCTTCGCCATATTCTTACCAAGAAATCAAGCAAGCGAAAGCGGGGTTTGCGCAAGGCAGGAATTCTTTCCAGCGACAATACCGCTGTTGTCAGAAAACGGCTTTTGCCCTACGGGTAATATTTAAGGAGTACTCATGTCACGAGCGATACATGGTTCAAAAAGAAAGAACCACCGCAAAAAAATACTGAAGCTGGCCAAGGGCTACTGGGGACGCAGAAGTACGAACTTTAAGACCGCCAAAGACGCGGTTGCAAAAAGCCTTTCGTACGCTTACCGTGACCGCAAAGATCGCAAGGGCGATTTCCGCCGTCTGTGGATTGTCCGCATTAACGCCGCTTGCAGGGCGGAAGGTATTTCCTATTCACGCCTGATTGCCGGTCTTAACAAGGCGGAAATCACCATCAACCGAAAAGCGCTTGCGTATTTGGCAACCGAAGATCAAACGGCGTTTAAGGCAGTGGTGGCACAGGCGAAAACAGCGCTGGGGATATAAATGATAAGCCTCGAACAAGTTAAGCTGCTGGAATCTAAAGTAACAAAAACCATCGATCACTTCAAAAAGGTAAGCGAGGAAAATGTTGTGCTTAAAAGCAAACTTGATTCTTACCAAAACCGGATCGAGGAGCTTGAGGTTTTAGTCCGGCAGTTCAAGGAAGAACAAACCTGTATCGAAGACGGAATACTTTCTGCGTTGGACAGGCTTAACCAGTTTGAGGATGTGCTTGAGAAAACCCTTGCTGCCCCCGTTGAAGTGCAAGAGCAGTCAAAAAAGGGCAAGGATGAATCAAAGAAGGCGACAGCGGAGAATACCGCCGAAAAGGCGGTTGCCGAGAATGACGCAGCGGAAAATGTCACGACTCAAAACCCGGAACCGGTTCACAAGTCAAGCGAAGAGGAGCTGGACATTTTTTAGTCCCGGCCGCATTGTCATATCTTAAACGCCAAGGGGAAAGAACAAACCATGGCAAAAAATGATCTGCGCATAGATACTCTTGGAACTTCCATAACCATCGCTGCAGATGAATCGCCTGAATACTTGCAAAAAATTTTATCAAAATACTATGAGGCCGTTGAAAAGGTACGTGGAGTTTCAGGCTTAACTGATCCGCTCAAAATTGCCATACTCACCGGTTTTCTTTTGTGCGATGACCTTGAAAAAGCGGGAAATCCTGACGTGAAAACAGGCGAAAGTGAGAACCTTGAACTTCAGCGTATCACGTTGGGCATGATTTCGCTTTTGGACAATGCGCTATTACCGCAAGCGCCTTTACAAACTCCCGTGCAAGAGGAAACTGAATTTCCCCAAACGCCGCCTGCAGGTAAAAATACACCTAGATTTTATGAACTTTTAAACACGGTGAAAAATTACGAGTGGGGATCAACTGAATGGCTTGCCGCTCTTATGGGGCAAAAAAATGTGAGCAAAGTGCCCCAGGCGGAACTGTGGATGGGAGTGCATCAGTCTTCACCTTCCCGTCTCCTAATGCCAAATGGTGAGGAAGTTTCCCTTCAGGAACTGATAGACAGCGACCGGGAAAAGTTTTTGGGAAGTGAAGTTTCACAAAACTTTGGGAAGCTTCCGTTTCTTTTTAAGGTGCTGGCGGCGGCAAAACCGCTTTCCATTCAAGCGCATCCGAATAAAAAACAGGCGGAAGAAGGTTTTATGGACGAAAACCTTATAGGCATACCGCTTGACGACCGCATGCGAAATTATCACGACTCAAACCACAAGCCTGAAATTATATGCGCATTAAGCCCTTTTGCATCCCTTTGCGGCTTTCGCCAAATAGATGAAATAAAGAATTTTTTGGATATACTAATCAAAACCGCCCGGTCCCAAACTCATTTACAGGAAGAATTTGAGCGCTTATATAAAGCGCTGCAACAGCAAGATGAAAACCCTTACAAAGCATTTTTGTCTTCCCTTTTGGCTATGAAAGCGGAAACGGTAAAAGACGTAACTTCTTTAATACGCAGTACGCAGCAAGAACTCATAAATGAGTATGGGCAATACAATACCGAGTGGAATCTTTGCGCCTATTTTTCTAAGCTCCACCCTCATGACCCGGCAATTCTTTCTCCGTTTTACCTTAACGTAATTGAACTTAACCCGGGACAGGCGATGTATCTTCCAGCCGGAGTTCTGCACTCTTACATTCACGGTCTGGGAATTGAACTAATGGCTGACTCTGACAATGTTTTGCGCGGCGGGCTTACGCCCAAACACGTTGATACATTTGAGCTTTTGCGTATACTTGATTTTTGCGCGTTTACACCTGAAATAATTTCAGCGCCAAACCCGCTTCCGGCTTTGTTTACCTACGATAGGAAAGCGGAAGAGTTTGCCCTTTCTGTATTACACGGTGAGTGCGCGGATATTCCGTATACTGTGTTTGGACCTTCCATTGTTATAATTACAGAAGGAAGCGCAAAAATTGCGAGTCCGGAAGGCGGGCAGTTACTTTTGCATTCAGGGCAATCGGTTTTTATTCCCGCAAATGAAAAACCGGAAATTACGTTTTCAGGCACATTTACAGCTTATGCAGCCGGTGCGCCTTCCAAGACTAATCACGGTAAGGAAGAATATGCGCATACTGGTTGATGCTGACTCATGCCCGCGTCAGGCGCGCGAAATGGTGCTACGTTTTTCTTCCCGCCTTAAATTGCAGGTGATTTTCGCCGCAAACAGGCTTATTCCCGGAACTGACGGCGAACTGGCGACAATGGAATTATGCTCAACTGCCGACGGTTCGGCGGATGACCGTCTTGTAGAACTTGCGCGCGAAGATGACATTGTTCTGACGCGCGATCTTCCCTTGGCAGAGCGTTTGGTGCAAGCCGGTGTTACGGTGCTTGATGACAGGGGGAGAGTTTTCACCGCTGAAAACATCCACGAACTCCGTTCTATAAGGGATTTTGTTGTCGGGCTTGCGGAAACCGGGCAGGAAAAAGAGCGCATTGCCTCGTACGGCAAAAAGGAACTCAATCACCTTGCCAACAGTCTTGACCGCGAACTTACCCGTCTTATGAAAAAAAGGCCGTTTCAGTACAAACCGGAAACATTTAGCTAACTTCCGGGTAAAGCGCTTGTATCTGCCTTATGCTTGGAAGGGCTTCAAAGAAAATTTCCACCAGTTCAGGATCAAACTTGGTTCCTGAAAGCGCTCTTATTTCTTTAAGCACATCTTCTTCCCCCCACGCCTCTTTGTAAACGCGTTTGGAAGAAAGCGCGTCAAATACATCGGCCAAACCTACAATGCGTCCGACAAGAGGGATTTCACTGCCTTTTTTACCAAGAGCCGCCCCGTTTGCGTCAGTTTTTGTAGAAACGCCTGAACCGGTGTCAACCCACCCCGGGTAGCCGCTGCCGTCCCAGTTTTCGTGGTGGGTAAAGGCGATGTAGCGCGATAAAACGTCAATTGAAGATTGGGAATCGTCAAAAAGCGCCGCACCGTAAACTGTGTGTTTTTGCATTATTTTAAATTCATCACTGGTGAAGCGATCTGGTTTTTTCAAAATGGTGTCAGATATTGCCACCTTTCCAACATCATGAAGCATAGACGCGATTCGCAGACTGTCCTTGAACTTCTCCTTATTTTTGTAAGACACACCTTTGCGGGCTGCCCAGCGATCATAAATCTCCACAGCATATCCTGCAACACGGTTTGCATGGCTTCCGGTTTCTTTCGGGTCTCTAAGCTCCGCCATCTTTATAAGACGCAAAATCATGGTACGCATTGTTTGGGCTTTTTCAAGCGAAGCGCTTGCTGTTGTAGCAAAATGAGCAATGTGAAGCTCATCTTCTTCAGTGAAAGGAACTATGTTTCCCGATTTGTCAATTGCGTTGATAACCTGAATTACACCCAAAAGCCTTCCTTCAGCACTTATCAAAGGAATGGCCAATATAGAAGTTGTTTTGTAACCGGAAACTTCATCATAATACTTGCCGAAGGAATAAGGAACATCGCCAGACAAATCATACGCATCACGCACATTTATTATTTGTTTTGTTTGCGCACAATAACCTGAAATGGTTTTGTCGTTAACGGGAACGGCAAAGACTGAATAAATGAGCTTTTGCCCGGCGGGAAGGCTTTTCTCAAGCGTGTCGTTTTGCGAATATTTTATCGAAAGTTCGTCCGCTTTTCCGCTGTCAACATCTGCCGCCTGAAACACATAAATCGAACCCGCATCAGCAGAAACCACATTGCGGGCTTCAAGGAGAATCCTTTCCAAAAGGATATCCAAGTCCTTTATTCGATTAAGCTCAGAGTCAATTTTAATCATCGATTCGATATTAAGCATTTTGTTGTCCTCTTTATTTATGTGCCACACAATCGCAAAAAATCTTCTGCTTAAGGCTATCAGATTTACATCTGTCGCTCAAGGCTATATCGATTCAAGCTGTTAGTCTTTGCGGCCGGTGCATTTGATAAGGTGATAACCAAACTGTGTCTGAACCACATCCCCAACAGAACCCGGTGAAAGGCGTTTGACGGCAGCCTCGAATGGAGCAACCATTTTCCCCTCGCCAAACCAGCCCAAATCCCCGCCTGAGGATTTTGATGGGCACGTTGAAAACTCGCGCGCCAATGACTCAAAAGAACTTCCCTGTTTAACCTTCTGTAAAAGGTCATCGGCTGCCGCGCGATCCTTTACCAAAATATGACTCGCTCTCCACTCCATTTTACTCTCTCCTCGCTTGTGCCTTCCATTGGGCAATATAGTATTCGTGGGCGGCTATATTAGCCGCCATGATGATGTCTTGCAATTCTCCGCGTCCGCCGTCCGCCCCGTCGCGAATGTACATCTGCTTAAGCACCTTTTCAATATCCTGCACAGTGCATTCGCTATCGGCTTCCGTCCGGCGCTGTAAGCCGGAAAGTACATTTTCAAAGACCGATTGGTACTTTACAGTCCTCCAGTCAGGAAGTTTGCCCAATTCACTCATGCCGGGCGTATTCCAAAACGCGGGTAAAAACTGTTCCAAGCGTAAAGAATAACAATTCTTCCTGCCGGCTTACAAGTACTTCCTGACGCGTTATCCAATTGCCTTGCTCATCAAGGGTGTACTCAAAACGGGATTCAAAACCGGCAAGAGCGGCATCCGCGTACATTCCTTCGGTCATTCGCACAAGGAATCCTTGAGCATCCCATTGAAGGTAAAAGCTGCCTCCCCCTCCCCCGCCGGTTGTTTGGCGTTCCCAATAACGGGGAAGAGCGTCCAAATGGCGCAGGACAGAAAAATCCCCTGCCTGGTCTGCAATGTGCATCGCCATTCCCCAGCTGTCAAAATACCAGCGCGCGAACGGGGTGCCGGGGCTTGAAAAATCCCTTACATACCGTATCCGTAAACCCATGTCAGGTTCTTCGTCCAGTGAAAAAAAGTAGGCGGAAACAAAATTTCCTTCCTCGCCAAACCATGTTTCAGTAATTCCCCTTGACCAACGGGAGAGTGTGATAAAAAACCATGAGCCGCCTATATTCGCCCTGACAAGCGAAGGATACGCGTATTCAAAACGTCCGCCTTCCCCCGATCCAAGGCTCTGGTGTTCAAGAACCTCAAATTCCATAACTTCCCCGCTTATGGGAAAGTGTACGGTTACTTTTTGCAGAATATCATCAAGAAAATACAACCTGACTTGCGCCATCCTGCCGCCAAACATAAACGGAAAATAGTGCGGATTGCCGTTTTCATCCTGCCTGAACGCAAGTGAAAACTCATCCTCAAAGCCGCCTCCTGTAAGCGTTATCGCAGAGACATCCCCGTGAAGCACCCTAAAGGCATCGGGAGGCAGGTAAAGCGGCCAATCCGCCTGCCAAATGCCTGACATGCCGGAAGTGAACTCTGCGGCATTGAGAACCAAAGCGAAAGGGAAACTGGAAGCAGTGCCCGTTTGTGCGGACAAACCGGCGGAAAAATTGAGAATTAAAAGAGCGCACAGGAAAAAAAATCGCCGCATACAGTGAGTATAGCACTTTCATGGAGCCGGGACAAGATCGCGTGACCAATTACGGCATTTTAAGCGGCGGAGAACTCCGCGAACGCATACGCGCTGTGGTTGTGGATGCTTTCGAAGTTTTCTGCCTCAACAGAAAAGCTCATAAATTGATTCAAATCCTTAATTTTGATATACACATCCCGCACCAAATCTTCGACAAACTTGGGGTTATCATACGCATTTTCGGTGATGTACTTTTCATCTTCCCGTTTAACCAAAGAATACACAGGGCTTGATGATGAACTTTCCACCAGTGCGATAATATCTTCGATCCAGAAAAACGGCCCGTTTTCCAATTCCACGGTGACAATGCCGCGCTGATTGTGCGCCCCGCGCTCAGAAATCGCTTTGGAACAAGGGCAAACCGTATTTACAGGCACGCTGATTGCCACCGAAAAGTTTTTTTCACTGGCGCGCAGGTCAGAATGGCTTTCACTTAATTCCCTGTTTTTTGAAACCCTCCCCCGGTAGCGGCATTGATAGGCGACTATGCCCGGAAGCAAAGAAACCGGAGCCTTTTTTTCCACAAAGTAGGGGAAAGACAAAGAGCCGTAAGCCGATTGCGCCTGTAAATCTTCCTGTACGTTTTTAAGCATTTCCAAAAAGCGGTGCATGGAAAGGTCTTCACGGTAACAGTGAAAAATTTCCACGAAGCGGCTCATGTGGGT
>JAIRQD010000062.1:0-2561 GCA_031256655.1 Treponema sp.
TTGAAAAAAAATACTGTCTCGCATATCTTATAAAAGAAGGAAACAGCATAATGGGAAAAATAAAAAGCGCGCTGGAAATCGCCCTTGAACGGAGCGAATCGGTAAAAAGCGACAAACAAAGCGTGGGACTGTTTGAGACAAAACAGCGAGGCAAAAAGATTGCTAACGAATTTCTTGAAGGGGCAATCGCGTCCCTGGAAGACGAGATAAAAAAGGAAGAATCGGAGGCGCGGGAGCATTTAAAGCAGGGCATTTTTGACGTTCTGCTTTCCCGCGTTACCCTGCCGGCCGCCAAAGAGGACGTAAAGCGCCTTGAAATCGCCTGTCAGGGGCTTGGTGTCGTTATAGGCAACAAGCGCTTCGGGCAAGCCGCGGGGCAATTCAGCGAAATCATGGAGCAGTACCTCAGCGAAGCGGAGCAGTACGAAGAAGCGATTAAGCGCCAGTACGCCCCCAAACTGCGTCAAAAGGAAGAAGAGCTAACGCGGCGCTTTGGACGGCAGATAAAAATCGACCCCTTCCAAGACCCTGAGTTCGTGGCTTTTTTCAACCAGCACATGAGCGCGCTTAAAGGCAATTATCAGGCGGCGGTGGATCAGCTCAGGGAACAAGCCATGCTGCTGTTTGCGCCTTGATTAGGTATTGACATAAAACGCGCCGTTGTGTATAGTGATTCCACACAGCGGCGTGTTGTTGCGTGTGTTTACGCCACCTTAGCTCAGTTGGTAGGGCAGCAGACTGAAAATCTGCGTGTCTGGAGTTCAATTCTCCGAGGTGGCAAATCGCTAATTCCTTATGGTATAAGGAATTAGCGATGAACTTCCCTTAAAATGGGCGTTCATTTTACATTATTTATTTCGATGGACACATAAAACGACACATAGCCGTTTTCAATGTCCCTCTTTATGAGGTGTGAAATGAACACTTATCCCTTCTCTGTTTTCAAAAGAGCAAGCCGTCCAAGTTTCCTCGTGTCGTTCAAAGATGCTGACGGAAAGTACCTCCCCCCTATTTCTACCAAGAAGAAAACCCAAGATGAGGCCATTCAGGTGGCTTTCCAGTGGCTGCGGGACGGGATACCGCAGAAACAACAGGCCGTGAAGGTTCACGACTTGTCCCTGAAAGATACGGTTCGCAAGATTAAGGCGTCTGATGATGCGGAAACCCTGCTGGCGGAATTAAGGCGGACGGGCTGGATAAAGAGTTTTGTTTTGAGCGAAACCCAGGCTGCGGAAGATTTTAGCACGTTTTTAACAACGTTCTGGGATTGGGAGAATTCGCCCTATATCAAAGAAAAACTGCGGAAAAGCCACGGCATTCACCGCCGCCATTGCAAGATACAGGGGCGGGCTATCGCCCTGTATTGGGAGCCGTTTTTTAAGGGCCGCTTCATGGGGGAAATTACGGCAGCCGATATTGACGCTTTTATCGGTTTTATGGCTGAAACGCCTTTGTCTGCCGCCCGGAAGAATGTGGTGATTAAGGCGGGGACTAAGCCGCTGCGGTGGGCGTTTTCCAAGGGCATTATCGAAAGAGACCCGACAAGGGGGCATATCATGTTTGCCGGGGAACAGCGGAAGCGGGACATTTTAACGCCGACTGCGGCGGGGGCGGCTTTTAGGGCTGAATGGGATGATGAACGGGCCAGGCTTGCGAATATGCTGGCGGCGGTAACAGGAATGAGAAGCGGCGAAATTTTGGCGTTGCGCTTTCAGGATTTGGGGCCGGATTGTTTGTATGTGCGGGGTTCGTGGAATAAGGCCGATGGGGTGAAGCTTCCCAAAAATAACGAAACACGGACGGTGGAAATACCCTTCCCTGATTTCATTGGCGGCCTGATTGAACAGGCACGGCAGAACCCTTGGGGCGTAACGCCTGACAGTTTTGTATTTTGGACGGTGAAGAAAAGAGACGTGCCGATGCACGGACAGGCGTTTATAGCGGGGCTTCGTGATGCCTTGATGCAAATTGGGTTTACCAAAGATGAGGCGGCTAAATATCTGTTCCACGGCTGGCGGCATTTCTTTACTTCGTACATGATACGGAGACTGGACAAGAAGTTGCTGAAATCGCAGACCGGGCATAAGACTGATGTTATGCTTGCCCATTACGGCGATCATGAAACCGAAGGGGACAGGGCGATTATTCAGGCAACGGAAAGAGAAGCCTTTGCGGGGTTGTTGCCGGAACGAACAAAGCTTGCGGTGTTTAAAAAAGATGTTGCAAGAATAGCGGCTTGCGGTTAATGTTTTGTTTTGCCCTCGGTACTGCCGAGGGCTTTTTTTTGGCTATCACCGAAAATTGCACAAAATGCGTATTCTATCCTGAAACGGAAAAGCGTATTTTTGATGTATGAGGCGGCGGCAATGCCGCTTTGAAAATCATATAAACCGGAGGGCGGGAATGAAAGCTGATTTTGGAACATCTGACATTTTGAGCCGTAGAGAGGCGGCGGCGGTTTTGGGGATATGCCTGACTACGCTTGACCGTCTGGATATACCACGGACAAGGGTTCGGCATAGGGTTATGTTTAAGCGTGATGTTATTGCCAAGTGGATTGA
>JAIRQD010000219.1:0-4601 GCA_031256655.1 Treponema sp.
AAAAAACTTGACAAAGCCAGTCGTAAAAAGTTGTTATCCGGCACCGAATACTGCCTGTCATAAAATTTGGGTTTTGAAATCCAATGGCAACTGCCATTTGGTAATAAAAAGAAATAGGAGTGTCCACATGAAGAAACGTTTTATTGGAATTTTGGTGGGTGTCGTATTGGCGGCATCGCTGATTGTCGGGTGCGCCACAAGAGGGCGCACAGGGGTTTTCACAGGCTCATCAAGAGGTTATGGCGGCACCATAGTTGTTGAGGTTACCGTTGACCGCGGCGATATCCAAAGCCTTAGAGTGATCCAGCACAGAGAATCAACCCATTTGATGTATGGTCCTGCTTTTGACCGTGTAATTTCAGCTGTTTTAAATGACGGAAACCTCAATGTGGACAGGGTTGCGGGCGCGACCTTATCATTCATGGGCGTGCATGCGGCAACTGTTGAGGCCTTGACAGCGGCTGGCATTAACACCGCCAGAATGATGCGGCCCAGACCAGCTCATACGCCGCAAAACATAACAATGAGCGCTGATGTTGTTGTAATTGGTGCCGGCGGCGCGGGTCTTGCGGCGGCGGTTACGGCTTTAGAGTTGGGATCAAGCGTTATACTGGTGGAAGCAAATTCAATAATTGGCGGCAATACCCTTATTGCGGGCAGCATCATGCAGGTTAGCGGAACTCCGCAACAAGCCGCGGCAGGCGTTGTGGATAATCCTGATAATCATTTTGCCTATACCATGTCCGGCGGAGATAATGTAAACAGGCCGGATCTGGTACGCATTCTGGTTGATAATGCCTTGGGCACAATGCAATGGATGGAAGCAAGGGGAACGTTGTGGACAGATGCGGTATTTGTCGGCGCAGGCACGACGTTTCCCAGGGCTATCCGCCCTGATACCAGTGTAGGAGCCTTAGGCACAGGCTGGGTTCAACCCTTCCAAAGAATTGTCGAAGATCCTGCCAGCAACGCACAAGTCCTGATGGATACCAGAGCTACCGATCTCATTATGGAAGGTGGAAGGGTAACCGGAGTTAGGGCAACAGGCCGCAACGGAAATGTGTATACCCTTACCGCCAACGATGGTGTGGTAATTGCTACAGGCGGATTTGCCGCAAATGTCCAGATGCGTATGCAGTACGATGCGCAATGGGATGGAATGCTTACCGCCAGTATCCCCAATACCAATTTGCCAACCTTGCAGGGTGATGGTATCCGCATAGCTCAAGCAGTTGGCGCAAATGTGATTGACATGGGTTATATTCAGTTGCTTGCTTTTGGCTGTCCGCAAAGTGGTTCTCCGTTTAACTTCGCTGGTGGATTGTTTTTCATGGTGAATGAGCAAGGTTACCGTTTTATTAGCGAGAACGCCCGCCGCGATGATATGACAAAAGCCCTTTTCCAGCAAACCAATTCCAGAATGTTTTTCATTAACGATAACAGGGAAGTGGCTGCAGGAATATGGGCATCGGGTGAAGCCGGCCATGCCGATCGTTTGATATATTATGGGTATGCCTATAGGGCAGACACAATTCCAGAACTTGCAAGAATGATTGGCATGGATCCCAACGTGCTGTTGGCAACTATTGAGGAATTTAATCGCATGGCAGCAGGTGAGATTCCCTGCCCATTTGGGCGTAACTTTGCCATGATGCCGGGCGGAACCATTGACCTTCGATACCCGCCGTTTTACGCGAGTCCCCGAGTTCCGACCATCCACCACACCATGGGAGGTCTTGATATTGATGGCAACACACGTGTAAGGGACGTTAACGGCAATGTCATCCCTGGATTATACGCGGCTGGTGAAGTTGTCGGCGGTGTTCACGGAACCAATCGCCTTGGCGGAAACGCAATAACCGAAGCATTTGTCTTTGGCCGCATAGCCGGAGAAAGCGCTGCACTTCGCAGATAACATGCAGCAACCCGCCATGTGCTGAAACTAAAAAGAGAGCAGGTTTCCCCTGCTCTCTTTTTTGCGATGACACCGAAACGGCCGCCGCTTGAAAAACGCGCCGCCAGAAAAAGCCTCAAGTGACAACCGGCTTTTAACCCAAGCCACCAAGATTCCCAATAAAGACATTAACGCTTAAAAAATAAATGACAAGCGCAACCACGTCCTTAATTGACGTTACAATTGGTGCGGAACCTGCCGCTTGGTCAACTTTCAGTTTTATAAGCAAAAACGGCACAAGGAATCCCAAAAGCGACGCAATGGTGATGGTAACAATGAGTGCAAGCCCAACGGCCATCCCCAGTTCAGGCATTCCTTGCCATAACGCGGCTATGATTCCTGTGAAAACACCAATCACCGCGCTAATGCTAAAGCCAATGCCAATTTCTTTCAGGAAGTGGTGGGTGAAGTTTTTTAACTGAATGTGCCCAAGTACAACTCCGCGCACAAAAACTGTGGAAGACTGCGTTCCCACATTTCCCCCCATCCCCATGATCACAGGAATAAAAATCGCGACAACGGCAATCGACTCAAGTGTTTGTTCAAAGCCGTTTATGACAAGACCTGAAAGCATTCCCACACCGAGCGTGATCAAAAGAATTGGAAGGCGCACTTTCCATATTTTCCATAAACTGCCGAACACCAATACTTCGCTGCGGCTTGATTCGTTGTTGGTAACATCGGCAAGACCTGCATGGTCGTATATGTCTTCGGTCGCTTCTTTTTCAAGAATATCAACCGCATCATCAATTGTGACAATACCAACCAAACGCTCTTCAGCGTCAACAACCGGAATGGCCAGGAGGTCAAGGTTCTGCAAGGTTTTGGCGACTTCTTCCTGATCGGTATCGGTGGAAACACGGATTGGCTTTTTTTGCATTATATCTTCCACACGGGAATCGCTTTCGGCAACAATAAGGGCTTGCAGGCTAAGCACGCCGCGCAGCTTTTGCTCACTGTCGGTAACAAAAAGCGTGTACACCGTTTCTTTGTCCTTTGCCTGCCTTCGGACTTCCTCCAACGCCTGCGCCGCCGATATATCTTTTTGAAGCGCGATATACTCGGGGGTCATTATATGCCCGGCAGTTTCGCTTTTATAAGCTTTAAGGACGTTGGTAACTTCCCGCTCCTCTTCCGAAAGAGAACTGATAAGAAGGGCAGAAACATTTTCCGGAAGCCCGTCAAGGAGCTTAATGCGATCATCAGGCGCCAAAGCGTTGACCAGATCTATTGTCTTTTGAGGCTCCAACGAACGCAAAAGATTCTGCTGAAGTTTTGTGTCAAGATGCTCAAAAGTACGCTGGGCGCAGGATTTTTCCAGCAAGAGAAAAACAGTCGTCTGATCTTGAGGTGTGAGGTCAATAAATGTATGGAGTATTTCCATATCTTCCGCACCGCCAAGCAAATATCTGGTAGTCTCAAAATCCTTGTTTTTTATGCTGGTTACAAGTGGTTCTTTTAACACAATGACCTCCGCTTGCAATTGTATCAAGGTTGGGTGAAAATGTCGATGATGGGTAGAAAGGAGATAAAATGACTGAAAAATTAAAGGGCAAAAAATTGATTAGAAACGGTCTGTTGTTAAGCGCAATATTGTTTGTAGCTTTTCCTGCGTGCAACAGCGGAGCATCAGAAAACAATTCAAACGGCAATGCTTTGCAGTATTACATTTTGCCGCCGCCTGTTACTGACGGAAATATCAGTGTGGAACGCGCGCTGGCAGAACGGCGCTCGCGGCGGCAATTCCAAAACAGGGCGCTTTCCGCGCAGAAGTTATCGCAAATTTTGTGGGCGGCATACGGAGTCACCTTACCCCTGCCGCAGCATCCCGGTTTGCGCGGCGGACTGCGCACAACACCTTCTGCCGGAGCGCTATATCCGCTTGAAATTTTTGTCGCGGTCGGAAACGTGGAAGGCATACCAAGCGGTGTGTTCCGCTACATTCCCGCCGAGCACAAAATCGTGCGGACTTCATGGACAGATGTCCGCTCTCCGCTGCGCGATGCCGCGTTCGGTCAGCGTATGGTTGAAGATGCGCCTGTTACGCTTATTTTCACCGCCGTGTTCAGCAGAGTGACAGGGCGCTACGGTGTGCGCGGCAGGCGGTATGTGTATATGGAAGTTGGTCACTCCGCGCAAAACGTGTATTTACAGGCGCATGTGCTGGGATTGGGAACCTGCGCCATTGGCGCGTTTTTTGACGACAGGGTAAGCAACGTGCTTCAGCTTGCGGCGAATGAGGAACCGCTATACATCATGCCCATTGGATATTTTTACCGCTGGTGATTTTTCGCCGCAACGTCTAAGCGTCCGCGCCGTCATCGCCAACCGGCGGCGTGTCGTCAACAAGTGCCGTGTCGTCAACAAGTGGCGTGTCGTCAGCAAGTGGCGTGTCGTCAGCAAGTGCCGTGTCGCCAGCAAGTGGCGTGTCGTCAAACAGCATCGCGTCTGCTGCCGGGTGAGCGGGCGTTGCCGCCTCGTCCTCTTTTACAACCCTGTCCACGCCGGTGACAAAATCAGGCTTGTCAATGCTTAATATCCGCACACCCTGCGCACTGCGCCCCATAACGCGGATTTTGTCAACTTTGAGCTTCATTGACTTGCCTTGGCTTGTGATGCACATGATGTCTTCATCTTCCAGAACGCT
>JAIRQD010000135.1:0-4005 GCA_031256655.1 Treponema sp.
GGTTGATCAAACTGACAATTGTTAAGTAAAATGTCCGAATGAAAAAATATATTTTTGCGGCTACAATTTTCTTTGCGAGTACCGCGGCTTTATTCAGCCAGGCAGTTTTTTCCCCAAGCATAGGCGGCGGTACAGTTTTGGGAGGGGTTTTCACCCGCTATTCTTTAAGCGCAAACGGTCACGTCGCCGCCATGAGCGCCCGCCAGCAAGTCAACCAGTTTGATTACGGAGTTTTTGCGTTTTTCAGCACAATGTACACCACCTTAAGCGTTTCGTTTCAAAACGGCGTGAACTCATGGCGCGAACCGGCTTACGTAACCGGCATTGATCACAACTGGGGCGGCAGCGGACGGGGCTGGGAGCAAGTTTTGAGCATAGGCTTTTTGGGCAGAGTGCCTTTCACGCTCAACGGGCGGCTCACGGTTTTTCCCATGCTTGGCATTGAATACCACATAGCGCTGCTCCAACGCAGAAACGCCAATGGCTTTGTTTATGACCGCGCAAGCAGCAACGGGGCGGCGATGGGCGAACACGACAGGGACAACAATCCCTTTCAACTGTCGGACTTTAACGCGTTTTGGATAATGCTTGGCGGCGGACTTGAGTTTGACTTATCTGACAGGGTTTTCCTGCGTAGCGACTTATTGTACGGAGTCCGCCTTATGACCGCAAGCGAGCGCAAAAACTTAGGTCTTATTGACCAAATGACAGGTGACAGCTCACCAAGGCTTGGAGGGCTTACAACAAGACCATCGCTCAGGTTCAGCGCCGGCTGGCGCATTGGCGTAACCAGCTAAAACGTACCGGTGCTTGCTAATTGGGCTGGCGGCATTAATTGACCGGCGCGGACACGAACAGGCAACAGCGCGGACAGGGCGACCTTCAGACAAGGAAGAAATTCTTTCGTTTTCAACCGCACAGCCGAAAGTGCGGCAAGAAAAAATGTTCGCCGGTGGGGAAGAAAAGCAATGCCCGGAGTTGTTGCATACCGGCAAGTCAACAAAACGGCAAGCGATCAAAGTCAGGCAAAAAATGAATAGTATCGATACCGCCGCCAGAAATCCCAAAAAAATCTTGTTCATTCCGCTTTGCATACGGCTACAGCCCTCTGTTTATCCTTTCGATAGCCTGAGTCACATGGCGAAGGCGCACGACCCTGCCGCCGCCGTATTCCGGAAAAGCACGGAAACGGTCGCCGTCGTTGGTAAAAGCGGAAGCGCGCTCACCGGGGAACGGCGGGTGGCGTTGCTTTGTCCACACGAGGGACGGATCTGAAAGGGAAACGTTGGGAAAAGCAGGGTCGAAGAAAATAAAGGAATCGTGAACACCGCGTTCGGCAAAAGGCGCTTCATCAGTGCTTTGAAGGTAGCGTATAACGCCATTGGCAAAATCTATCGACTGGATTACAGCGGCATGCCCCATGATCCCGCCCTCTGATCTGAAAAGTAGAACATCGGCGGGGCGGAGGCTTGAAATTGTGTCCCTGACAGCCTCAATGTGCTGGCTTTGTGAGTTAAAAAAGACAGTACCCGCAAACCACGCGGGGTCTTGCCCGGGACCTGCTCCCAAAGCGTGTGCAAGCACACGTCCCAGGTTTACCCCGCCGGCTGCCGCGATGTGGTTCAGGATATGCCACACAAAACCTGAACAATCCACCCCAAGCAGCCCAACGGCAAAAAGGAAGTTGTATACGTCAGTTTCATCCACGCCGCGCCCGGAGTGCAGAACGTGGGGACGGTGGGGCAGCCCCTGATAAAACCCTGCACGCATTCTTGCTATGTCAAAACGGTCAACCGAATAAGTCCATGTCTGGGAGGGCATATCAAAAATGAGTACCCGCTCTCTGCCGTCAGAAAGCGTTGCCACATACTCCTGAAAAGCTTCACTGTCCAAAAGCGCATTTATCCGCTCCCACAGGAAAGCGGGGCTTCCCTTACCGGCACCGACAAAACCCCACGGATCTTCAGTCAGCGTATCCCGCTCGTTATTCATGCCAAAGGGAATGCGCAGGTTCATTACTCTGCCGGCTATTATGCGCGTTTGGAAATTTAACCTGAAAGCCTCTTCAATGACGCGCTCGACACCTGAACCCCAAATGCGTCTGGGGTCGGCAAAAGCTGCCAAACGGGAAATGTCGCTTTCGTTTCCAAAAACGTGCAAGGGTGAAAAAACCAAAAAGAAAAGTAAAACGAGCGGGGTTACCCGTCCGGTGTAACGTACGTTTTTGGAAGCGCGTTTTTTTTCGATTTCGATGCCCATTGCAAAAAACTTAAATCTTTGTTTTAAGCGATCCAACAGACTTCCTTTTCTTTTTGTCTGTACCATCTATACATAATTTTACCCCGTAATTTCAGTTTTTTCAATATCTTTAAAATATCGCACTGTGTCGTATCTTAACTCTTCCGCCGCATCCTCATCACATACAATTATCGCCTGCTGATGCATTTGCAGACAGGAAAGCGGGCACCAATGGCTTACGCCGCCTTCGACAGCGGCTTGCAGGGCATGTGCTTTTTGGCGTCCTGAAACGATGATAAGCACTTCTTTGGCATCCATGACTGTTCCAATGCCCACAGTCAGCGCTTGAGTCGGCACTTTTTGTGGATCACCTTCAAAAAAGCGGGCGTTGGCAATGCGGGTGCCTGAGGTGAGTGTCATTACTCTGGTGCGGGAGCTCAGGGAAGATCCCGGCTCATTAAAGGCAAGATGCCCATTGTTGCCAATGCCGCCCAAAAAAAGCTCAATGCCGCCGAAGCCCTTTATCGCCTTTTCATACGCGGCACAGGCAGCCTCAGTGTCCCTGGCAAGACCGTCAAGTACGTGGGTGTTCTCAATGTTGATATTAGTTTGGTTAAAAAAGTTATCGTCCATAAAACGCCTGTAACTTTGGGGATGATTCGGCGCAATACCCACGTACTCATCCATGTTAAATGTGACGACATTGGAAAAAGAAATCCTGCCTGCTTTGTAATCGGCAACAAGATGGCGGTATACCCCAAGAGGGCTTGAACCGGTTGGCAACCCCAAAACAAAGGGCTTACTTTGGCTGGGTGCGAAAGCGCTTATCCGCTTGACAATAAAATCCGCTGTCCAGCGGCAAGCGTTTTCGTACGTTCTGTGAATTAAAAGCCGCATAAACATCTCCTCACAATAATTATTGGAGATTATCGCTTCTTTCGCGTAATCTTTTTTAAATGGTTAAACCTATCATACAAACGGACGAACCCTACCCACTTCCGCTCTTTGGCAATTCGAGAACTAAAAAATTGCTTTTCCGGTTACTTCTTTAGGACGGAGATGACCCGCTCAAGAACCTTTTTACGGTCAAGCGGCTTGACGATATAGCTTTTCGCCCCTGATAACAGGGATTTTTTCACTACATCTTCTTTTCCAAGAGCGCTGACCATGATAACACAGGCATCTTTGTCAAATTCCAAGATTTTTTCCAATGCTGAAACCCCGTCCATAACCGGCATGGTTATGTCCATAGTAACCAGATCGATATTCGGGTGCAATTCTTTGTATTTTTCTACACCTTGGGCACCGTCAGCAGCGGTTCCGGCAACGTCAAATCCCTCGGAGGAAAAAATCTGACCCAGCTGCTTGGTAATAAACATTGAATCATCAACGACAAGAACCCGATATGGTGTGCCCTCCGGTTTCGTTCCTGCTGGGGATGATTTATCGCCGACTCCGGGCATATCACTCTTTGCTATCATGGCAATGCTCCTCTTCTTTACGTAAATTGTACTTCTTCGCAACTAACAAGTCAAGTGGCAAATCTGGCAATACAGCAATTCTCAGTTTGACAAAACTATGTTGTGTAAATATCCTGAATAACACCCTGTGGGGCGTATAGAAGGGACTCGTCGCCCGCTTGGAGAACCCGCGCCGGAGCCGCCGGCTTTCCTACAGAAAGCTCATCGTCTCCTCTGCGGGGAATCCTGCGCAAATGGGCTCCTCACCCTCCGATCCGCCCCACCGATCACTATCCGGCTATTGCAC
>JAIRQD010000138.1:0-4761 GCA_031256655.1 Treponema sp.
AAAAGCGATGCGGTCTTCATCCACAACTTGAGGACCCGAAAACGCAAGCCTGCGGTCGCCCCTGAAAAGAACGGTGGAGTTTCCGCTTGCATCCTCGTACACGATTAGGGTGGTGTGCAAGTCTCTTCGCACGCCCACAACGCCGTCCCGGAAAAATCTTGCCCGGTAAAGTCCCTGTATACTGCGTCCTGTGCGCCGTCCTGTATCCGCGCGGTACATAGTAACAACAGCCCTGTGGCGCTCCCCTGTCTGCCTGAAACCCGACACCAGCAAAGTTGTGCCGTCCTCGGAAACGTCAATATCGTGTGAAAAAATGGAATTGGTGGTAAATCTGCGTATATTCCCCGTTACCGTGTTGTAAACACCAATCCGCGATTCTCCCCCGTAAAGGATGAACACATAATCACCTCTTGCCGCCAGCGCGGAAATAAAATCCTTCCGCTCGGTAAAAAAACGATGACGGCGCGGGAGAACTTCGTTGGGATTTTCCTCTATGCCGCTTATGGCAATCCAATCGCGGAAATCGTTCCACGCATCCAAAAAATTCATTCCATAGATGTTTTGGAAAAAGCTGTAAAAACCTGACTGATACACAGAAAACGAGAATGGGGCAGTGCGTCCCATTGCCTGCCAAAGCTGGGCATACCGCTCCATGCCGAAGTTTTCCACAAGCCACAACGAAAAAATTCCGCCGTATTCATAAAACAATGGCCATTGACGGGGTATATCATAAACGGCAGATGCCTGAAACGGTGTTTGAAATCTCCCTTCGTGTATTGCCTGCCTTAAAAACTGCCTTGCAAGCGGGTCATTTGCCCGTCCGAACCCTGAACGGCTTTCCATGTATACGGCAACCCCTTCGACCATAAACTGCGGTGCATTTATTAAAGCCGGAGTTGCCCAGTTGCCGAAAATGCGGTGCGCCAAAGGCCAGCCGCCGTCGCGTGAGTTCATCGAAATGGCGTGCGCAAGTTCATGGATAAACAGGTATTTCATATCGTCCGGAAAGCTCGTCCATTCAGGATCCGAAGGCGTATCAAACAACATAATGCTGGGGATGGGCATATAAGCATAAAAGCCGTTGAATAAATCGGTGTCAGGTGTAATTCCAACCGGCATACGGCCGCGAAAGCCAAAACCTAAAAGCGAACTCATTTCCCGGTAAAGGTTATCGGCATAATATGCGATAAAACGGGCGGTTTGCTCGGATTCGCGGGGAAATATGATGTCAAAATGCTCTGTTCTTATAACGCGGAAAGTGGTAAACGGGCGGAAAAGTTGAGCTTCAGCGGATACAGACACCAAAAAAAGCAAAACAGCAAGCAAAATAGAACATTTACACCTCATTTTCACCCCTTTTACGGCAATAAATTCGTTTTGCCGCGTCATTTTACCACGTAACCCCTAAACCAATGCATGCTAAAGAAAGTTACTGTTCAACAAAATTTCTCCAATAATTGTCTACGAAGACTATTATATTTTGAAAGATTGTGCTACTATTGTTTGAGGAGTTAGCCATGATTATATGCTGTGGGGAAGCCCTGATTGACATGGTACGCACGCCGGTTCCCGGGCAGGGGCACGCTTTTTTGCCTTTACCCGGGGGAAGCCCTTACAACACCGCAATAGCCATTGGACGGCTGGGAAGACCGGTCAAGTTTTTTGGCCGCTTTTCGACTGACTTTTTCGGGGAAATTCTTGTTAAACGCCTTAAAGATAACCGTGTCGGGGACGACTTAATAATCCGCGCCGCTCAAAATAGCACTTTGGCATTTGTAAAACTGGAAAAAAATAAAGATCCGCAGTACGTTTTTTACGCCGAGGAAACCGCAGACCGCTCGCTTACCATCGAGGACTTGCCAAGTGAGCTCCCCGCACAGACATCGTGCATCCACTTCGGCTCAATCGCGATGACAATGGAGCCGATTGCATCCACAATCGAGGCGTTCATTTTACGCGAAGGAACAAGAAAAAGCGCCGATCAGATGGACGGAGCGCCGGTTTTATCCTTTGACCCAAACATCAGAACCTTTATGATCAAAGACCACGATGCTTATATTGCCCGTTTTGAAAAATGGATTGCCGCCGCAACAATAGCCAAGATTTCTTCAAGCGATTTTCAGTTTTTATACCCAAAACTTGAAGCTGAAAAGGCGCTTCAAAAGATACTTGCCATGGGGCCGCGCCTTGCAATTTGCACGCTGGGGACAAAAGGCGCTTTAGCGCTTTTGCGCCGCAATGACGGCAGCGTAACCCGAATCAGCGTGCCGGCAGTTTCGCTTCCGGTGGTGGACACAATCGGTGCCGGCGATGCTTTCCACGGCGCGTTGCTTTCGTGGCTTGATATGAAAGGCAAAATGTCGCGCTCTTCACTGGTGAGTTTAAGCGAGGGCGAGCTTTACGACGCGCTTTTTTTTGCGGTTAGGGCTGCGGCCATTGTGTGTTCCCGCCGCGGGGCAGAATCGCCGACAAAAAAGGAAATTGAAAGCCTGACAATACCTGAAAAAAAGACGAGCGCGAAGGTTTCACCGGAAACCAAAACCGCCGCAAAAAATCCGGCTGTGAAGGAAGCGCCGAAAAAGCCTAAAGCAAACGGCGGCACGAAAAAGCTTTAGGACAGCGTTATATGTTGAATAAATGGTATCAATACCGCAGGGCGAGCCCTGCACCCGCCGCCGCAAACCTTCGGTTCACCGGTGGCTTTCCGCGGCAAGCCGCGGGGTATTAAACCCTTCGATGACTGCGCTCGTTCGGTCATGCCCGAGTAAACTCAGTCGCGACTCTCACTTCGCTTGTCAATAAAGGCTGTCCTAAAACTTCGGTCTTTGAAACTTTGTTGTTTTCACCCCTTGCTTTTTTATTGATTTTTAGTCATTTTGTAATATAAATATCAAGCAAGAGCTTGAAAAACAAGGAGATAGAGATGAAAAGAAGTTTTTTTGCAGTAGCGGCGGCACTGGTTGCCGGCGTGTTTGCGGTAGGGTGTGCAACAGCCCCGGCCGCTCCATCCTTCACCCCGGGAACCTTCCTGGGTGCCGGTTCCGGCGGACATGGTCCGGTCATTGTCGAAGTTACTTTTTCGGCAACGGAGATTCTTTCGGTAGCAGTTGTTGGTCATGTTGAAAACATGGATCACGCCGCCCCTGCTATTAATGTAATGCCTGGAAGGATTGTGCAGTACCAGTCATTTGCTGTTGACACCGTTGCCGGAGCCACAGCGACTTCACAAGCCATTCTGCAAGGTGTGCAAAGTGCATCGGTACTGGCTGGTTTGGCTCAACCCGCCCCAAGCCTCCCCGGAACGTTCCTGGGTGCCGGTCAAGGCGGACATGGTCCGGTCGTTGTCGAAGTTACTTTCTCGGCAACCGGAATTGTCTCGGTAAATGTTGTCGGTCATGTTGAAAACATGGATCACGCCGCTCCGGCTATTAATGTAATGCCCGGAAGGATTGTACAGTACCAGTCTTTCACTGTTGACACCGTTTCCGGAGCCACAGCGACTTCTGTAGCGATTTTGGAAGGCACCCGCAACGCCGCAATTCTCGCGGGATTTGATCAGTAAACGGAACTCTCTTGTTTAAAAAAAGACCGTCCTTCCGGACGGTCTTTTTTTTCCGGTTAAGCAAACAAGCGCTTGCGCCGTTCCTCACCTTCACAGTGCATTTTTTCAAGTTCGCTCATTATGGCATCCGCAACGGCTTGTTTTTTGTCTTCTGACTCATCAGCATTTACCGCCTCACGAAACTCATGGCAGTTTTGCACCGGCCCCACGCTTATGCGGATTATATCCTGGCTTACTGAATCATCCATCATGTCACCGCTTCCAACATGCAAAACTTCACCGTTAAGCGCCACAAAGCACATATAATCAAATGACTTGATGTAAGAATCTACTTCCCGTACACCGCGCTTTGTGGAAGGATCACCCGGGCGGTAGCGGGTTCCTGATGGGAAGAGCAGAATGAGCCGCCCTTTGTGTTTAAGATCATTCAGCGCTTTTGCCGCAGTCCGGTTAATTGCGTTGCTGCGAATAATTTCTGCTTTGTCTTTTTCAGCGTCAAGCCCCTGAAGGGAGCGGCTGGGATAAATGACAATGCGCGTATAAGCGCTTGCAAAGGCGGCAACAACCGGATTGTGCTCATTTAACTTCATT
Source organism: Treponema sp. (assembly GCA_031256655.1). Classification (GTDB taxonomy): domain Bacteria; phylum Spirochaetota; class Spirochaetia; order Treponematales; family Breznakiellaceae; genus WRKT01. The sequence continues at coordinate 4,154 of JAIRQD010000138.1, forward strand.
CCGGCGATGGCGATCACCGCCTTTTCAATATCCTCGCCCCTTCCGCCTGCTTTGCGTACAAGGTATGAAAACAGGGTGAGATCCATGTTGCTGTAATGCTCCAAAAGCAACAGGCACGATTTCCCTTCTTGAGCTTTTGAAAAAAGTTCTTCAAGGTTTTCAAACCCGTCAAGACCGGATCCCGGCAGAATCAAAGCTTCCGCCATTTTGTCCAGAAAGGGAAGAATCTCGTTTGAGCCTTCCTGATATACATTATCTTCGGTGATATGGGTTGACGCCTTTGAGCGCATCGCCACTTGTTTGGCGTACTCCCCAAACATTGTATTCAAAGTTTCCATAACTACCAATTATAACTATCACATGGACAGGCTGTCAATTAAACCCCGAAGGTTTCCAGCAATTCTCATTTTGACAAAACTATGTTGTGTAAATATCCTGAACAACACCCGGCGGGGCGTATAGGAGAGACTCGTCGCCCGCTTGGAGAATCCGCGCCGGAGCCGCCGGCTTTCCTACAGAAAGCTCATCGTCTCCTCTGCGGGGAATCCTGCGCAAATGGGCTCCTCACCCTCCGATCCGCCCCACCGATCACTATCCGGCTATTGCAC
>JAIRQD010000158.1:0-3482 GCA_031256655.1 Treponema sp.
GGTTTCTTGCCCACCTGCTTTACCAAAGGTAATCGTCACAACACCCGGATCACCTGCCCAAGGACTAAAACACGCGCTAAACATTGCCATAATTACGATGAACCCTGATAACTTAAACAAACTCTTCATCTGTTACACTCCTTATAATTTGGTAGCGTGAGACTGTCCAAAAAATTACTTTTTGGACAGTCTCTTGTATAAAAAAGCCCCTGCTTTCCTTCGTGTCGTAGGCACACGAAAGGAAAGCCTCGGGGCGTTTTTGCTGAGAAGGGTATAATATACGCTATTAGATAGTTGACACGCTTAGAACAAGCCCCATAGTTGCCTGTTGCCTGTTGCCTGTTGCCTGTTGAGCGGCGGCGGATGGGGAGCTTGTTATGTCTAACCTGTCAGTTCTATATGTTCTCATACTCCTTAATGGGGTAACTTCGATTTTTCAGCACAGGCTACAGGTTGTAGATATTTTCAGATAATCACCTACCGTATAATATTATATCCACCAATGGTTTGAAGATCAATAAAAACGCAAAAAAAATGTAAAAAAACGCAAAAATAATTCCACTCGCAAGGTAGATAATGCTTGGGGAGGCTGGGTGGCGGGGTGAGAAAACATTTGCATGGGCTCCCTGCCTCCTCAATGCGCCACCTTGACGGAAAGCGATGAGCTTCACATAATGACTACACGATGAAACGCAGATTGATCACATCCGCCCTGCCCTATGTAAACAACGTTCCGCACCTTGGTAATCTCATCCAGGTTCTTTCGGCGGACGTATTCGCCCGCTTTTGTAGGATTCGCGGCTATGAAACCCTTTACGTGTGCGGCACTGACGAGTACGGCACCGCCACCGAAACAAAGGCCGCCGAAGAAGGTTTAACGCCCCGCGAACTCTGCGACCGTTACTATGCCATTCATGACGGCATTTACCGCTGGTTCGCCATCGCCTTTGACACTTTTGGGCGCACTTCTACTCCCGTACAAACCGAAGTTACCCAAGACATCTTCAAAAAGCTTGATGCGCAAGGGTTTATCCTTGAGCACGAAATTGAGCAATTGCATTGCGCCAGTTGCGCGCGTTTTCTTGCCGACAGGTATGTGCTTGGTATTTGCCCTCACTGCGCCTCGGCTAACGCGCGCGGAGACCAATGCGAGGACTGCGGGAAGCTTCTTGACCCAACCGACCTTAAAGAGCCTGAATGCTCAAGCTGCGGCTGTACTCCGCAGGCGGAAAAAACGAAGCACCTGTACATCGACCTTCCTTCTATTAGTGATCGCTTGAAGGAGTGGATAAAAACCGCTTCGGTAGACGGCTTTTGGGCAAAAAACGCGATACAGATGACGCAGGCGTGGATAAGGGACGGTCTTCGGGAGCGGGCGATTACCCGCGACCTGAAATGGGGCATCCCCGTGCCGAAGCCCGGGTACGAGAGCAAAGTCTTTTACGTGTGGTTTGACGCGCCAATCGGTTACATATCCATAACGGGAAATCTTGGCGAAACGCAGGGAAAAGACTGGCGGACATTTGTCGATTACTGGTGGAAAAGCCCGAACGAGACAGAGCTTTTCCAGTTTATTGGCAAGGACAACATTCCCTTCCATACAGTGATTTTTCCCTCAAGCCTTTTGGGTTCAGGCGATAACTGGACTATGCTTCACCACATGTCTTCAAGCGAATACTTAAATTATGAAAGCGGGAAGTTTTCCAAGTCGCGCGGCGTGGGCGTTTTTGGGAACGATGTTATGGAAACGGGAATCCCCGCCGACGTGTGGCGTTTTTATATTTTTTACAACCGCCCCGAAAAGTCTGACGCGCTTTTTACGTGGAAGGATTTTCAGGAAAAGGTGAATGGCGAACTTATCGGCAACTTCGGTAACCTCGTCAATCGCACGCTTTCGTTTGTAAACCGTTATTTCGGCGGCGATATTCCTCAGGCGGTTTCCCCCGGGGATAAAGAGTTTTGGGAAACTGTCAGGGGTTATCAGGAAAAAACGGCGGAGGCTTTGGAGCGCGCCGATTTGCGCGATGCCTTCCACCTTATTTTTGAATTGTCTTCTTTTGCAAACAAAACTTTTCAGGACGGCGAACCGTGGCGGAAAATAAAAGGTGATCCTTCTGACCTTGCCGAGGGACCCGATGCCGCAGGCGCGCTTATAAAAAACTTAAGTTACGTGGTGCGTGACATCGCCGTGATGATTCACCCGTTTATGCCGCAGGCGGCGGAGCAAGTCGCTTCTTTTTTCGGGCTCTCCTTTGGTCAAGACCTCGTTTACAAAAAAGGCGCTAATTGCCTTTCCTGGGATGATGTGGGAACGGTGCGGGGACTACAGCGCGTGGAAAAACTTGAAGTATTGTTTTCCAAACTTGAAGACGAAAAAATCGCCGAACTGCGCGAGCGTTATTCAGGCAGCCAAAAGGACAGGGCGGCAACGCCCCCCGTTGAAGCGACTTCTTCAGAAGTCGCTTCTGAAGAAGTCGCCCCTGTCCCGCCGCTTGAACCTGCGGATGTTCGTTTTGCAAAACTCTTGGACTTGCGTGTGGCGGAAATCGTCAAAATCGAGCGGCATCCGAAAGCCGACAAGCTGTACATCGAAACGCTTCTGCTTGCCAATGCAAACGGGGAAACCGAACAGCGGGTGATAGTTTCGGGGCTTGTTCCCTTTTATAAGGAAGAAGAGCTTTTGGGCAAGCGGATAATTCTTGCTTACAACCTCAAGCCCGCAAAGCTGCGCGGCATTGAAAGCCGTGGGATGCTTCTTGCCGCTTCCGACCGCGAAGGACCAGCCGGTGAAGACGGCAAAGGGAGCGAGCGGGTTGAAGTGCTTGATGCCGCAAACGCGCCGTTGGGAACCCGTGCTGTCCTTGAAGGTTTGGAAAACGTTGCCGCATCCGGGGAAGTCGGAGAAATCGACATCGACACGTTTTTCTCGATCCCGATTACGGTTGAAGATGGAACTGTCAAAGTCGGCGGCAGGGCATTGACCGTTGGCGGAGTGCCTGTAAAAACCAAAACCGTTTTGCGCGGCGAGGTACACTGATGCCCCCTTCAAGCGGGGTTTTTAAGCGGCTTCAAAAGGCGGAACTTTCTGATTGCCGCAAGGCTTGTACCTTTTTGCAATCCGATTTCTGGGGCGCTTTTAAGGGGCGTTTTGGCTGGCAGGCGCTGGCGTTCGAGGCGGAGTGGGATGACAATGCAGGCGGAACTTTCCGCACGCCGCTTCTTGTCCTTTGCCGCTCGCTTGGCTTTGGCTTTTCCCTTGCCTACGTTCCCTGGGGGCCGCAGCTGCCTGACTTTTTCCCAAGCGATGAATCGGCGCGCGGTGAAGCCTTAAAAGAGTTGGCGCTCGCTGTTAAAAGCCGGCTTTCACCTGACACCGCTTTTATCCGCTTTGACCCGCCGTGGTATACCGAAGGCAAAGACTCACTGCCGCCGCCTATACCAAGCCCCTTTGTCCGCTCAAGCGCGGATATACAAGCCCCCGA
>JAIRQD010000091.1:0-3807 GCA_031256655.1 Treponema sp.
TTTCCCGCAGCCGCAAGCGCAGGTTATCGAAGATGCGCAGGGCAGGGTGTGGAAGGAAATTGCCGCATTGGATCAATTCAGCGTCCGGCGCTCTGTTGTACAGCCGGAAGCGAAACACAGCGAATCAGGCAAAAGATCATCACGGCGGACTTTGTGGCTTGCGCGCAGGGCGTGGAACAGGCGCGTGACGCTTCCGCTTCCTGCCGCCGCCGCTGTAGCGCTTGCACTGTTTGTTGTCTTTTTCGCCCTCATCGGTCAAGGCGGCGCGACTTTTGCGCAGGACAATCTGCAGGCGCAAGCGCTGACGCATGATCCGGCCGCCGCCGTGAACATAGGCATTGAAGATTATGCGCTTATTCCCATACACGATATGAATGACGTGATACGCCATTTTTCAACTCAAGGTAATATGGACTTTATGATAATACGGCTTCCGGAGCACCGAAGCTTTTCCAGCCCCGGTCAGCCTATGCTTATAAACGCGTCGGATTATTCGATGGCAAGGAGAAACTTCCCTAGATGACGGCTAATTTTAACGCTTTAGTCTTGCGCTGGAAAACCGCTTTCCTTAAAGGTATTTTGCTTTTCACCGTCGGTACGGCAATCAGCGCTCAAGAGACTTTGCTTGAGGAACTGCCTGTATTAAAAGATCAGGCGGTTGTTATGCGCATAGTTTCGCGCATCGTGGAGCAGAACGAGCAGGTTGTCTGGAACTCTGAAAACTCCCGCGTAACGCTTCCCGGTCGCCCCATAGGGTTAAAACTCGTGGGAACGAATATGGTTGTAACCGTTCAGTTTACGCCTGTATTACAGCCGAATGACAGGCACATTCTTGTGGCGCAGGGGCAGATTTGGATAAACATCCCGGGCGAGGGGATGCGCTACCACACTATGATACAGACCATACCGCTGGTGTTCGACCAGGAGGTCCTGTTTTTCCCTCTGGGTTCGATGGAATCGCGCGATGAGGCATTTATCGAAATACAGCTGGTGGTGCGGCCTTACACTGAAACTTTTGTCGGGCGCGGGCATGGACGAGAAGGCTCTCCTCCCGCACAGGCGCAAGCCGATCGCGGCGATACCACTCCCCGCAGATGGGGCGGCATCGGTTCTCCGTGAAAATCCGTAAGGTATGAAACTTCTCCCGATCCTTTGCGCCTTCGCTTTGATTGCCGCCGCCCTGACCTCTTGCGGCAATAACGGTCCCCGCATCGAATCGATATATCCTACCATTGGAAGGCTTGGCGAGCCGCTTGTTATACGGGGTCAAGGCTTTGGCGATTTCAGGGGCGAGTACTTTGTTACCATAGCTGGCATTCAGCCCACAAGTTCCGCATACCTTTCATGGGGCAGTGACGAAATCGTTTTGCGCCTGCCTGACTTTGCAAGCGCAGGTCTTGTGCGTGTACACCGCGGCAGAAATATAAGCAACGCCGTTCTTTTTTCCAACGAAGACAGTTTGCCTTCTCTCCCACGTCGTTCAGGCGAAGATTCAGGTATTAACACACGAATCACTTCCATTGAGCCTGATTCAGCGCCGGTTGGCTCGCTTGTTACTATTCGCGGGAATAATTTTGGCTCCTCCCGCGAGGAAGGGGTAGTGTTTTTCTCATGGAATGCGCCGCCGGGAACTTTTGCCGCTGAATTTGTGGAAGTTTCATCTGTTGAGTTAGGTTATGAGTTTTGGAGCGACAGGGAAATCCGCGTGCGCGTTCCATCAGGAGCCGCAAGCGGAAACGTAAAAGTGCAATCGCTGCATGGAACTTCTCAATTGGTTCCTTTCCAGGTTACAGGAATGCCCGGGACAAAGGTTTTCGGGCCGCGCCGCAGTTTCATGTTTTCCTACATGGTCGACGTGCGGGTGGAGCAGGCGACTGTTCCCAACGCCCTGTACATCTGGATGCCCCAGCCTGCGTTTTCCGCGGCACAGCGCAACATACGTTTAACCGAACGCAACATTTCCCCTTTTGTTGAAAATCACAGGGGAACTATGCTTTTTCAGCTTAGGGATATTCCACGGCGGGCTGTGAGGGAAATTAAGCTTTCTTACATTGTCGATGTGTATGCGGTGGAAACGAACATCACAAACCTAAACCCCGTTCCCGCCGCCCAACGATCACCAGTACACAACGCGTACACACAGGCAAGCGCCCTTATCCCTTCCGGCAACGAAGAAGTGCGCTCACTTGCCGCCCAGATTATCGGCCCCGAACGCCGCCCTTATGCAATGGCGCGGCGTATATACGACTGGTTAATAACTTCGGCAGGGATTCAGGCAGACTCACTTCCGGGCGGAGTGCTTGAGGCTCTTAGCGAAAATGCCGCCGACAGCTACCGCGCGGCTCTCCTGTTTTGCGCCCTTGCCCGCGCTGTTGGAATCCCCGCAATTCCTGTTTCAGGTATTCTTATAAACAGTCAGTTGGGAACAGCACGGCATTATTGGGCTGAGTTTTGGCTTGACGGCTTCGGCTGGATTCCCATTGATCCGGCGCTGGGTGCAGGAGCCGCGCCTCCTGACTTCGATCTTCGGGAAGACCATGCGCAGTTTTATTTCGGCAATATGGACAACCAGCGGATAGCCTTCTCGCGCGGTGAGCATAATCTTTCCCAAATGACACCCAACGGCCGCATTGTCCAGCGCGTTCGGGAACACTCTCTGCAAAACCTGTGGGAAGAAGCCTCAGGCGGTCTTGAGTCCTACACATCCCTTTGGAGTGATGTGATGGTGACGGGGACGTTTACCCACTAAGGCGTTGGCGCTCATCATCGCAAGGCTCTAAACCAGTCATGTGCTGTCATAATCGCCCATATTAAAATGATCACCTGGAGTAACCCTTTCATTTCAAGATTATCTTTTGCTTCGCCTTTTGCTGTTTTTTCATTGTTATCAATATCAAACGCCGCCAAAAAAAATGTGCACCTTAGCCAGCAAAGAATGAAACACAGCGGTACGAATAGTGTCCAAAGAAGCAGAAGATGACCAATTTCAGAAGGATGATCAATTCTCCAAATTTCCGCTTCCACTGGACCCAGTACGCCAATGAAAAAGCTTAAGGCTATTATACATGCCATATTTAATAGTCTTAATACAAAATAAATATTTCGCATTCGCATGTCATCAGCATCATATACACCGGATTCAAGGTGAGTTCCATATTTTACCCTGCGGAACGGTGAGAAAAAAGCTTGAAACCAACGTTTGCGAAATAGTTTGCGTTTTTCACTTTCAGTCATTTTGTAGCCCTCATTGATGTATTACTTTACAGTAGCCTAACCCACAAAATCCCCATAATGGTCACCCACACTACAAAACAAATCTGCAATAACCACTTTGTTTGAAGATTATCTATGGCTTCGCCTTTCGCAATTTTGTCGTTGTTATCAATAGCAAACGCCGCCAAAAAAAAGGTATATTGTATCCACAATAAAATGAAATATACTGGCACAAATATTGTCCCTAAAAGCAGAGGATGATTCATTTTTTCAGGTATTCCCTCTGTATTATCCGCTATGCCGATGAACCCGAACAAAAATATTAGGTATCCCACACTAGTTATTTTTAGTGAAGAATATACATTACGCATGGATTTATCGTTAATATCATATACGCCATTTTCAATGTTACCCCCATCTTTCCAGATGTAGAATGGCGAGAAGAAAGCTTTAAGCCAACGCTTGAAGAAAAGTTTGCGTTTCTCAATATCAGTCATTTTGTCTCCTTCGTTGATTTACCCTTCACGGCACGAGGTACTACTGACGGTTGCCGCCAGTTTTTGGAATTGCCAATTATTCCTGTAACCTTCGACA
>JAIRQD010000015.1:0-4119 GCA_031256655.1 Treponema sp.
TGAGCTTTCGTCTTTCCTCATCTTTAAGTAGGTCATGGCGACACAGGGGAATACAAGCAGCAGCACCGCGTCAACAATGCCGTAGGTAAATTGCATGGGAACCAAAGGCACAATTGTAAACATCCTGCTTAAGCGCCAAATCGCTATCACTAAAAATGCCGCAACAAAGATAACTTCGTATCGCGGACCTTTCGGCAGCGCGCTTTCGGTGTGCCGTGGAGCTTTAACCCTTTGTATTTCGACCAATCCGTCAACTGTATCAGTTTTAGCGGTTTTGATTTCTGTTGATTGTCCTGGCAACTGCTCAATCGGTTGCTCTTGATTTGGCGTTACTCTTTCATCCAGATAAAAACTTGTTACACGCATCCACGCGCTGTTTAGGAAATGTTTTGCCGCGGATACAAAAGGTGAAGACGGTGAAGCAGAATCGGCAGTTTCATTTTTTCCATACTCATCACTTTTCTTCGCGGCACGTTTGAGTTTAAGCATTTTGATTTTTTGAAACACCGCAAAAAGAATAAGGAAAAAAGACATGGTGAACATAAGATAGCTGAGACCTAACAATACGGAGGATAATCCCCCGTATGCGCTTGCAACACTTGAAAAAATGCCAGTTGCAATCAACAGTATAACCGGAAACTTTCTTGTTCTTAATTTCAACATGCGGTTAGTATAGCATTACCATACGGAAAATGTAAACGGTTTTTGTAACACTGTAATTTGGGCAGCAAGCCAATTTGTACAAAAGGGAATGAAGCACATTGACTCCATTCCCTTCTATATCACCGAGTTACGCTGCGGTTTTCAGCTTAAACTTGGGCAAGATAAGCCCGATAAACATACCCACAAAAGCGCCGATACCGAGGGCGATGAACGCTGGTGTCCAGCCGAATGCTCCCTGAACAGCGGTTGCGATGGTCGGCGCCAAAATACCGCCGCCAACTATACCTACAAGTATGACCATGCCGAACATTTTACCGGCGGCTTTTTCATCGCCGAGCACGTCAACCGGCAATGCGCCAATCGAGGAGTTTGTAAGAGGAACGCCCCAGCCGACCAAAATAGCCCAGAACAAGGTCAAGCCGATGTTGTGAATTCCTGCGATGAACGGCCAGATGATTGTGGAAACCGCGGCAACCAAAAAGCCCGCGAGCGCCATAGTGTACGCGCGCGCCTTCACAGGATCCATTCCTTTTCTGACCAAGCCGTCAGAAATAACGCCTCCGATTGGTGTGGAAATAACACCTGTCAAACCGGCGATCAGTATCAATGTCGCAGCTTGCGCCTCGGTGTAGTTGATGCCGATCATGTAGGTGGCGACTATGGCGTTGAAACCGATGATCTGTATGATGTTGAAGAAAAGGGCAAAGGCGCACATCCATGCGGCAACGGTCAGGAACGGATTAATCGTCTTGCCTGAACCGGTCGCGGAAGCTGCGGCAGCCATTTTTGCTTCGTCTTCAGGATACAAACCTTTGACAGGCTCCCTGAACAATACAACCCAAATAACGGTGGAAGCAAGCAGGATGAAACCGAAGATTTGGAACGCGCCCTGCCATGTTCCGGCTATGCTCATCATGGCAACACCGATAAAAGCGCCGACACCTACGCCGAGCGTAAGTCCGCCGCCGATTACACCGGAAGCCAGACCCCTCTGCCTTGCGGGAAACCACGCGACAGAGCTGTTTACGCCGATAAGCCACAGTATTCCCCATCCCTGCAAGAAGCGCGCCAGAAGCGCCACTTCAAATGACGGGGCAATGGGAATGATGAACATTCCTACCATCATAAGAACAAGGCCTAACGCGCCTGCGATGCGGTAACCTGTTTTCGGCACCATCTGCGCCTGAATAAAGTTACCCACACCGTAACCTGCCATAAACAGGGCGGCACCGAGCGCGTTGACTTGCATCAAGTCCACGTTAAACATCGCAGCCAGGTCCCCTGCTACCATAGGCCAAAAGGTAAAGGCCGCGTAAGCCAATACGCAGGCTAAAAAGTTAATACCCAAAATAACCCAACGATAACCGGGGTTTGCGGTTTTTCCAATAGCGGCAGTCATATTATAACTTTCCTCCGTTTTTTAAGTACTTTCTGGGGAATTCCACCCTGATAGTTTTTTTCGGGTCTACGACCTGACAAATCTTTACATCGGCGACAAGCGAGCAGAGCATAACAGCATCCGTCATCGAAAAGTCTTCATTTTTTTCTAAATAACTGACCATATTCGCCACCGCCATATCTACCGCTTTGTCCAAATCTTCATCCGAAGCGATAGTCATTATACTGGTTTTATTTAACAGCATAGGCAAAGGTAAATCTTTATTTTTAATTAAATTAATTGTAACAGTAATGCTTCCGTTTACTTCAAGCCCTGTGACGCTTACCTCACCGTCAGCCATGACAGCGTGGATGTCGCCCATTGCAAGCAGCGCTCCGGGCACATTCACCGGCAGCAGCACTGTCGCCCCTTCGGTGATTTCCTTACAGTCCATGTTGCCGCCGTGCAAATCAGGCACACCGCAGGTAATCTCGCCGGTTTTGGGGGCGACACCTATCACGCCCACCATCTTGTTAAGCGGCAGCTTTATGGAATCGGAAAAATGCGCCTCGTTGTCTTTTATGGGGACAAATTTTATCGTATTCCCCTTCAAAAAAGACCCCATCGTGCCTGCGCCTTCGCCGCACATCGTTACGCCAGAGTCAGCAACTTCTATCTTGTCAATCTTGACAGACAGAACATCCCCCTCTTGCGCCCCGTTAATAAAAACAGGTCCTGTCGCCGGATTCACATGGCTCCAGTCAAGCCCGTCAAACCCTTTTTCCGCGGACGTTATCTGGCCCTTAAAGCAATCCCATGTCTGGAATTGAACCTGAGTGCCGGGTTCCACATTCAAGACGGGCTTGTTTTGCGCGCTCATCGCGTAAACAATCGTCTCCCTCGAAACTGTTTGCATAGCTTCTCTCCTTATTCACATTTTTCGTTTGCACCTGTGTCATTCATGCCAGATGTACAGCTATTATACCATATAGAAATAAAAAATAGGGAAAAAACTTACCTCATATTTGCCCGGACTTGTAAAATTCCTGATCATTTGCTACTCTGGATCAGCGTGTTGCGGTCTTCTCATGCCAATTGAGGTTAGACTTGAAAAAAGCTGTTTGGGGGTAGTAAAAATGATAAGCGAAAAATTATTGAAGGTTTTAAGCGACCAAGTGAATGCCGAATATTATTCCGCATATTTGTATCTTACGATGTCGGCTTCTGCCGATCAAATGGGATTAAAGGGAACGGCAAAATGGATGTTTACCCAAGCGCAGGAAGAAATGGCTCACGGGACGCGCATTTATCAGTATGTTTTGGAGCGCGGAGCGTCTCCGGCTTTTGCTGCCATTGACCTGCCGCCGACTTCGTATGCGGACATCAATGCGATATTTAAGGCAACTCTTGCCCACGAGCAAAAGGTAACGCAGACCATCAATTCCATTGCTACTCTTGCCATGCAGGAATCTGACCATGCCTGTTATCAGTTCATTTTGTGGTTTGTAAATGAACAGGTCGAGGAAGAAGCCAGCGCATCGGAAATTTTGGATAAGCTGAAACTTATCGGCGATAATAAAAGTATGCTTCTGGCTCTTGACAATGCGTTGGGAACAAGGGTTTTCGTGAACCCGTTTCCCGGTCAGGCTGGTTGATAAATTAATGAGCCGCCATCCATTGTAATGCTGTTGGCGGCGGGGCAACACCGTCCCCTTGTGCGGCTGACCACGCAATGCTTCCCGCTGTCTCCATGGAAGGAAACCGTCGGCAATACATAACAAGAACATAATTGTCATCCCGAACATACATAAACACAAAGATGTTATTACCAACAGAGTCTAAAAAAGCAACTGCTCCCTCTGCAGCTTCCGAAGAAAACAATCCGTGCTCTATTAAAAAATAATAAAGATTTTGGCTTGTATCGCTGCTAGAGCCAAAGTGTGCCACAGAGTATCGCGGCCAGGCTTCTTTTGCGGCTAATACGGCTTTAAACATTTCCGCGTACGATTCGGCTTCAATCATTGCTTGCGTTGGCCAGGGAAGCGACTGAAAATGCTCCAGTGAGATTCTAAATATCT
>JAIRQD010000123.1:0-3659 GCA_031256655.1 Treponema sp.
GCCACGCGGCATCAGGTTTTTCCGGAAGCCACTTATCAAGCACAGCCTCAATTTTTGCAAGGCGATTGGTATACTGGGTGTCCATATACGGGAATTATAGCACAACACAAATCGTTACGAAAACATGTACAGCTTCAATTCTTTTCCGTTGCCGCTCCGTCTACGATTTCACCTTGTGAGTTTCTGAAAGCTCAGGTTCAAGTTGCGGCAGATCGCCTGACTTGCAGTCAGCTGATTGAAAATCAGCTGACTGCAAGTCGTCCGACTCCGCAGGGCTTATCGCCTTGATAACAATTTTCCCGTCTTTGCCGCCGGCGGAAAAAATAGTTCCTGAAAGGTTTTCTTCTTCCAAAATCTTTACGGCAAGCGGCTGTTCAATTTCTCTCTGCAGCGCCCGGCGCAAAGGTCGACCACCGTATTTTGGATCCCAGCCTTTTTCGATGAGTATTTTTTTCGCCTGCTTTGAAACATTCAAGGAATAACCCTGCTCGCCAAGGCGGGAAGCAAGTTCGGCAATCTGCATATCCAAAATCGCCTGCACTTCGGCTTCGTTAAGCGGGCTGAAAACAATAACGTCATCAAGGCGGTTCAAAAACTCAGGGGAAAAAAGCCGCTTGAGTTCGGTCATCGCAGACGACTCAATTTCCTTAAAGCTCATCATGCCCGAACCGCTTCCAAAGCCAAGACGGGAATCCCTTGATATTTCCCGCACACCTGCGTTGCTGGTCATAATGATCACGGTGTTACGGAAACTCACCGTGTGCCCAAGATTGTCTTTGAGCTCCCCTTCCTCAAGCACCTGCAAAAGAAGGTTAAACACATCATGGTGAGCCTTTTCAATTTCGTCAAACAAAACCACCCGGTACGGATTGCGCCGTATGCGTTCGGTTAAAAGCCCGCCTTCCTCATAACCGATGTAGCCGGGCGGCGCGCCGACAAGACGGGACACGTTGTGCTTTTCCATATAATCAGACATATCGATGCGCACAAGAGAATCGGGTGTTTCAAAAAGGTATTCGGCAAGCCGTTTTGCCAAAAGCGTTTTTCCCACGCCTGTCGGTCCTAAGAAAATGAAAGAACCCATAGGGCGGCTGGGAGATGAAATACCAACACGAGATCGCCGTATTGCGGAAGCGATTTTTTCTACCGCCTGTTCCTGCCCGACAATGCCCTGGTGCAGTTCCGCTTCTATGTTCAGAAGGCGGCGGGAAGAAGAGCTTTCAAGCCGCCTGAGCGGAATGCCTGTGATCTCTGAAACCACAAGGCGCACATCATCCTCGTCAACTTTTGCCCGCTCGCCGCCTGCCGATTGTTCCCACGCCTCTTTCATATTGTTTAGCTGTCTGCGCAACTCCGACACCCTGTCCCGCATCTGCGCCGCTCGCTCATAATCCTGGGCGGAAACCAAATCGCCCTTTTCCTGGGCAAGCTGCATTATTTCCTGCTCTATATTCGAAATTTCTGGCGGCGGGACATGTGGAACAAGTTTCCGCAAAGCGCCTGCCTCATCAAGCACATCTATCGCTTTATCAGGCATACACTTTGAGGTGATGTAACGCTGTGCAAGGCGCGCGGCAGCTTCCACAGCCTGCGGAGAATACGTAACTTTATGATGATCCTCATAGCGCTTTTGAAGCCCTTTGAGAATACTCACCGTCTGGTCAAAAGTGGGTTCCTCCACCAAAATTGACTGGAAGCGCCGCTCAAGAGCCGCGTCTTTTTCAAAGTGCTTGCGGTATTCGGCAAGTGTGGTCGCCCCTATACACTGAAGTTCGCCGCGCGAAAGACCGGGCTTTAGCATATTAGAAGCGTCAACTGTGCCTTCCGCTCCGCCGGCACCGATAATCGTGTGAATTTCATCGACAAACAAAATAATATTTCTAGATTGCGTTATCTCGCGCATTATTCTTTTCAAGCGCTCTTCAAACTCACCGCGGTACTTTGTTCCAGCCACAATTGATCCCATGTCAAGCGATAAAATGCGCTTGCCGCCCAAAGCGTCAGGAACGCTGTCAGAAGCGAAAAGCTGCGCAAGTCCTTCCACAATGGCGGTTTTTCCCACGCCGGGATCGCCTACAAGAACGGGATTGTTTTTCGTTCGCCGCGCCAATATGCGCAGTGCCCGCTCAATTTCCTTTGTCCGCCCGATAACGGGATCAAGCTTCCCCGCTTTGGCTAATGCGGTGAGGTCTTGGGAAAATTCATCCAGAGTGGGCGTGAGCACGGGATAAGAGGCAGGACGAATCCTTGAAGAGGTTTTGCTTTCATTGCCGTCTGCGGCTTTGCAGAAATGCCCGTCCCAGCGCGGGAACACAGAACGGAAACCTTCGGCGGGAAAGACCTCATCCAAACGGCGGCTGCGGTAATAGGAAGTTTGCACGATAACGCGGAACATTTCTGAAGTCACTTCACGCTGGCTTAAAAACACACAGGAGCTTGAGTTTTTTTCAAGCATTGCCGCAAGCAGCAAATGTTCCGTTCCAAGGTAATCGCTTCCCATTGACTTTGCCTCTTCTGAAGCAATCTGCACCATGCGTCTTGCCCGCTCGGACAGCGGCACTTCGGAGCGTACAAGGAGCGAAGTCAAAAGCGGAAGGCTTTTTTCCAGATACTGCTTAAACTCAAGCAGATCAATTCGCAGGCGCAAAAGAGCTTTGCAGGCTGTTCCCGCCCCGTCATTAAGCAAAGCAATGGTGATGTGCTCAGGCAAAAGCTGTTCAGCGCCGTAACGCCGCGCTTGCTCCTGGGCATCAAGGGTGAGTAAACGCATTACTCTTTGTGTAAAACCTCTGAACATATTCCCCTCGTGTATCACGCTACCGAAAGCCGCCTTGAACATCAAGCCTGTCACCGGGCACAATTCCTGTGCGCGCAAACCAGTTTTGCGGAACTTCAAGCGCATAACGCACCGAACGGGTTGAGCGCACCGGGTTGAGGTTGCCGGGTGTCATATCGTGTATTTCGATGATTCTCCCGTCAGAGGCGATGTACGCTATCGAAAGCGGAATGAGCGTGTTTTTCATCCAAAACGATAAAATCTGATCGCGGTCAAAAACGAAAAGCATCCCCTCGCCATCGTTTAAGTGTTCGCGGAACATAAGCCCTTGCTGATGCTGCGCGCTTGTAAGGGCGAGCTCCGCATCAATGTGTATGTTTCTCCCGTCGCTTTCAATCGTAATTTGACGCCTTTCAAACTGCTCTCCGCTTTCTGAAGAAGTGCAGGAAATAAAAACGACAAAAAAGACAACAAGCGGAAATCTAAAAGAAGTCAAGAAACTCCTCCCGCATCAATGTCTGCCATGCGCGCTGCGCGCCTGATTCGTACTGGAGCCTTTCAAAAACCACCCTGTCTATGTACTTGACCGTAAGCGGGCGTTCAATTGATACGCGGGTGTAATCGTCTTCCCAAACCGCTTCATTCGGGTTCAGTGTGACAGGCTCGCCGTAACGTTCGACAAAGGTGGTGAAAATCGAAAAGTGATCGATGAAGCGCGTATCCATAGTGAAGGACATGATGAAAACTTCCCCGTCAACAAGCTGAAAGTGCGCGCGCCGTATAAAAGAAGTGCCCGCCGTTTCAACAAGCGTTTCCTGGCGCACTGGCAAAAACGACACATCCCGCTCGCCGCGGAATGCGAAAAGCCCGTCACGCAAAAGCG
>JAIRQD010000035.1:0-38800 GCA_031256655.1 Treponema sp.
CCAAAAACCAAAATCATCCCAACAAGCAGAAACGACATATTCCGCAAAATTATGTCGCGATTTGGCTCTTCGGTCTGGTGCGAAAACGCGTGAAATGTGCCCATAGGGCCGTCGTTTCGCAAAAGGATAAGAACTGCGCACACCGCCGCAATCAGCACCGCCGCTTCCCCAAGCGTATCAAAAGCACGATATTCGAAAAGCATACTGGCAACCGCGTTTAGAGCGCCTGTGTCATGAATTCCGTCTTCAAGAAATTTCCTTGGGACTTCATTGTTGGTGGGATTGTCAGGATGCCCAAATGGCGGAAGGTGCGACACGGTGTAGGTAAGAATACCCGTGAGTCCAAGTCCGATTGCCACTGACATAAAATTGTAAAAAGGACGAAATGCCCCTTTGTCCATTTTCTGGCGGTACGGGCTTTTGTACTCAGTCTGCTCATGGTATTCCCTGCGGACAATAAGCACTCGCTTAAGCACAATGAAAAACAAAATGCCGGAAATACCGGCACTAACAGCGGCTTCGGTAATCGCAAGGTCAGGGGCTGAAAGCTGTATCCAGACAATCGATTTGACCACGCTGTAGCCTGAGTAAATAATGACAGCCGCCATGAGGGACTTCATTGAGGAAACCGCAATAGCGGCGACCACCAATAGACCCAATAAAATTGCTTCAAACGAAATCATTTGGCATTACCTCACATTCCTTTGTGATGTTTGGATTCGTGCTTACTTCCAGATGAGCGATCAAGTGGCTGGAAATTGGATTTGTTATCCAGATAAACACGACGACAAGAAGGAGTTTCAATGAGGCAAAGCTCAAACCCATCATAAGAATAAGTGAAAGAAAAATAAGAAAAACGCCAAATGTGTCGCACTTCGCGGCAAAGTGAATGCGGTTAAGCACGTATTTGAAGCGGAAAACACCCATCACTGTTCCCAAAAGAGCGATAATTCCGCAAATTAAAAGCAGTGCGGCAAATGCGAAGCGTATCCATTGCAAGACTATCATTGCTCATTCTCCTTGCTTTCGTTGCTAGCAGCTTCGGGTGCGGGTTCAATCGTACTTGAAGCCAAAGTCAAGTTGTAAGGGTCGTTATGGTGCAGTGACACATAACACTTTGAAAGTATTACCACAAAAAGAAATGAAATCATGGAGTATACGACGGCAACGTCGAGTAGACTGAAGTCGTTTCGCAGATATGAAAGGACTGCAATCATAATAATACCCTTCGTACAGATGAGGTTTATGGAAATCACCCTATCAGTAAACCGTGGCCCTATCACCGCCTGAATCAGAAAGCCTAACATCAGCAGACATAAGAATACTGCGCTGCCCCAAAGTAACATACGATACGCGGCATCAATGGTCTCCATGAGAGGCCTCCTGTAAATATATTCTGCGTTTTGTAAAAGCCGTAGCTACGTGTATCATTCTTCGAATTTCCGCAAATGCCTGACCGGCACGGAGTCCTGTATGTTCTCCACTAGTGAGTCATCAAGACAGTGTATACAAAAAAGCCCGTCTTCAAGAGCCACTACAACGCTGCCGGGCATCAACGTTATTGAATTGGCAAGAACTGCCAAGACCGGCTCTGTCTTTACCACAGTGCGAAAATAAATCACACGCGGCTGTACATTGATGGTGGGACTGAAAACGATGCGCAGTACGCCGATAACTGATTTTGCCGTTTCCCACACGAGAATTAACGCGTACTGGATCGCCAAAAAGCATTTGCGAACCAATTTGTAATCATTGGTGAAGGAGTAGTCCATATGCCGGTATGCGAAACGGTATAGGGCGGCTGAAATAACAACCCCCGCTATTACAATCCCCACGCTCAAACGCATGGAAAAAATCAACCACAAAACAAGGTATAAAAAAAACATATCCACTTCCCAAATGCACAATGCATCATGTTCGTCATATCAGGTATCGCCTAAGCGGTGCCCACTCTTTTAGTAATAATATGGTAAGGAAGCCACTGCAAAAGCGACAAAGGCATAGGTTTGTCGCTTTTGGTTTTTACTTAAAGTTAAGACAATTTCACAAAACTTGCAAACTTTAAGCCGTACAAAAAATGGTTTTGGAAGCAACTCAATGACTCGATCAAAAAATCACCTGAAAAACTACTCAGGTGAATATACACATAAACCGGCTGAATCGCAAGCCCATCTCGCGATCCACGCCGGCAACACATCCTTTTGATCAAAACTTACACGGTAATGACGTAATCCTTACCGGCAAACTTAAGTTCACCCTGGTACTCTCCGCATTGCGTCATTTCAACAAACTTGTCGTAATCCATCTCGGTACACCTGACAGTCTTGTCGCAGACTTTGCAGTCCACATCAAACAAGAACTCACCCTTTTCTTTTATACCGCTAAGCAGGGCATCAAGTAACGCTTTGTCATGACTATCAAAGCTGAATGTCTCTTTTATGCCCATTGAGTTGCACACGGTAAACTCAAGGCTGTGTACAGTCTTACCCTTTTTTTCTTTGGTTTTGATGACAAAATCAGTTGCCGATACCAAAGGTTCAGAAATTCTGTTTTTTAACCTGACCTTCACTTCCATAATTTTCCCCCTGAGTTTTTCCTTAGCTTATTTTTGCTCTGTAGCAATGTGTTTCGGGCAAAAGAAATACGGGATTATACAAATCGCGATAAGCCCAATAACTCTCACGATATTGCTCGGCGTTGAACGGGAAACGCCCACACCGTGCTGGCCAACAATGTCACTGTAACCAAGTCCGAGTGAGAGGCGTCCAACGTGACCGTAGTAGCCGAGTCCGACTCTCATGCCGCCCTCTACCAGATTATAATCTGCTTTGGCAAGCACAACGTATAACGCGGCACCTGCGGCAAAGAGGAAAACACACATAAAAAACAAGAAAAGAGAAAAAGCTTCCTGCTTGCTTTTTTTCGCCACAGCACCAGCTGCGTGTAAGCCGACAAAGCGTGCGCTACCGGTTGCCATCGCGTTGTTTATTTCCAGGTGATACATCTTCCTAAAAAAGCCAAGAGCCGCACCGCAAACAAAACCCAAAACTATCAATGCTACAAACCCCGGCACCACATACTGCAAAAAGAACGGATAAATAATTATTGGCACACAAAAAACTGTCCAGTTATAAAAAAACTGCTTAGGCCTTTCTGAAAAAAGTTTCTGAGTAAAAAGCGCAAAAGCCGCGCCGCCGGCAAAACCGAAGAACAGACCTAAGTTTTCTCCAAAGGCCTGCCAGTAACCCCCGGCCGCATTCAGACCCATCCATATTACATTTCCTGACTGCGCAGAAATCATTGCTGCCAAACCGTAGGTGTCAAGCGCAAGTCCGTTCAAATACCCCATAACAAAAATTGAGGCACCGGTAATAAACGCAATTTTAAACGTGTCTACTCTGGATGTGCTATCCGCTACTAACATATCGATCTTCCCCTTCCAAATTAATGAAAACCGGTAAAACATACGCCGCTCTACCCCGGAGCGGCCGACTTCACAATATCTAAAACAGCGAGTTTTCAGACCCGCTCTGGCGTGCCTGAAAACCCACTCTTATTTTTTTATTAAATTAAGAAACTGGAAAACTCAAGAATCATTAAAGCCAGGTAACAACGCCGGTAGCGACGTTATATTCAGCGCCATAAACAGGCACAGTGATGCCAGGCGCTTTTTTCAAAGCTTCAACTTGGGCTTTCACGTTCATCGGAACGCCGTCTTTTTCCCAATCAGCGGCACCCTTAACGATGGGGCCGAGATCCGCCAGAACGCCATCAAGCTCAGGAAGAGTTGTGACTGTACCGGCATGCGCATTCTTAACCGCTCCGCACTGTGAGTGACCAACGACTACAATGATTTGGGAACCCAAAACATTGGCCGCGAATTGGAAGGAGCCAATGGCTTCCCTGTCAGCAAAGTTGCCGGCATTTCTAACGACGAAAACGTTACCAATTCCCTGATCAAAATAAATCTCAGGTGAGCAGCGGCTGTCAGCACATGTCAAAACTGAAGCAAAGGGGCTTTGCTGAGTTCCGGTTTTACCAAGAGCTTCTTTGTAATCAGTGGGGACGAGATTGTTGGCCACAAACCTCGCGTTGCCCTCTTTAAGAAGCTTCAATGCCTGGTCTGCATTGGTTACCTTCACTGCTGGATCTTGATACTTGCTCATTAAAATACCTCCGAAAAAATTTTATTGTCTTCACTCGACAACAAGGCATATTCTAATCCATGATTGTATATCTGTCTATAGCAAATTGAAAATAAAAAAAGAATTTTTGAAAAAAACCCAAAACCAACTATTTTGTTTAGTTAAATTGTTGGCTTTTTCCATCGACCAGCCGGAATAGCCAAAAATGGAGGTCTTGACCTGTCAAATACCTGCCGCATCAGCCCCAAAAGGCGGAGCGCGCAAGAGCACTTCGGCGACAACACGGTTTTCAGGCAGGCTCAAATTCGGGTCATTTTCAAGCATTGCAAACGCGTCATCCCGCGCACGCTTAAGTTCACCGGCATCCCTTACCGGGTCGGCAAGCCCCAACGTGAGGTAACCTGACTGCTCGATACCGGCAATCTGCCCCGGCCCCCTTAGTTTCAAATCCTCTTCGGCAATGACAAAGCCGTCAGAATTTTCAAGCATCACTTTCAGGCGCACCTTTCCGTCTTCAGTGAGATTGCCAGAGTACACGAGGAAACAGTACGACTGGGCATTTCCCCGCCCGACTCTGCCGCGGAGCTGGTGCAAAGCCGAAAGCCCGAAGCGTTCAGCCTGCTCCACCACCATGCAAGTCGCGTTAGGCACATCAACGCCGACTTCCACAACGCTTGTGGCGGCCAATATTTTCACCTCGCCGCGGCGAAAATCGTCCATAATGCGGCGTTTTTCCTCCTCATCGACCTTTGAATGCAAAAGCTCAACGCGAAAGTCAGGAAACACCTCCTGTGCAAGCCGTTTTGCCATTGAAACCGCGTCTTTCAGGTCGTTTTCACCGCCTCCTTCGATAAGCGGGTACACAAAATACGCCTGATGCCCCGCCGCCAGTTCCCGCAGTACAAAGTCATAAACTTTTTGCGCGTTGGATTCCCTTGCGAGGTGGGTTTTCACAGGTTTTCTCCCGGGCGGCATATCGCGGATTGCCGATACGTCAAGGTCACCGAAAACCGTGAGGGCGAGGCTGCGCGGAATGGGCGTGGCGCTCATCATAAGCAAATCCGGGTTTTGCTTTCCCTTTGCCATGATTGCCTGGCGCTGGGTTACGCCGAATCGGTGCTGCTCGTCAACAATCACAAGGCGCAGGGAGTTATACTCCACATCGCGCGAAAACAGGGCGTGAGTGCCAGCGACCATGTCTATGCCGCCTTCGGCAAGCGCCTTTAACAACTGCACGCGCCCTGAATTTTTAAGGTTTCCTGTAAGAAAGGCAATCCGCACGCCAAGCGGCTCCAAAAGCCGTGCGGCGGTTTCCGCGTGCTGGCGCGCCAAAAGCTCTGTGGGAGCCATAAGCGCCGCCTGCCCTCCGTTTTCTATAGCCTTAAGAGCCGCAAGAAACGACACAAGCGTTTTCCCCGAACCCACATCGCCCTGCAAAAGCCGCGCCATAGGAAAAGAGCTGTCCATATCGCGGTTTATTTCATCAACAGACAATTGCTGGCCGGGCGTAAGGGAGAACGGCAGACGTTTAAGAAGGCGGCTTTGTAAACTTGCGGCCGGGGATTGGCTGCCGGCTGTTTTCTGCTCCCCATTTCCGGTTCCCCTCTCCCTTTTTACATCCCGCCTTTCCATAGCCCGCTTTCCTATCATCACTTCAAGATAAAAAAGTTCCTCATATATGAGCGTTTTTTTAGCCTGCTGGAGCTGCTCAAACGTGGCGGGAAAATGAATCGCCGTTACCGCTTCACTTTTTGGCAAAAGTCCGTCCCGCCTGATTATGCTCTGCGGCAGCTCATCCTCAAGGGCGGGCGCAAACTGCTTGAGCGCGTTAGCAATAATTTTTCGCAGTGAGTTTTGCACAAGCCCCGCGGTAAGCGGATACACAGGCAGTATAGAAAATTGAGTGCCGCTAACGGTGTTAGCGACGCTAGCGCCGCTTGAACTGATCGGTTCGGCATCAAAGGCGCTTGACTGAATATCACCGCGCTTGAAGTGGAAATTGCCGTACAGTTTGTGGCGAGTTCCGGGCTTGAGAGTGCGGTCTAAAAACGGGCGGTTAAAGCACAAAAGCCATGCGCGCGCGGTTTCATCTTCAACAAGGACTTTCAGCGTTTTCATGCGCCCGAAGCCGAACCAGTCGTGCACGAGCACGGTAACCGTTGTGCATACACGGCCTAAGTGCCAGTCTTTCAGCGGCACGGCGCGGCTTCGGTCTTCCCAGTCCCTCGGATAGTGGCACAAAAGCCCCGCAACGCTCACGATGCCAAGCCGCGCGACTTTGGCGGCGAAATTGGGACCTGCGCCCTTAAGGCTTGTGACGGGCGCTTTTAGCCCTTTGAGAAACATACTATATCGGTAAATTCAAAAGCGCAATGGACGCAACACCCAGCAAAAAGCGCAGACCGAAGTACATTACAAAAAGACAGGCAATGGAAAACAGACACGAATGAACGAACGGCACAATACGGTTTTTGAAAATCGTGCGGTTAATCCGGTAAGCGATTAACTGGTAAACGGTGTCTACAATGCGCCAAAAGGGATTGTAGATGTTAAAGCGGGCAAAGTACGCGACCATGCGCAGGGCAAAAACGATGATCAAAAAGATAATCAAAAAAGAAACCACGCCCCAAAGCATCTGCACAACCATTGAAAGAATTATGCCAATGCTTATCGTTTGATGCATTGCCATTGTGGCAAAAAGGCGGACGAAAAGAGAAAGAACAGCAAGCGCCACGATGGGTGAAAGATCCAGAAAGCCCACCCTAAGCGGAAGGCGGCGGAAGATGTTAAGGTAGGGGTCGGTGACACGCGCAAGAATCTCGTGCAGGCGACCCCGCCCAACCCAGCTGAACCACGAGAGGATGATACGCACAAAAAGTATCATCATGTAAATGCTTGCAAGCGAACTCAAAAAACCCATAATCTGACCCATACGGTACTCCTTATTCAGATAATAGCATGAAAAGCGAATGAAGCACATCCAAATCCCGGATCATCCTCATCTGTCGCCCCACGCATCGGCAACGGCGGCGCATTCAGCCAGAGCGCCGATGGGGGTGAAGGCGTTGATTCCGGCGGCGGCGCGGACTATAGTCTCTGCTGTTCCGTTTACAGGAATATGTATGTACACAGGGCAATTGCCCGGGTTGCCTTCCACTTTGGCTTTGAGCGAAGACAGCGCCGCCCGGTCATCCGGCGCGCCTGCGGCAAGGCGTATGTGGACTTTCCTGTAACCTGAAGCCGAGCCGGTATCGCCTGCAATTTCCACATCGCCTGCGTCGCCAAGTTCGGCAGCCTTCTTTGCCGCAAGGCGCAGCAAGCGGTTTATGTCCTGAACGCTTGAGACAAGGAAAGACGGCTTTTGCGGGTTTCTGTCTTTATCAGGATCTATGCTTCCCTTAAAGGCGATAATCTCGTCAACTGAAACAAGCGCCTTGCAGTTTTCCCACGCGCGGGCGAAAAAGACCGCGTCCATTTCCCCATCACGCCCCTGGATGCTTGCAAACGCCATTTCCTTGCCTTTGGAATCGATGTGCGTCCGCAGCGATTTAAGCGCCCCTATAAGCGTATACGTGCCTGACTCAATTTTTTCCTGAGCCGCCAAATTGGGGAAACGCAAATCCAGATCCTTGGTGTATCGAAAAATGTTGCGATACTTATCCCACTTGCGCGTTTGCGCTTCCTCCTCCTTAAGCGCTTTTTCAACATCAGCATCATCAAGGTATTCTTCAACGTTAAAACTGCGCTTGTCCCTGTCTTTCTGATACTCAATTTTTCCTTTAAGAATAGTGACTTTTTCAGCCTCTATTTTATCCTGGCATTTTTTCCACGCGTATGAAAAAAAAGTGAGTTCTATTTCACCATTGTAATCTTCAAGCGTTGCAAAAGCCATTTTATCGCCTTTGCTTGTGGTGATGGGCTTGATGTTTTTTACAAGCCCCACAAGGATCTGCGTTCCAGGAAGAAGGCTTTCAGGAACACCCAAGTTGACCTTGACGACTTGCTCCCAAATCTCCCGGTACTCATCCATAGGATGACCGGAAAAATAAAAGCCTATAAGCTCCTTTTCGATTTTGAGTTTTTCAGCTCTGCCCATTTCAGGGAATTCCTGAAACTCAAAATCCGGATACTCCTTTTCACCCGTGTCGCCAAAAAGACTCACCTGGCCGTACTTCTTGTCGTCCTTGATGTTCTGGGCGTACTCCACCGCGCGCTCAAGGTTGCCTGAAAGCGTTCCCTGCGTTATGCCGAAACTGTCAAAAGCGCCGGTTTGAATAAGCCGCTCGATAACGCTTTTGCCCACAGCTTTTATGTCCACGCGGTCAAGGAAATCCATAAAATCTTTATACTGTCCGCCTGACCCATCATTGCGGCGCGCGACAATTTCCTCTGCGGCACCATCGCCAAGCCCTTTAATACCCAAAAGCCCGTACACGATGCGGCCGTCCACAACGTTAAAAAGCTTATCCGACCTGTTTATGTCAGGAGGATCAATTTCAAGCCCCATTCTGCGAGCCTCGGCTATGCACTCAGAAAGCTTGTCCTTGTCCGTCGAATGAATTTCGTTTGTGAGGTTTGCGGCTATCAGTTCTGTTGAAAAGTTGGCTTTAAGGTAGGCGGTTCGGTAAGCAATCACCGAATAGGCGGCGGCGTGGCTTTTATTAAAACCGTAACCGGCAAAAGGAACAAGGAGCTCAAAAATCTCATCGGCCTTTTTTTTGTTGTAACCCCGTTCTACAGCGCCTGATATAAACTTCGCCTTCCCTTCGATCATTTTATCCATGATCTTTTTTCCCATCGCCCTGCGCAGTTCGTCAGCGCTGCCAAGCGAAAACCCGCCGACAATTTGTGCCACCTGCATAACCTGCTCTTGGTACACAATTACGCCGTAAGTCTCTTTAAGGATTTCCTCAAGGCTTTTGTCGGGGTACACAATCTTTTGTCTTCCGTTTTTGGAATCGACAAATTGATCGATGTTTTCCATAGGGCCTGGGCGGTAAAGGGAGTTTAAGGCAATTAAATCTTCGATGGAATTCGGTCGAGCCCGTTTAAGGACGCTCTGCATTCCCTCCGATTCAAACTGGAAAACGCCGAAACTTTTACCTTCGCCAAGCATTTTAAAAGTTGCCTCGTCGTTTTCGTTAATATTTTCCACGCTGAAATCGGCGTACTGTCCGCCGCGCCGGCGAATGAGAGCGGTCGCGTGTTTTATCACATCAAGCGTTTTAAGACCGAGGAAGTCCATTTTCACAAGACCGCAAGTCTCAAGGTAGTTCATGCTGTATTGAGTCGCCGTGCCGCCGGTTTTCGGTTCACGGTACAGCGGCACAAAATCGTTAAGGTTTGATTTGCCGATAACCACACCCGCGGCGTGAAGGCTTAAATGGCGGTTAAGTCCCTCCAGTTTTTTTGCGAGGGAAAAAAGTTCTGTATAACGGGGATTTTCAACCATCTCTTGCAATTTGGGCTCTCCGGTTATGGCTTTCTCCAAATTAATTTGAGGGTCTTTGGGTATGAGCTTTGTGATCATTTCCGATTCAGGAATTGAAATCTCAAGGACGCGCGCCACGTCTTTTATAACCGCCTTCGCCCCCAGCGTCCCAAACGTGATAATCTGCCCGACACGTTCCCGCCCGTACTTTTCGGCAACGTATTTCATCACATCGTCCCTGCCTTCGTTGGCGAAGTCAACATCGAAGTCAGGCATTGAAACGCGCTCAGGGTTCAGGAAGCGTTCGAACAGCAGGCTGTACTTAAGCGGATCAATGTCCGTTATCCGCAGGGCGTAGGCGACGATGGAACCCGCGCCTGAACCTCGGCCTGGACCTACAGGAATACCGCGGGCGTGAGCCCAGTTAATAAAATCGGCAACGATAAGGAAATAACCGGTAAAACCCATCTGTATTATGGTGTCCAATTCAAATCTGTTGCGCTCCTGTATCGCCTGCCACTCTTCCCCGCCTGATTCCGCCTTTGCGGGATAACGTTTGACAAGACCTTCCGCGGCAAGGGCTTTCAAGTAATCGTCTGCCGTGTTATAACCTGCAGGAATTTCAAACTCAGGCAGATATTTTGGAAGGTCTTCGATTTTGACATCGGGAACTTCCACGTTGCAGCGATCGGCAATTCGCAGGGTGTTCGCAATCGCGTCAGGAAAACTAACCTCCGGAAAAAGCGAAGCCATCTGCTGCTGTGTTTTTAAATAAAACTGATCCCCGTAATATTTTTTGCGCTTTTCTTCCGTGCGCACTTTTCCCGTTCCAACGCACAAAAGCACGTCATGCGCGATGGAGTCAGCCTGCTCAAGATAATGCACATCGTTTGTGGCGACCAGGGGAATGCCTGTCCGCTTTGCAATATCAAGCGTTGCATTGGTAATGTCCTTTTGGGAAAGTGCGCTTCTGAAAGCACCGCCGGGAATGCCGTGATCCTGAATCTCAAGATAGAAATTGGGATTTCCGCTTTCGTCCTTTCCAAAAAGGTCGCGGTAAAAGTTTGCTTTTGCTGCAGCCTCTTCAAGCTTGCCGTTTTGAATGAGGCGTGGAATTTCACCGGAAGCGCAAGCGGACAAGGCGATAAGCCCGCGTGAGTATTCGGCAAGCAATTGGTCGTCAACGCGGGGGCGGTAATAAAAGCCCTCGGTGTAGGCAAAAGAGCAGAGCTTCATGAGATTGAAGTACCCTTCCCTGTTTGCCGCCAGAAGCACAAGGTGGTAATAGGCGTTTTCGCTTTCCGAACCTTTTTTGTCAAAGCGCGATGAAGGTGAAACGTAAACTTCACAGCCAATGATTGGTTTCAGATTTCCTTTGGTTTTTTTACACGCGCGAAAAAACTCTATAGCCCCAAACATATTGCCGTGGTCTGTAAGCGCCAGCGCCTTCATGTCAAGCTCTTGCGCTTTTTTCACCAAACCCTCAACAGAGGCGGAAGCGTCCAATAGAGAAAAATCAGAATGTACGTGGAGATGAACAAAACCGCTCACCAAACGATGATACACTCAAGCAAGAAGTTTTTTCAAGAAGTCCTCTGGCGCATGACCTCATAAAATAATACACCGGCCGCAACCGACACATTAAGTGAATCTACGCGTCCAAACGTTGGAATGGAAATCATCGCATCGCAGTTTTCCCGCAAAAGCCTGGAAATGCCTGATCCTTCACCGCCGAGTATTATTGCTGTCCTGCCTGAAAGCTTAACTTCGTTCACCGCTTTCCCGCCCGGCTCCGCGCCGTAAATCCAAAAGCCTGAATCTTTTAGCTGTTCAACAGCGCGGGGCAAATTGGCAGTTTCCGCCTGCGCAACCCAGGCGGCAGCTCCCGCTGAAGTGCGCGAAACGACATCCGCGTGTTTGGCGGTGCGGCGGTGGCGGGTCAATACCAAATCCACCCCGAACTGATCGCAAGAGCGAAGTATCGCGCCGTAGTTATGCGGATCAGTAATTTCATCAAGAACCGCGACCAACACATCGGTTTTATCTTCGCTTAAGCTTAAAATAAACTGCTCAAGGGAAATGTCAGCGGAGGATGAAGAATCTTCAACTTCAAGAGCAATGCCGCGATGATCAGGCGCAAGACGATCAAGCTCTGCAGTTCCAACGCGGTCAATCCGTATTTTGTACTCACCGGCAAGCGTCATAATCTCGCGCGCCCTTGGTCCGGGTTTTGCAACCAACAATGGACCGCATGAGTGTCCTGACTTAATTCGTTCTTCTATGGCGTGAAAGCCTGAAAGGTAAATCATATAAACTATTCTCCCCTTAAATATATTCTTGTTCAAGCATGTGGTTTTTGCAAAAACGGCCTAGCGTTTTTTCCGCGACTTTAACATTTTTACAATGGCTAAAAACTGCTTGTCGGCGGTGGCAGCCAAAAGCGCGATTCCTGTAACTGAATAAACCACCGCGTTAATTAAAAGCGGTGCTCCTTGCGAAATAACGCGGTGATTGCCGTAAAAAACTTCGGTCAAAAACGGCGATAAAAAAAGCAGGGGAATAATGGCAGCGGCAGAAATAAGTATCAACTTAAAAGAATATCCGAGAGTACTTCGCAGCATAGTGATAAGCGATATTGAAGGATTTTTCCGCAAAAAATATAAAAGGACAGCGGTGTTCACAGCGCTTGAAAAGCTCAACGCAAACGCAATGCCTGAACCGCGAAAGTGAGAAACCAATATTGATGCTAAAATTATGTTCACCACAAAAGAGATAATCCCCGCAATTGTCGGTGATTTTGAATCGCTTTGGGCGTAAAAAGCCGGAGCCAGAATGCGGTTTAACGCGATAAAATAAAGTCCGGGCATATGAAAAGTGAATGCGGCAAGCGTCAGCGCAACCGATTCTTCACCGAAATAGCGGGTTTGAAAAAGCAGGCGGATGAGCGTTTCACCTTGAGACAGCGCAAAAAATGTAACCGGTATTGCGATAAAAGCGATGATGTTCATCGCCGAAGTAAGGCGCTGTTTGTAAATATCCCACTGGCGCGATTTTGCGTGCTCAGCCAAATCCGGCAAAAGCACAGTTCCAATTGAAACGGCAAATACGCCAAGGATAAGTTCCTGAAGCCTTAAGGAAAACTGCAAACTTGAAACGACTCCTTCCCCCGCATTTCCCGCAAGCGCTGTGGAAACCAAATCGTTTAGCTGATACGCTGCCATCCCGATAATTGTCGGCCCTATAAGGCGCAGAACTTTTTTTGTCCCCGGATTATTCAGCGCTTTTTTTATGCTCGTGAAAAAAAACCTGATTTTACTTTTGTGTTTTAATATAAATGGAAGCTGAATTGCCGCACCGGAAAAGCCGCCAATAAGAACGCCCACCGCCATCGCGCGCGCGGGGTTTTGCATATAAGGACTCAAAGCGTACGCACACAGTATTATTGCGATGTTTAATAAAATTGGCGCAAAACCCGACGGCGCAAAAATCTTAAAGCTATTTAGTATTCCCTGAAAAAACGCCGCTATAGAAATAAAAATGAGGAACGGAAACATAAGACGTGTAAGAAAAACTGTCTCATCAAATTCTTCCATACCAAAAACGCGGATCAAAAAAGGGGAAAGAATTATTCCCACAGTTACCGTGATTGTAACAACGAACGTAAGAAAAGTAAAAAGGCAAGAAAGAAATTCTTTTATTTCTTCAGTTGTTACTTTCCCGCCTGAATGTTCGGCAAGGTATTCTTTGAAGGTTGGGATAAAAGCAACGGCGATTGAACCTTCGGCAAAAAGGCGGCGGAAAAGATTTGGAATCATAAACGCCACCGAAAAAGCATCCGAAAGGGCGGTCGTTCCTAAAAACGCGGCCTTTGTCATTTCCCGCCCAAGCCCCAATACGCGGGAAACCAGCGTAAGCAGCGACAAAGCAGACCCCTGCCGAATAAGTGAACTGCCGGACGTTGGCTTTTGATGCTTAGGCGTGGAATCGTTACTTTCAGGGGCTTTCATAATTCACCTTATCGCTAAACGCATATTTGGGCAAGATGTGGTTTTAGAACCTTCAGCCCCTATTTTCTCATTTTAGCTTTAAGTTCTTCAAGCGCTGTCGCCGCGGCATTTTCTTTTTCCAGCTCTCTAAACGCTTTGTCTGCTTTAACTTCATCTTGCGACTGCCCCAGCGCCAGCAGCAATTCCTGCTCAAGGATGTCAGGGTCTACACTCCGTTCACGCGCGGCAAGACCGGGCAATTGGCGGCGCATGGAATCTATCTGCTTTCTAAGTAGCAGCGCTTCTTCCTGCAAAGCCGCGTGACGCGCGGCTGCTTTCTGCAATTCCTGTTCGGCGTGTGTTAAAAGGTCTGCCGCTCCACGTTCACGCGCAAGCCTTGCCCGCTCCATCCACTTGGCAGCTTCACTTACCGCCGCGGTTATTTCCTTTTCAGTCATTTTTAGTGTCGCGACAAAACCAAAAATATATTCCTTTGCCTGCGCCGTATTCATACCGGAAAGATTTTCATGATTTAAATCAGCAGGAATCCGGTTAATCGAATTTTTGTCATCACCGCTTTGTTCTATCATTTTGCAAGCCTTTCTCCAAGTAAAATAGCGCGGATAAGATTCTCCGCGGCAAACCTTAAATCGCTTTTGCTGTTTTTTAGCATTTCCTCAAGGCTTGTTTCCCCGCACGATATTGAAGCCGCGTAATCAAACATTTCAAACAAATCACCGGAATCCCCGCTTAATGCTCCTGAAAGCAGTGCCACAGGAACTTTTGCTTTTTTGCTCTCTCTTGCGACAATTGAACATAACTTTCCCAACTTCGTTGTCTGGCTGTCAGTTTTGCCTTCCCCGGTGATAACAAGATCTGCGCCTTTTTCAAGCTGCTTGAAAAAACCGGCATACCGCATGACAAGCATTGCACCGGATTCCATTTTCGCTCCAAAGCAAATCCTTAAAGCCGCACCAACTCCGCCGGCAGCTCCGTCACCAGGCTGTTCCACATCTTTTGCAAGTCCTGATTTTATCCATGCCTGCCCAAGTTTTGAAAGCCCGGAGTCAAGAGTTTTTATCATATCAGGAGTCGCCCCTTTCTGCGGACCAAAAATCGCTGACGCGCCATTGGGGCCAAGAAGCGGATTTGTCACATCACAGGCAACTTTTATGGAGACATTTTTCAGTCGCTTGTCGGCATTTGAACAGTCAATGGAAGCGGCTTTTGCCAGAGCTTCACCGCCAAAACCAACCGGTTTCCCTTTATCGTCAAGCACCTTAAAGCCAAGCGCGCTTATCATGCCAAGCCCGCCGTCATTGGTCGCGCTTCCACCGATACCTATGATAAGTTCCTTTGCTCCGGAATCAAGTGCAGCCTTAATAAGTTCACCTGTTCCAAACGTACACGCCTTTAATGGATTAAGCTCTTCACGCTTTACAAGTTCAATTCCTGAAGCGCTTGCCATATCCAAAACAGCGACTTTGCCTTTTTCCAAAAGCCCAAAAGCTGTTTTTTGTTTTTTACCCAAAGGTCCTTTCACAGTCACTTCAACGAACTTCCCTCCCGCCGCCTCTGTAATGGCTTTGGCAGTTCCCTCACCTCCGTCAGCCAGTGGGATTTTGTACACTTTGGCTTTTTTGTGCGCACGCAAAATCCCTTCTTCAACAATTGACGCGACCTCAGGAGAACTTAAGTTTCCTTTAAATGAATCTGTGGCAACGATTATTTTCATAATATCTCCTCACTTATTTTATTCGTTTTATAATAAGCATACTTTACTTGTAAAATGCAAATTATTTCAAGTGTTCGTATTCATATTTTTCCGTATCGCCTTCCATTCAGGAATATAAGCACCCAAAAGACGATAAAATTTTTCATTGTGGTATCGTTCTATAATATGCAGCATCTCATGAACCACAACATACTCAAGGCATTGCGGATTTCGTTTTGCCAATTCAGAATTAAGCCGCAAAGTTTGCTTTGTGTAATTGCAGCTCCCCCAGCACGTTTTCATTTTTCTTATGTAGAGCTTTTTTACCTCTACGCCAATTTTCCCCTCCCATTTTTTAATAACGCTTTCGGCTTTCAGCTTTAATTCCCTGCGGTAAAAACGATCAAGTATTTTCATTTTTTGCACTTTTGTTACAGGCGGTCTGACACGCAAAACCATGTCTTCCCCAGAAACAGCAGCTTTGGAATTTCCTTCCCGTTCAATAATCTGCAATTTAAGCGGCTGCCCCCAAACGTAAACTGTTGAATTGTTACGAAGTGAAGTGTCCAAACCGCTTTTTGCACCGGTTGAATTATTTGCGTTTAGCGTCTTGCTGATAAAACTCAGGCGGTGTTTTTGTATCCATTCAAATTTTGAAGCGGCAAATTTCAAAATGTCATCTTGGCTCATTGCCGCGGGAGCCGCAATTTTTACTCGACCTCCAGGCGGATGCACCGAAAGGCGCATAACTTTCACTTTTCTGTATTCCACTTCGACAGGAATACCTTTTAAAACAAAACTGTAAGCTGATAATACTTCTGCCATGATCTTAAATTATTGCGGCACAAAAGCGCTGCCCGCTAATCTTCTACCTTTTCATCCAGCTTCGTAACGAAAACCGATGAAATTCGTTTTTTGCGAATACGCTCCACTTTAAAGCGCAAGCCTGAATATTCAAGTTCAAGGTTTTCATCATTTGAAGGTATATGCCCAACCTGTCCAATTAAGAACCCTGAAAGGGTTTCGTATTGATCTACTGGAAGCTGCACATCAAAATGATTCATAACTGTTTCAAGGCTCACCGTTCCTTGAATTTTATAAGAGTTAATATCGACAGCGGTAATATCAGGAATTTCATCCTCATCATATTCATCCTGAATACTCCCGACAATTTTTTCGATTAAATCTTCAAGCGTTATGATGCCAAGCGTTCCGCCGTATTCATCAATGACAACAGCAAGGTTAGTTCCCTCTTTACGCATCTCTTCAAAAAGCTCATCCAATCTTTTTGAAAGCGGGACAAAATACGCCTCTCGCATTTGCTCTTGTATGCGGAAGCCTGAAACATCGTCATTGGTTGCCATGTAGTTAAAAACGTCTTTGGTGTGTAAAAAACCGCGCACGTTATCAAGGCTTCCTTCGTAAACGGGAACACGCGAAAAATATTTTCCTGAAAGCGTGGCGACAACAGTTTTGAAATCAGCCTCGATAGGCAGGGCAACCACATTAAGGCGGTGAGTGCATATTTCGCCTGCGGTTAGTTTTTCGATTTTGAAAATATTTTCAATCATACCCTGCTCGCTTTCGGCGATTTGCCCGTGCTCACTTGAAGACCCAACAATCATGCGTATTTCTTCTTTAGTCGCTACAGCTTCCGGGTTGGAATCTTTAAAGCCCATAAGCTGCAATATAAAGCGCGAAGACGCGGAAAGGAGCTTTACAAAAGGCAAGGCGATAATTGACAGCACTTTTAAAACCGAAAGAATGCGCAGCGCAAACGGAATGGCGTACTCCATAGCAATGCGCTTGGGAACAAGCTCGCCCAGAATGAGCGTAACATAGGTCAGGATGGCTGTTACAATAATAAACGCAAAAGGCTCCATCACGCTTGGATAAAGCGGAAGGCCAAGGCGAATGGCAAATTGCACAAGCGGCTCTGTAAATGAGCTTGCGGCATATGCGCCTGAAAAAAACGCGATGAACGTGTAATAAAGCTGCGTTGTGGCAAAAAAACTATGCGGCTTGTTGATCGTGTCCAAAAGACGCTGCGCTCTTTTATCCCCCTCATCGGCAAGCATCTTAACCTTGTTACGGTTAGAGGAACTCACCGCAATTTCAGATGAGGAAAGAACCCCGCTTATCAAAACAAGCACAAAAAGTAAAGCGATGCTGAGTAACATACTGATACTGCTCCAGTTATATTTAACGTTAGAAATAATGCAGGCAAACATCAGTCCGCCGCACTCACGCATAACTCTAGCATAAAAGATCAATTGTTTCCATATTAGTGTATTGCCATTTTTGCCGTTTCATAGGAAAATGCTCACGTATTGCAATGGCGAAAGAAATTGAATTAAAAGCCCATGTTTATGACAACGAAAGTTTGAAAAAAGTCCTTATGGAAAAGGCAACATACTCGTGCGCTTTTGAAAAAGAAGACACTTATTGGACACACACTGAAAGCACTCAAAATCCCTCTTGTTTGCCTGCGCCGGTTTCCAAAATACGTTTGCGCAAAGAGCTGATGACTTTCCCCGACGGAAGTAAAAAGGAAACAACTTTAGCGACGTATAAGATGAAAGAAATTACAGATGGTATAGAAGTTAATGAGGAGATTGAGTTTGCCGTAACACCTGATAATGAGTTTGAGCGGCTTCTGGGTGCGTTCGGATTTGCGCCGGAAATCCGCAAACGCAAATGCGGCTGGGCTTTTGTTTCCGGTGAAATTACAATTGAACTTGCCGAGGTTGAGAAATTAGGCTTTTTCATTGAATTGGAGATTTTGTCCATGCACGCTGACGAAAACATGATTATTGCCGCAAAAGAAAAACTCCTTGCCTTGCTGGATGATCTTGGTGTAAATAGGGATGTTATTGAAAGCCGCTATTATTCACAAATGCTAAAAGAGTTAGAACAAACACACAATTAAACGTGAAGTTTAAGCGGTATTAAGGGTCAAATCTGCCGTGAATGGGAACACGCACAAGGCTTACAAAATGCCCCGGGTAACGGGTGCTGAACCCTTGAAAAGACGTTTCAGCAGCGCTCTCAAAAACCACAACCTGAAAGTTGCCGCGCTCATCAAAAAAGGGAACCAAAACCGCTACATGGAAAAACTGCCGCAGCCGCGGAAGCCCGCGCAAATCGGTCGGATCAAAGCCGTCAAAGCGTTCCGCGCCCCACTCATCATTGACCGCGGCCAGGTAAATCCAGCCGGGTTCGTTAATTGCCAGCGAGTACATGAGCGGGCGTATACCTTCAATGCAAAAGCCCGCGTTTTCCAGAAAGCCGCGGTATTGCTGCACGGTACGCACACCGCCGCGCCGGCTGATAATCTGGGAGAAACTCCAGTTGCGCACTTCAATTTCGTTTAGGTTGGCGAAAGACGGAGAGCGCAGAACAGTTCCCGCATTGGCGGCGAGGTTGCGTATCCAGTCAAGACCGAAAAACGGATCGCGCAGTTGTTCCCAGTGTTCTATGGAAATGCCGCCGCGATCACCGAAAGGCTCAGCCAAAGGGCGGATCGGAAGGCGCCGACCGGTGACAGGGCGCAGAATTCCGTCAATAATCCATTTGACAAAACCGGAACAATTAAGACCTTGAGTCTCTGAGTTCTGCGGCGCAAGCCCGTTTATAAACACAAAGTTGCCGTTCTCATCAATCGCACCGTCATCGGCGAAGCGCAGTTGCGAAAGCTGTGAACGCACGGCGGCTACAAAGGCGCGGCTGTCGCGGTATCTGCCGAGGTCGGGGTCAAAGTAATGGCGTGGGAAGCGGGTTCCGGCGGCGGAAAGCGCGTTTTCCACAGGCAATACGAAAAGTCTTTCAAAGGGAATGGGAATGGGCAGGGAGCGAACCATATAAGCGTCATATATAACCACGTCCATTTGGCTTCTTTCCCCGCCGCCTAACGGGCGAAACTGCACAAACGTGTTAAAGTCGCTGCGCAAAAAAATGCGTATTCGCGAACCATCATGCGAAGGTGTATCTCTGCGGCGGGTTAAAACCCAGGAACCTTGCGCCCAGCCGGGGAAAGTCCCGTACTGCTCCCGCGCCAGCACCACGGCGAACTCGTGCGGGTTTTGCACAGACGTTTCAGTCCGCACCTGCACTCTGGTACCGCTTCTCAAGGTGTGAATCTCCGGTGCCCGCGCCAAAACACTCACAGGGCTTTCCCTGAACCATGCGGATTCAAGCCTGCGCCTGATATGGGAATCGTCTTCGATACTGCGGGTTTGCACATCGCGCGCCTGTATCACAGGTGCGGCATAAAGATGCGCCGCAGCAAAGATTGCTAAAAATATCAACAGCCTTGAAAAAATCTTTCTCATATCCTCTTTTTGTATCGGCAAATTATGAAAGCAAGCTAAATTAAGCTAAGCACTTACATTCCACACTGCTATAACCACGTTACGCTGTTTTTGTTTCATATAATGCAATCATAATAATGCAATCATAACTCCAATACGCTTACTCCATCCTAAGCGAATCAAGCCTTTCCAATGCCCAGTGGGTATATTTACGGATTCGGCTGTCCGGGTCTTTTTTCAGCTCTTCCAGTGTTTCACGGCTTTGGGAATTTTTGAGTTTTTCAAGTGCCTTTACCACACAAACCCGCACTTCTTGATCGGGATCTTTAGCCGCCAAAACCAAACCGCGGAAAGCAGGCAGGGTATCCATGAGCGAGAGCGTCAAGGCAGCCTCCCTTCGTACCTCCACATTCCTGCTTAAAAGCCGCCGTTTTGCTTCATCAACAAACCCGGTTTCCTCAAGCACTTTCACAAGGTACGGCTTAAAAGACGCAATTTCGTTTTTCAGCAGTTCAAGAATTTGCGGTTCTGCTTTACTTCCCTGTACTCTGAAAACCGGAATCATTTTTTCCCGCAACGCAGGTTCAGAATCCCTAAAAATTTCAACAAGCTGCTGTATGTCACGTTTGTTTGTTCTTGTGCCAAGGGACTTTTCAGCGTAAACGCAGAACTCACTTTGCGAATCAAGCACCGAAATTAAAATTCTTATGCTTTCAGAGCTTTCGGCTTTCCCCAATCCGGCAAGGACTCCTATTTTTACTGATTCAGTTTCGGATGGCTCTATTAAAATGTTTTTTAAGATTTCCATGGCGGAAGCATTGCCGTACCGTGCGATTACTTCCGCAGTGGCAACCCGTACACGCTCCACAGGATCGCGCAACATTGAAGTTTCCTGGTTTAAAAGCCGCATTTCGCCAAACCTCAAAAGAGCGTTAATTGCGGCAATGCGCACGTCAGGGTCAACATCTTTTAATGAAGCGCGTATTTCTTTTATGAAACCTTCGTTTTTCGTTATAGGAAGAATCGTAATTAATGCCGCACGAATTTGCGCGTCAGGAGATGCCAAAAGGGAACGGATCTTTGCTTCAAGTATTTCAAGCGGAAAATCAGCTATCAGGCGGGCGAAGCTTTCAATTTCTGCAAGAGCCGAAATAAGACTGGCATTCACATTTTTATTTTTTGTGCTTTCATTTTCAATCTCCGCTTTTTTGAAAAGTGCGGGAAGGCTTTCCAGTATTCTTTGAAGGCAGAATGGCAGGTGCAAAAGCCCAAGTATTTTTAGGGCGGAAATGCGCACAAGATGTGGATAATCAGCACGGGTGTCGTTTAATATTTGAAACACTGCCGGTAAAATACCGCCAGGGGGAAATGATCCCAAAAGACTTACCAATTCTTCGCGTTTGGGAAAAGCCGGGTTGACCAAAAATTTAAATAAAATGGGAGCAAAAAGCATTTGAGTATTTTTGCCAATGTGAGGCAGAAGGATGTCAAGATACTGCGGGGAGTTTTCCCGCCTGGAAAGCTCTTCAGCAAGCAATTCAAATACTTTACTGCTTCCGTTGTTATTTATTGCCTTTAATGTTTCTGTGTAAATTTCAATACTTGAAGGGTCTAGTTTTTTCCCGGCGGTATATGCAAAAACTTTTTTTGCCAAAGTACACACTTCTGTATACATTCCGCTTGAACTGCCAAGAAGGCGCGCTGCTGCCAAAAGCGGTGCGCCGTCTCCGGCAGGATAATCAGATAAAAAGCCTGAAACATTAACTGAAAGCGCCTTTTGCAAAAGGGAAACGCTGTGTTTCATGGAGACTGGATCGACAAATGTGATTTTTGACAAAATCACATTAAGCGCGCCGCATGCATCCAAAAACGCCGCGGCATGAAAACGCAGCGCAAGGTCATTGCTTCCCAAAGACGTAAAGGCAAAGTTTCTATCTTCCTGACAATCTACATCAAGCAATTCCAGTACACGCGCAGTTTGATCATCATTTAAATTTGCGGCTTTTGGATTGTAACGATCCATGAAATCTTTGGAAATTCGCTTTCGCGCAATTGCGCGCACTTCATAAACCGGGTCTTTGATTAATTTTTCCCAAAGCTCTTTCCATGTCCTATCCGGGTCTAAAGTAAAAGATTCAGTAATTATTTTTCGTATCAGCGTATTCGGATCAGAAAGCCCATCCAGAAAATTTCGCTCTGTAAGCTGTCCCTTGTCAAGCAGCAAAATTTTGTAGGCAAAATAACGCGCGTTCCATTCCTGCTCCCCTGTTAACTCTCTGATAAATGCACTGTGGTTTTCAAGAAATATTCTGCAAAAACCAGGATCAAAATCTTCCCCGCGAAAATTATCCGCCAAAAGCCTGATAATTTTTTCTTCACCTTCACTTTTCATCCATCTTATAAAAACATTCTGCAAGCGCGAATGCCGCCCTGTCACAACAAACGCCTTAAACAAAAATGAACTTGGGCAAAACAAAAGAACCCTTCGTAAATCGCGTGGGCTGGGGGACGGCGATTGAGTGAGTTTGTTAATCCATTTGTTTGCAAAACCTGTTTCAGAAACAACGGAGGTTTCCGCGTGGCGTAAATAACTTTCCATAAAAAGTGAGTACCATTGGAGTCTTTCTTCAGGGTAACGCTGATTAAAATCCTTAATTACCTGTATTTTTTGCATTTCATTTTCGGCGGCTGAAATTTTACGCAAATGCGATTTGAATTGTGTAACACGTATATACCATGAAACAAAAAATACAGCAAAGGCAAACGCTATAACAGAGGTTATCACAATCCAGGGAATACCTGCAATTCCTGTAACCGCTCCCAGTTCTTCTATGTAATATGTATAATCTGCAATTTCCATATGCTCTCCTTATATCTATCTCATTCCGGTAACATTAAAAATATCAACCGGCTTTTCTTTGCCTTTAACCCGTATTGGTGTTCGCTTTTCAAAACGAAATTTATCGCCCAGCTCATTCCGCACAGCCTGTGTTATTATCACCTCATCAGGTCCGGCGGCACTTTCAAGCCGCGCCGCAAGATTTACCGTATCACCAATAACCGAATAATCCATGCGCCGCATACTTCCCAAATTTCCTGCCACAAGAGGACCGTGATTGATACCAATGCCGACACGTAATCCTGAAGCAGATCTGCGGAAAAACTTTCTCTTTGAAGAACGAACCATTTCCTGAATTGCAAGCGCACAGGAAACCGCCTTTACAGGATCATCTTTTTCAGGCGGCATGGGAACTCCCCAAACTGCCATAATGCAGTCGCCGATAAACTTGTCTATGTAACCTCTGTGCGTTATAACGTGCTCCACAGCTTCGCTGAAATATTCGTTTAATATTTCAACAATTGCCTCAGGCTCGCGGTTTTCTGAAAAACTGGTATAGCCGCGAATGTCGGCGAAAAAAACTGTTGCAACTCTTTTGTCCCCGCCAAGCCGTATATTATCAGGCGTTTCCATCAGGCTATCCAAAACTTCCTGCGATATGTACCGCGAAAACATATCCTTAACGATGCGCCGCTCTTCGGCAACATCCTGCACTGTTTGCTTAAGCTCTTTTTCACGGGTTTGGTCAGTAAAAAGAAGGGTCAGTCCTTCCTTCCTTCCGCGCGGAGTTTTTAAGGGCGTAACGTTTAGTGAGTAATCAAGTTCTTTTTCACCGCTGCGGTAAATACCTTCAAGCCCAAGGATTTCACTTCCGTCTTCCAAACTTTTTAAAATCGCCTTGATTGTTTTGGAGGAAAGTGACTTTTTAAACATATTTTCAAAACTTCGCCCAAGATCATCCTGCTGCAATCCCATAGCGTTCGCGGCAGGTTCATTGAAATAATACAATTCACCGTCGGCATTTGTGGTGATAACCATATTTGTCATCGAGTTAAAAACATTTTCCTGATAGCGCTCAAGTGAGTCAATTTTTCGCGCTGATACTTTGGTTTCATCCAAGAGGCGCGAATTTTGCATTGCCCCGCCGGCAAGCTTTGTGTAACAGTCCAAAAAGTAAAAGCGATGACGGTTAAAAAAAGAAGGGAATTGGGAGGCAACAAACAAGATGCCAATTTCGCGGGGCGGGCTTACAATGGGAATCGCCATCCCGCTTTTCATATCCGGGTTAATCAGCACTTCTTTAAGAAAATTTTGTGTTTCAGTTTTTTCCTTTTTCTCCCCTTCTTCGTATCCTTCACTCGCATTATTAAAAACCAGCGCCTCAGCGCATTCCCGCAAAAAAACGATAAGTTCAGTAGAACCGGAAATTATGTCAGGCACTGTATATCTTCCGCGCTTGTAAACGAGTTTGAGGTCACTCACGCTGACAGATGGATCTTGCAGGATGTAAAACGCCGAAAGGTCTGCGCCTGATATATCCTGAGCCTGCTCCACAAAAACGTTGACAAGGTCTTTGAAATTACGTTCTTGAGCCAGCAAAG
This sequence comes from Treponema sp., assembly GCA_031256655.1. GTDB lineage: Bacteria > Spirochaetota > Spirochaetia > Treponematales > Breznakiellaceae > WRKT01. The sequence continues at coordinate 24,027 of JAIRQD010000035.1, forward strand.
CACCTGCCCGCACCAAATCCTCGTTTGTTGGGTTGGGAAAGTTTCCATAAACACCGGTCTTTGGAGAGGCTTTTTTTCGGAAAAAAGAGAGTGGAAATCTCATAATTCCCCATTATACCGTATGCAAGTAGTAAAACCAAGTGTACAGCGCCAGAGGGGTGAAACTGACAAATTTGCATTCTTTGCTTGCAATTCTTATTAAACAAAACTATAATTTTTATAAGGTAAAAGCCGTTATATGCGGTATTAAAAAAAATAATGAGAGGTATCAGAATGCCAAATAGCTGTATACCACGCGACGATGCTGATTTCGACAAGTTTTTTAAAAAGGTTTTCCAGTACGTAACAGCAAAAACGTCCGGTATGGTTCCTGAATGGGAGCACATTCCCAAACTTCAGCGTTGCAATTTAAGCGATGCGTATAATGCATGGTACGATGCTTATTCACTGATGTTCCGCCCGCACAACAGGAAGGACGCGCAGAAAAAAAACAGGATACGGAAAACATCTGAAGAGGTACTTAAACACTTTATAAATGATTATCTGCACTCAAAGCAAGTAACAAATATGGATCGCGGCAAGATGAACATCCCAAGCCGCAATGTCACTTGTGCGCCATATTCGTATGAGCATGATGATGCGCACCATGTGGAAAGGAAAGCGTACATTGCGACACCGTGGCATAATGACTGGAGCGATTTCGGGCACCACAGTGAAACAAGCAGCGCACCGGCACCGCATCAGGAATCTACAAATTCAACCTGAAGTTTTTCCGGCGGGGCTTAAGCGCCTCAAACTTAGCGATACCTAAATTAAATCTGCGCTCTGCATTAAGTGAAGTCGGCGGGCCGCTTCCGGGGAAAATGGCATAGTCGCCGGGCAAAGACAAAATTTTACTGCGCAGCGAGCTGACCTGTGTTATGGCTGAATATGAGCTAATCGTTTTGCCGATAAGCCCGGCCGTTAAGCTATCACCCGTAAAAAGAATGTTGTCGATTTTGTACACAGCAGATTCCGATGAATGTCTTGGAATCGATATTACGTCCACGCTTATGGAGCCTGCATTAATAGTTTCCCCGTCCCGCACAACTGTAGAGCGTATGTTATCTATTGAAGGATTAATCGCAAAAACCTCCGCGTCATAAACCCGCAAAAGCGTGGCAAGACCGCTGACAAGAAACGGATGATCGCGGGTAATAAATATACCCTTAACAGAATATTTATTATCTTCTATGCAACTTAGAATGTTCAAATCCATAATGCCGGGATCGATTATAACAGCATCAACGGGAGAATTAGAAACTGAAGGTTCATTGCCAACTATGTAGCAATTGCTGAAAACCGATTTGCAGTAATGACAGTAAACCCTCACTAAAGCTCCTCCATTTCAAAAATTGCCTCACCGACGTTGGAGTATTTAAACGAAAGTTCTTCACGGCGGGTTTTCAAGAAATTGGTGCGCTTAAGGTTGCAGTCAATAAAATCTGCCCGCGCAATATTTGCGTCAATAAAGCGGCTGTTGTAAAGGTTTGTTTTGCTGTAAGTCGAATCAGTTATCAAAGCGCCGCAGAAGTTCACGCTGACAAGTTCAGAACCTTCAAAACTGCAATCGCGTATTGTAGCACCTGCAAATGACAAAAACTGAAAATCGCCGTTTGAAAAATCAGAAAACGACAGTGTGGCAAAATCGAAAAAACAGGCGCGCATAACCGCTTCGGTGAAAACGCACATGGAAAACGTAGTCCCTGAAAAATTGCATCCGTCGTAATGTCTGCGCGAAAAATCCACACCTTCAAAACGCAGCCCCGCCGCGGATATATCGCGTACGACATCCAAACCCGAGATGTATTCGGCTATACGCTGTGCCTCCGCCGCAGAATCTGAAACATGAATGGCGCACAGCGTGGAACCGGAAATGGCGGGGCGGCCGCAGCCAGCGGCACATAAATTAAGCACGAACACACGATAAGTATAACCCCTTTTTTTCGTATTGAGTAGTATCGCTATTCATTGTATGATTGGGTATGTGTTGGCACTGTATTACCCCCATAACAGACTCAGAGCCTCTCGGCAGAGACAAGGTTTGCCCAAAGTGCGGGAAGGATCTGCGCTCATGCAAAAACTGCCGCCATCTGCGGCCGTCCGGATGCGCCGAAAGTTCAGCGGAAAAACCCCGCGATCTTGAACGCTCAAATTTCTGCGACTGGTTTTCGCTTAACCGCACTCAAGCCGGTGCCGGCGGCGCTCAAAATAACAGCGCGGGGAACAGCAAAGCCGCAGAAGAAGCGAAGTCAGCATTTGAGGATCTCTTTAAATCACCGTGAAAGCACTTGTTATCCGCAGTTCCCGTAACCTTTTTACCGTCCGGGAAGGCAGTAAAGAAACTGAATGCCGCATTAAGGGCAAGGTATTAAAAAATTCAGTCGGTTATTACAACCCAATTGCTCCCGGAGACATTGTTGAAGTTGAAGGCGGGCTTATCACTTCACTTGAACAGCGGCGAAACTTCTTTGCGCGCTTTAACCAAAAAGGGCAAATGCCGCAGATTCTTGCAAGCAACGTTGATCTTGTTCTTTGCGTGACAAGTCCGTTCTCCCCGCCGTTTCGCCCGCGCTTTATTGACAGGGTGCTTTTGCAGTCTGAAGCGGCAGGAATTAAAGCCGCGATTATCTGCAACAAATACGATCTTGCTTCTGAACATGAAAACGAAACATTGTGCGATGATCTGCTTGACGCTGAAGAGCGGCTTTCAGATTTTGATCGCATAGGGTTTACAGTCCTTCGTATTTCGGCTTTAAAAGGCTCAGGCATGGATGAATTAAAACGTTTAATAAGCGGGAAGTTTTCTGTCCTTGTCGGGCAATCAGGCGTCGGTAAATCAAGCATTATAAACGCGCTGGTTCCTGGTCTCCAAACAAAAACCGGCAGCATAAACGTAAAGTTCGATAGGGGAAATCACACCACAACGCAGCCTGTAATGCTTGAAGTGCCTGATTTCAACGCTCAAATTATCGACACGCCGGGCATAAGGCGTTTTGCCCCCGCTTTGATTAACAGCGATGAGGTGATTTTGAATATGCGCGAGTTTGCCCCGCTTGCCGGAAAGTGCAGTTACGGAATGTCCTGCTCGCACGAAACTGAAGCCGGATGTAAAATCATGGAAGCTGTCGCCGCGGGGGTAATTCACGAAGATCGTTACGAGAGCTTTTTGCGCATACGAAATGAATTGTCTGATAACATTGAATATCCGGATTACGATTAAATGAACGAAAAAACACTGCAGTTACTGGAATTTTCTTCCATCCGTTCAAGCGTTGCCTCACTGTCTGTAAGCGAAGAAGCGGAAAAAATAATACTCGGCGAACAACCATTGATGAACATAGAAGAAGCGGAAAAATTAAAATCGCTTGTCAGTTCAGTTCGTTTGCGCATTCGTTTGCTGGGTTTGGAAAATGTTGCAACCCTTCCTGATATTGGCTTTTTTATATCAAAGCTTAAAGCGGATGGAATAACGCTTGAAATAGAGGAGATTTACGCGACAGGAATTTTTACCGAGCGCGCAAATATTTTTAAACAATGGCTTGAAAAACCGCTTCCCGATAAATACGGCGAAAGTGCGGAGGCAAAAGATCTTTCGGCAATTTCCGTAGCGCTTCCTTCGTGTGAAGAAGTTAAAACCGCAATTTTTAAAGTGCTTGACCGCGAAGGAAACCTGCGCGATTTGCCAGAGTTACGCGAAATCCGTAAACGAATAAAAGCGCTTCAAAAAGATATTGAAACCGCAGGAACACGTTTTGCAAAAAATGAAGAAACAAAGCGTATGTTACAATCAGACATTCCATCTCAACGCGATGGGCGTTTGGTGCTTGCCGTAAAAGCCAATTTTCGCGGGCGCATTCGCGGAATTGTGCATGAGGTTTCATCTTCCGGACAGACGATTTTTGTCGAGCCTGAAGAAGTTGTTGAAAAAAACAATGACCTCTTAATCGAAAACAGGCGGCTGCAAGCGGAAATACGCCGTATACTTCAGGAACTGACACGTTTCATCGCCGGTTGCCGCGATGATCTTGCCGCTTTGCATTCAGGCATTTTATTCCTTGAAACACTTCGCGCGCGCGCGCGTTACGGGCTTGAAAAAAAATGGAATGTCGCGGCAACCGATCTCGGCGGCAAACTTGAATTAAAACAGGCGCGGCATCCGCTTTTGGGCGAACGTGCTGTGCCGCTTGATTTGCGCATGGAAGGTTCAGTGCGCTCCGTTATTATCACGGGGCCGAACACGGGCGGGAAAACAGTGGCGCTTAAAACGCTTGGGCTTTTGGCAATGATGAACCAATTCGGTCTTGCACTTCCTGTCGAAGAGGGAACTCACCTTCCCATGTTTGACGGCATTTTTGCTGACATAGGCGATGAGCAGTCAATAAGCCAATCCCTTTCCACTTTTTCCGGTCACATGAAAAACATTTCAGCAATTCTTGAAAGCGCAACCGATAAATCACTTGTCCTGCTTGATGAGCTTGGTTCAGGCACAGACCCCGAAGAAGGAAGCGCAATTGCGATGGCAATTCTGGATCGTTTCATCGAGGGGAAAACGCGCCTTATTGTTACCACGCACCACGGCGTTTTGAAACATTACGGCTACACAAAAGAAGGGGTTGAAAATGCTTCGATGGAATTTGACGCTCTCACTCTTTCTCCAACTTACCGTATAATCATGGGCATTCCAGGGGAAAGCCGCGCAATTGACATTGCTCTTCGTAACGGGCTTCCCAGTGAATTGATACGAAATGCCAGAAATTACCTTGACGATGAGAGAACTGATGTTTCTGAACTTATTGCAGGACTCAAAGAAAAACACAGGGAGCTTGATATTGTCTGCGAAACAACGCGGCTTGAAAAATTGCGGCTTGCCGAAGAACGCAGAAGCTCTGATCTTAAAGAACTGCGCCTGAAACAAAAAGAATTACATCTGCGCACAGGGGGAGTTGGCAGTTTGAACAAGCTGCTTGGCGAAAGCAGAAAAACATTGGAGAACCTTGTGCGTGAAGTAAAAGAAGGTGAACTGACGCGAGAGAAAACGCTTAAGGTAAAAGAGTTTTTGGCAGGACTTGAAAAATCGGTTAGGGAAGAAGATTCAGAACTTGAACGCTTTAATTCTGCACTTGCCGAACAAAGCCGGATTTTGGAAGACAGCGAAAATGTCAACGAAGAAAACAGCCGCAAAAATAAAACACACACTTTTCAGGCAGGGATTGAAGTGTTTGCCGGTGAATCAAAGCGGCGCGGCAAAATTGTCAGGCTATTAAAAAAGGGAACGGGCAAAACTCCTTCCATTTGGGTAGTGGAAGTTGGATCATTAAAAATGAACTTTTGCGAAAGTGAATTGGTATTTGCTTCTGTGTCATCCAAAAACGGTGAGAAAAAAAACTCCGCCAAAAGTGCAAGCTGGGCGGCGGAACTTTTGCCTGCAACACCGGTTTCCTTTGAATTAAATCTGCTTGGAATGAGATTACCTGAAGCGTTAGCCGCCCTTGGAAAACAAATTGATTCAGCCGCCCTTTCTTCCCTTAATCAGTTTGCTGTTGTTCACGGTAAAGGTGACGGCATATTATGCAAAGGCGTACATGATTTTTTAAAAAGCGATCCGAGGGTGGCGGATTATCATTTTTCTCGACCTGAACTTGGCGGCTTTGGCAGAACCGAAGTAATTTTAAAAAGCTAGCGTTTTTAAGCCCCGCTGTAAATTGCATATTGCCGAATTAGTACCGGAATGCCTCTTGCACAATTTGGATATTTTGCATACAATGAAACGTACCAAAATACATTTTGGAAAACCAATAACTTTTCACCAACAAAAGGCGGAACAATATGGACGCAAATGTCCAAAAGAAATTCAATGAAATAAAAAACCTCATCGGCAATACACCCATGATTGAAATTACATATCGTTATAAAAAAAAAGAAGAACGCACATTGTATTTCAAACTTGAATTTTATAATTTGACAGGTTCTGTAAAAGACAGGATGGCGCTTAATGTTTTACTGCGCGCATACGAATCAGGAGCCATAACCAAAGATCACGCTATTGCGGAAACCACAAGCGGAAACACAGGCATTGCGTTTTGCTCACTCGGCGCTTATCTTGGACATGAAGTTTTTATTTATATGCCTGACTGGATGAGCGAAGAACGCAAAAATATGATGTATTCTTTTGGCGCCAAAGTGCGCTTAATTAATAGAGAACAAGGCGGATTTAAAGGATGCCTGAAAGCTGTGGAAGATTTAAAAGCGCAAAACGAGTTTATATTTACGCCGCATCAGTTTGAAAATAACGACAATACAATGGCGCACTTTAACAAAACGGGACCTGAAGTTGCCGCGCAATTAAAAACCTTCGACAAGTCGTGTGACGCGGTCATTGCCGGAGTCGGCACGGGCGGGACAATAATGGGACTTGGTAACTACCTGCGTTCGATTGATAAAAATGTAAAAGTGTATCCGTTGGAACCGCAATCAAGCCCAACTTTAAGCACAGGTTATCAAGTCGGCAAACACAGAATTCAGGGCATATCGGATGAGTTTATTCCTCCCATATTGAAGTTACAGGAACTGGACGAAATTGTTGCCGTTGACGACGGGGATGCGATAATTATGGCGCAAAAATTGAGTTATAATCTTGGTCTTTGCGTTGGTATATCTTCGGGGGCAAATTTTATTGGGGCTGTAAAAGCGCAAAATATGTTGGGCGGAAATAAAACTGTGGTAAGCATATTTTCTGATGACAACAAAAAATATTTATCCACAGATCTTTTAAAGGAAGAACCTATAAAAGACGGTTTTTTATCAACTGATATAGAGCTTTTGTCTTACCGTACTGCGAGAACATAGCTTGAAGGAGCGCTGGGACAATCGCGCCCTTTTTATGCTTATTTGGCCGCTCATTGTTGAGCAGCTTCTGGCAATGACAATGGGCATTGCCGCCACTGTCATGGTAAGCCCAATCGGGGAATTCGCTGTTTCAGGCGTCAACATCATCGATAACATAAATAACCTTTTCATCATCGCTTTCATAGCGCTTTCTACAGGCGGGGCAGTTGTTGTAAGCCAATATATAGGGAAACAAGATACGTTTAACTCAAGCCTTGCATCAAAGCAGCTCGTATACATCGTAGTTCTTTCATCCCTTATAATCACGGCAATCGGGCTGTTGTTCCGCGAGCCTGTGATCCGCCTGATATACGGCGACATTGAAGATGATGTGATGGGTGCCGCGATGACATTTTTTCTGTTCTCCGCTCTTTCATATCCCGCGCTTGCCATTTACAGCGCTTGTGCCGCGCTTTTCCGCTCTATGGGAGACAGCCAAACGCCCATGCGCGTCTCGCTTTTGATGAACATACTGCACATTGGGGGAAATCTTTTTTTTCTGTACGCGCTAAATATGGGAGTTTCAGGCGTTGCCTTGTCCATGCTGTTAAGCAGAATAGTTGCCGCGGTATTGATTTTTACGCTTATAATGAAAATGTCTGATTCCCCAATTTCTCTTTCAGGTATTCTCTCGCTGAAACTTGTCCCTTCAATGATAAAGCGCATTCTCAACATAGGCGTTCCCACAGGTTTTGAGCAGTCTATGTTCATGTTCGGCAGGCTTCTCACACAGCGCATTTTCACGTTTTTCGGAACGGGTCTTATTGCCGCCAATGCTGTGGCAAGTGTGGTTGTTTCTTTTTCGTTTATGACCGGCAACGCGTTTGGCATCGCCATTTTGACGGTTGTTGGTCAGTACATGGGAGCAGGAGATGTGAAAGCCGCCAAGCGGGAAGTTGTAAAAATCCTGAAAATCACCTGGGTCACGATTTTTATTTTAAGCGCTTTAACACTAATATTCAGGGATTTCCTCACCGGACTTTTTAACCTAAGCCCCGATTCCCAAGCCTATGCAAATCTCTTTGTCAGTGTGCACAGCCTGACACTGATGGTTGGCTGGACATTGAGCTTTTCCCTTCCCAACGCACTGCGCGCGGCAGGAGATGCCAGATATGTAATGATTGTCGCAGGAATTTCCATGTGGACGGTGCGGGTAACAGCCGCTTATCTCCTTAGCTTTACGTTTGGCATAGGACCGCTGGGAGTGTGGCTCGCGATGGCCGGGGATTTTGTGGTGCGGAGTATTCTTTATCTGCACCGCTGGATGAGCGGAAAATGGCAGGGGTTCAATGTGATTGGTTAAGGCAAGCCGGAAGGCACGCAAACTGCTTGCGCAAAAAAACAAAAAGTCTTATAATGTCTGCAAGCAAGCCTGCCCTGCAATGGGAGTATCCGATCTTGCTTGATAACAATTTTTATCTGATAAGTGGAGGAAATATGGCAAAGTATGTGTGTGATCCGTGCGGTTATGTGTATGATCCTGCTGAGGGCGACCCCGGCAACGGTATAGCGAAAGGGACAGCTTTTGCTGACATTCCCGCAAGCTGGGTTTGCCCCTTGTGTGGTGTTGGTAAGGATCAATTTAACGAAGTATAATTGGGGGTATCGTGCTTTCACGGGAAAATTTTATTTTTACCATTGGGTACGATGGTCCTGCCGCCGTGGTGGATAGTCATGCCAAAAGAAAATATGGCCGGCTGTCCACAGCGGAGTTGGCTGAAAAAGGGCTGTTCAGGGCAGCGTTCTCCTCATCAGTTTACTCGCAGGATCCCGGTGAACAGCGGCTTGTGGCGGAAGCGTACTACAAAGTGCGGGGACGTTCCGCCTCTGACGTATCCGACGCCGACGTAGCGGCGCTGGGAAAACTCTTTGGCGTGTTTTTAGTCGATGTAAACCGATCTATAGCTTTGTAAGCAGTTGTCCGGCGGTAGCAAACGACCGCAGGCGGCGAAGGTTAATCGCCGTAAACGTGCACCAAGCCGTGCAGAAGTTCGCTAGCCGCTTTTTTGCAGCTTCCACAGGCTGTACCGATTTTAGTCGCTTGCTGGAGCTGCTCCCATTCGCGCACCCCGTTCTGGACGGCGCGTTCTATGTCTTTGTCAGTGATTCCCAGACAGTGGCAAATCTCCTCCGCCTCTTCGGTCAGTTCCCCTGCCCTGCCATGTTTTGCAAGGTAATCGTCAATTGCAGACCGCAGCGCCTTGTCGCCCAAAACCGAACAGTGTATTTTGTTGTCAGGAAGCCCGCCGAGCTTTGTCGCTAAATCTTCCGGTTTAATTCTATACGCCTCTTTTATGCTCATACCTTTGATAATTTCAGAAAGCATACTTGTCGAAGCGATTGCGCTTGCGCAGCCGTAGGTTTTCCAGCGCACATCAGAGATTACATCGTTCTGTATTTTTAAGAGCATCAGCATCTGATCCCCACACTTGATGTTCCCCGTTTGCCCTCTCCCGTCGGCAGAAAAAGATGCTTCTTCTTCCAACAATACATTTCGCGGTTTTGTGAAATGATCCTTTACAATATCCGAATAAAGCCAATCAGACATATATACTCCTTAAAAACTTCTTCTTACACATACAAATCGATACAATGGCTACTGTAAGGTAGACATTGCCCTTAACCGCTGGATTATCGGTGAGAGTGTTTGAATAATAAAATCCACATCTTCCTCATTTGACATCCAGCCCAAACTAAAGCGTATAGATCCGTGCGCGGCTTCGGGCCCGACACCCATCGCCATAAGCACGTGCGAAGGCTCAAGGCTTCCTGACGCGCACGCGGATCCTGTAGAGGCGGCAATGCCCGCGATGTCCATGGAAAGGAGTATCGCCTCACCTTCCGCCCCGGGAAAAGAAACATTAAGCGTGTTCGGAAGCGTTTGGTCAGGATGCCCGTTGAATTTGATGTTCGGTATATTCGCGGCAAGCCCGTCTTTAAGACGCTTTTTTAGCTCAAGTGTCTTCTTTCCGTATTCGCTCAAATCCTGCCGGGCAAGAAGCGCCGCCGCGCCAAGCCCCAAAATGCCTAAGTTATTATAAGTACCCGCCCGCAGTCCGTTTTCCTGATGCCCGCCGTGGATAAGCGGAAAAAGCGGGGAACCTTTTTTCACGTATAAAGCGCCTGAACCTTTTGGCCCGTAAATCTTGTGCGCCGATAGCGTAAGGTAATCAACATTCAAATCAATCACATCAACAGGTATTTTTCCAACCGCCTGAACAGCATCGGTGTGGAAAAAAGCGCCCGCTTCTTTTACCAAACGTGAGATTTCTTTTATGTCTTGAATGGTGCCGGTTTCATTGTTAGCCATCATCACCGACACAAAAAGCGTTTTTTCGCTTAAAGACTCTTTAAGCGCATCCATGCGTAATTTGCCGTATTCGTCAACGGGAAGGACTTTCATCGAAAACCCGCTTGATTCCGCGTGTAAGGCGGAATTTAACACGCACGGATGCTCAACCGCCGTTGTAACAAACTCACATCTGCCGCTTGGGTTTAATTTTTTGTCATCAGCCGCGGCGGCAGCAATGCGCATCATGGTAGAAAACACCGTGTTGTTTGCTTCAGAACCTCCTGAACAAAAAACGATGTCGCCTGCCTGAGCGCCAATAAGCGAACCCACCGCCGCTCGCGCCTGCTCAACTTTTGCCCTGGCGTGACGGCCTGCGTTGTGCATACTGGAAGCGTTTCCAAAAATTTCCAAATCGCGTATCATCGCGGCTTTAACTTCATCTCTAAGAGGAGTTGTCGCGTTGTAGTCTATGTATACCTGCCTTTCCGGCATCCCTGTTGTTTCCATGTCAAACATTCCTTAATTTGTAATATATCGTATTTTTGAGCTCTTGTTAAGTGTTCTTTACAAAACCGGCAAAAGCCGGAAACTATTTCGCAGGATCACCGGTGCATACATTTTTAAATGAGAAAAGCCGTTCCGAAACATATCATTCCGGAAAGGTCTTTTCGGGTCAGAACAGGTTATTTGCCTGCTTTGCGCCCAGGCGCGCCGGCTTTACCGGATGGTGATTTTTTAGCTTTCAAGGTGCCTTGCTGGGGTTCTACCCTGTCAAGTGCGCTCGCCGGAAATGTACCTTCCTGGCACTCATTTCCGTCAGAAAACCAGATGGTGTTCACTAGTTTTGCCTCTCCCACGATTGATTGGACGACCATAAGCGGGCTATTGGGAAGCCCGGATGCAATTACAACATCGCCAATAAGCCGCTCTGTAACTCTAACGCTCATTTGAAAACTCCTGCTAAGTAAAAATAGTTCGCCACAGCATACATGAGAGTAGAAAAAAATACAATTAGGGTGTCGTGAGGTTTAAGGAATCACAAATTCAGGCCAAAAATGAACCGTAACAAACAACACGCCCGTCTTCTTCAGTTTTGCTCATCAGCGGGGTAAGAGCCTGAAAGCGTTTGCCGTCAAGAAGCCCGCTTTCAAAAAGCGCCGTAATTATTGCCCCGCCACAAGCGCTTATCTTGCCGGATGAAAAACTGTCAGAAAAGCCATGCGCCTGCTGCCCGGATAAAGCTGCGCTAAACTCATCCGCCATTGAAAGCGCTTTATCCATATCGTAACTTGTGGAAACATTGCTGCTTACGATCAAAAGGCTTTTTTCAAGGTAGTTTTCAGAAATTTCCCTTAACGCGTTGCTTAATGATGAAACGAGTACGGGCTTGCAGCCTTGTGTGAGGATGGGAACAATTTTTGCGTCGGGAAAGCAAAATTTTATCATGGGTAAGAGAACTTCGATTGAATGTTCGCAAAGGTGAAGAATATCATTTTCCTTGATTAACGTGGAACATGAAGTGAGCCTTCGATTAACGCGCCTGTCAACAGGAAGGTCGCCGAAAGGGGTTTGAAAAGACATTGATTCAGAAAGATACACCCCAAGCTCCCCGCAGCCATGGCATGGGGCGAGTATGAAAACGCGCTGAATGCCTGAAAGCGCATTTGACTTGACAGCGCGAAGCGCCGCTTCGTTTTTTTCTTCGCTTTTTTCATCTTTCTGCAGCTTCTGCAGCGATGCAAATGCGGCGGCGGCAACTTCGCCTGAAATATCCCACGCGCCGTGCGGCGCAATTATGATTTTCCCCCCTAAAGAAGGCATATCGAGAGCTTCTTCCAATCCCCACGAAAAAAGCTTACCCCTTAACTCCTCCGCATTTTCAGAGTAAAAAATGCCTTCGACTACGGGCATTCTCCGTTTAAAGTGCGAAGCAGGTATTTGACAAAAACGCAGGCTCCCAATGGGCAAGCGTTTTATCGCCTCAGGATATTTCCTTTTTTCCATACAAAATAAAGTCTAATGCAAAAGCGTTTTTATGCAAGGTGATTTGAAAAATGAATGCATTAATGCCGCAGGGCAAAACCGCTCATTTTTCTACGCGGCACTGCTGGAGCTCCCTAAGCCGCTCTGATTCAAGCCTGATATGCAGGTTCTTTTCCTGCGTTGGTATTACAAGCCCTTTTGGACCGTTTTTAGCGCGGCGCAGATACTTAACCTGCGTATAAAAAAGGTCGCCTTGCCCGTTATTTCTGCCTTTTGAGTAAAAAATCGCCAAATTCCCCGCGTCAAGGAGAATATCAAGCGGAACACTTTTGCCGCGGCGCTGTTTTATAAACACATAAGAGCCTGAATAATCGCGCGCGTGAAGCCAAAGGTCGTTTCCCTTAACGTGTTTGCGCAAAAGCGTGTCGTTTTCAGCGCCTGTCCGCCCGACGATAATAAGCCAATCCTTGCGGCTAAACGTGATTCCCGGACGTTTGCTGTCGCTGCGCCCGCCGCCGGTATTACTTACAGATGGCGCGTTTATCATAGACGTATTCGTCTGACTTTTCAGCCGCTTGTGCAAAACAAGCGGGTTTGTTTCGTCCAGCAAGGCTGCAAGGGCTTCTTCCAGCCGCTTTAGCTCACTTTCTTCCTGCTTAATGCGCGCCTGCACTTCCGCCAAACCGCTTTTTGCCTTGCGGTATTGCTGATAGTAGTCCTCGGCTGAAGAAACAGCGCCTTTATCGGGGTTGAGTTTTATCCTGACTAAAGCTGCAGGTTCACAGAAAAAGTTTTCAGCCTCAAGCCACTGGTCATTACTCTTGATATTATCCAAGTTCGCCATTATTATGTCCGCGTATTCGCGCAGGCGGGCTGAACGTGAAAAATCTTCCTCTTTTTCGCGCAATAGATCCAAAATGTTTTGCGTTTTGGCTATACTTGCCTCAAATTTACGTGTTGCCTCCTCGCGCAGCGCCTTTAGCGAAAGCGCGCCACCTTCAGCGCGGTAAAAAGCGTCAATTTTCCTGTTAAAAGACGCATCGGAGGGAAGTTTTGCAAGCAGTTCGGGGGTAAAATCCCGAATTGCATACACTTTTTGCGGCTTTGCAGGCACATCGCTTGAATCAAAAGCAAAAGGCGCGTAAAATCCGCCTGAAACTTCCTGCTTTTTGGGCAGGCGCCGCATCGCGTCAAGCACCTTTCCCTCACCATCGGTTACAATTACGTTGGCGGCGTTTGACCAAAGCCTTATGTACATGAAAAAAAGCTGTCCTTCGCGGCGCAGGGAAAGGCGCACAATTCTGTCACTTTTTAACTGCTCCGCCTGCTCGATGCGCGAATTTATCAAACGCGAGTTCAGGAATTCCGCAAAACGTAGCGGCTTTAAGCCTTTGGGAGATGAATCAAAAGCCTCGTGCATCCTGCAGGCGCTTGGGCTTAGGGAAATTAAAAGCGTTTTTGCCCCATTGCGGCCAAAAAGTTTCAACGAAAGCACATCAAAAGCGCTTTGCACCGCCTTTTGTATTTGCGCGCCGCTTAAGTCCAGCTCGCTTAAGATGAGGTCGATTTCCTTCCAGTTAAGGGACATAAAGTCAGTATTACCATTCCCGCGCAACGAAATCTTTGGGTACGTCTATCTTCATCGTGTCACCTGACTGCTCAACCACATACAATCCCGCTTCACGCGTTGCCTTTTTTTCTTCCGTGCCAAATATAGCGCCGGCAATTGCGCCTTTTATTATCCGTTTGTCGTTAATGCTGCGCCTGTGGTCGCGGAGGATTTCCAGGCGTTTTATGTGATGCTCCACGTCTTTTATCGCCGGTCTTGTTTTCACCTCAAGCGCCATGATGGTGGTGCCGTTTTCCAGCAGCAGGTCAATTTCCACTTTGGTATTTCCCTGTTCGTCATAAATCCTTACGCCGCCGGGCGAGTGACTGCCGAAATGGTAGCCCAATTCGTTGAAGCGTTTGTGAATGTTGGGCGCAACAAGATGCTCGGCAAGTTCACCAAAACGGCGGTGCAAATCGCCCATCTGCTTGCTGTTTCTGCGAACGATCTTGGCAGCTTCCTGAAGCTTCTTATCGGTTTCCCTGGAGGACTCCTTCATCTGCCTGTCAGTCTCTTTGAACCTTCTGTCGGTTTCCTTCTGGCTTTCGGCAACTTCCTGAAACTTCCTGTCGGTTTCCTTTTGACTTTCGGCCACTTCGCGCAGCTTTGCCGATACTTCATCCATGACTGCTCGCAGATGGTCTTGGAGAGAAATGTTGTTCAGCGTGTTTTCTGCCATCGTTTGCCTCTTGACTTATAGTATACGGGATTTTGGCAAAGAACGCAAAGGGATTTCGAGTTTATCAGATTTTCTGTGTCGCCCGCTGCCTGTGTCATTGCCCGATCCTGGTTTGTGGAGTACAATTGAGTACAGGAGAACAGCAAAATGACCAAACTTGAGTTTACATTCAAAACCGACACCTTGTTCAAAATGCTTTTTGTCCAATACCCGGATTTGCTGAAACACCTTGTTTCATCGCTTTTGGCAATTCCTCTGGAAAGTATTGACCAGTTTGAAATCGT
>JAIRQD010000124.1:0-7586 GCA_031256655.1 Treponema sp.
ACCGACGGCATGAACGAAATGGCAGTTGGCTCTGAACAGGTAAACACTGCAGTAAACACCGTCAACGATTTAAGCAGCAGAACCAAGGAGAACATTTCCTTCCTGGTGCAGGCTGTTTCGCGATTTAAGGTTTGAGGCAGCGTCAATTAGCTTTCGCGCGGTACTTAGCTATATTCGCAATCTTAATGCCCTGCGCTCCTGCCCGGCGTCCAGAACCACGAAAAAATCGTCCCCTTCAAAAGGCAGTAAAAGCTGAAAACTCTCCTGTTCGACAACATTAAAAAAAATGCGGTGGGTGAAAACCTGGCTTTCATCGTTCGCTGTTGCAGGCGTTACGGCAATGTCAACTGCCCCAACATGAAACTCACCCGTTATAGGAGCGCTGCGAATAATAAGCAAAATAAGCGCCTGCTCAACCGGGTATATCGCAAGCGCCAGCTCATTCCCGCCCAAAAGCATCCCATGGTAATGGTGAAACTCCCCGTCCTCTCCCTCACTTACAGCCATAAAACGGGTCGCAATTCCTGACGAAGCGAAAACAAACAAAATGACAAACAAAAGCATTCTTGTGGAACCGGTTCCAAACAGCGTTTTGAAAAGATTTGCCCTTGTAATGTTCCCGTCGTTTATTGATCGAACACCTGCCGAAGCAGAGCTTAAACGCCTTTCCCGCGAGTAATGAAAACCCATGCCCGCCTTGTATTCGGCTTCCGCTTTTTTTTCCTCTAACTCTTCAAACGCGAGTTTTTGTTGAGTCATTTTTTCTTCTCGTTTTTTATCTTCATCTGTCATGGGTTTCCCTTTTATTTTCAAGCCTTGAGCATTCCGTTCCAAGCCAGGCTTCACCGGCTAACAAAGCGGTTCTTGCGGCAAGTTCTATGGGGTCTGTAAACTGCTTTCCAAAGCGCCGGGTACAGGCGGATTCCGTTAAAAGGGCGGAGGCAATACAGGCGCAATCAAATCCGCAGTAACGGTTTTCCTGCGCCATACGCGCGGCAATGCCGGCACATAAACCTGCAAGCAGATCGCCGCTTCCGCCTGCCGCCAAAACAGGCTTCATCCCGTCCACTATTCCAAGCCGTCCGTCAGGGGCGGCAATCGCGATAACGTGTCCTTTTGATATTATCACCGCATTACGTTCCCTTGCAAGTTTCAAAATTAAATCACCGCTGTTGCTAAGCAGTTTTTCTTTAGCGATACCTGAAAAAGCGCTTAATTCCCCCGGATGCGGGGTCAGTATCGCATAACCTGAAAAAATCTTGTCTTTTACAAGGGCAATCGCATCGGCATCAAGAATGATGGGAACCCCTTTTTTCTCTTGCAAAAGCGCGTTTTCCACAACAGGTTTACGGTCAAGCTCCTTTCCCCAACCGGGACCCAAAAGAATCGCGTCTGCCGCAAGATCGATAGCTTTTGCTTTGCTTTCAGGTTTCACCATAATGCCTGTTACCTGCGATGCCAAAATCGGGTAAACCTCATCATCGGCGACAATGCGCACAAGCCCGGCTCCGGCTGCCTGCGCGCCCTTAGCCGCTATCAACGCGGCTCCGGTGATGCCAGGCGATCCCGCCCGTATCTCAACTAAACCGCGCTGGTTTTTAAAAGTGTCGGGGCGGATTTTTGTAATGCGCGTTTGAGCCGTTTCCCAATCCAGAAGTTCATAACCGGTTTGCGCGGAGGCAAGTTCTTCCGGGAAAACCCCGCTTACAGGGATAATCTGACCCGCAAAAGGGCGGGCGGCAGGGACATAAAGGCATAACTTTTGCGGCTGTATAGACAAAGTGGCGCAGGCTTTAACTATGGGCATCCCCGCTTCCCAGCCGTCAAAGTTGCCCGATGGAACATCCACCGAAAGCACAAAAGGCTTATCACTTGCGTTGATCGCGTTCGCCATTTCAAGCGCCGCGCCTTTTAGCGCCCCGTTAAGCCCCGTCCCCGCAATTCCGTCTATAATAACGCAGGCGCTTTCAAACAGACGGACAGCTTCACGCGAAGCTTCCGGCATAGAAGAACCGCTTGATTCTCCGTTCCACTCAAGCACCTTCACGCCAAGCTTTCGCAGGGATTTCAGCAGCTGCGCATTGGGTGAGTTGTCCGACGCACAATCCGGGCGGGTCAGTATTACCGCCGCATTCGGGGGGCTTACAAGGTTTGACAGTATCCAATAGCGGAGCATGGTAAGAGCGTCAGCGGCATTCGCGCCGCTTCCCGCGGCAACAGTTATGCGGGTGTTTTTTGCTTTTGTGAAAATTTCTGGGTGGGAACGCAGAAAGCGCTCGGCGCAAAGGCGGCCTGCGGCTTCGATGAGGGCAAACGGATTAAAACCCCACTCTTGATGCGCCTGTTCATCGAGGGAGCGGGAAGCCTCTTGTGAAAGCAAAAGGTGGCCACTTTGAACCTGCGTGAGTTTTGACGTTTCCATGCGTTAACCCCCGAAAAATCTGTCTGTCCTCCACCACACAAGCTTTACCTGCCAGTCGCTTGCAAGTAAGGCCGATAGGATCCCATCGGCAGAAAGGTCAAAGGCGTTAAACTGCATCTCACTTGAATCAACCTCGATGAACGCCCGCGCCTGATCACCGGCCCTTCCCGGATCAAGCGGCATAACACGAATGGAATACCCACCATCAGTGGGGAACGAGAGAAACGCCCGCTCGCTTCTGGTTATCCCTATAAGCGAGTAGGGCTTTCGCGAAACAACGCGCCTATTCTGCACGGTAAATGTATGCTCGAAAAACGGCAAATCGACGTAGCGCTCCCAAACTCCTGTTTCGCCATTCATCACCCAAATAACAGAACTGTCCGGTTCTATACCTGTAATCGCCCCGGTGGATCCATCGTATATATGACGGTAATAATCGATTTTCACATAAAGCCTGCGGGCGTTGTGCCCTGCAGAAATTGTGTCAAGCGAAGAAACCACCACGCCTTCGCGGTCAGGCGGCACCGGCAGGGCATCGTTTCCCAGCCGCACCTCAAAAAGGAAAAGCCCGTTTGCGTCAAACCAGTAAATTGTCCAGCCTAAAGGAATTCGGGAAACCACGACAATTTCATCCTGCACCGTGGTGAAAAGCCCCTCGATTTGCGGGAAGGGCGTTCCGCCTATGCCTTCCCGTCCGATGTAGTCGATAAAACGCCCTTCAGAGTCAAAGTGAAGCACAACGCTGTCCAAAAGCACATTGCGCTCTGTGTCAAAGCTGTGGCGTTCAGGCGGAAGGCGCTCCTGAACAAAAATATGGTTGCGCGAGTCAATTCTGATACTCGAAGGCTCCAACAGGGGATGCGAAACAGACCAGCGTGTCGCAAGGCTTCCTTCTTCAAGCGGGCTTAAAGTCAGCGGCTGCGGGTTGGTTTCATCGTTGTATATCATGAAAAGAAGATCACCGTACGAATTAAAGCGCAGGATTTTCCCGCCGTTGCTGTCGGATATGAAAAAAAGACCATCGCGCATGGCGACATCCGCACGGCGCAATCTTAGCATTCCCCCGCCAACGTCAAAAAGCGCAATTTGATCTTCAAGCCTGCCAATGCCCAAGGCAAAAAGATCTTCGCGTTCTACCATGAGTACTTGCCCAAACCGGTTGCAGCCAAGCATTACAAAAGCCGCCAAAAAAATCATATGGAAAGGGTTCAGCTTCATATACCCATTATACCTTCTCAGGAATAGTTGTCAATGTCAGACCGATTGCGATGTTTCCATGATAAGCGCTTTTTTTTCCACTTCCGCTTCCATCGTTTTCATGTACTCATCCATCCACCGCGCCGCCCCGTCATCTTCAAGGGCGAGGATGCGGACGGCAAGTAACCCCGCGTTCTTCGCGCCGTTTACCGCGACCGTTGCCACAGGAATTCCGCCCGGCATTTGCACGATTGACAACAGCGAATCAAGCCCTGAAAACGCTTGAGTCTTGACCGGTACGCCGATGACCGGCAAGCGCGTGATGGAAGCGGTCATTCCCGGCAAGTGCGCCGCGCCTCCCGCACCCGCGATGATAACCTTAAGCCCGCGCTCTGCGGCGGTTTCGGCGTACTGCACAAGGCGTTTGGGCGTGCGGTGCGCGGAAACGATGGTCATTTCGTGCGGGATTCCGGCTGCCTTCAAAATGTCGGCGGCTTCCTGCATAACCGGGAGATCCGAGTCGCTTCCCATGATAATTCCTGCAAGCGGTTGTGAAGATTGTTTGTCAGTCATTTTGTTTCTCCCCGGCAGGTTTCCTGCCTATCAATTTGAACGCGCGGCAATATCTTTCTGCAAAAAATAGTTTACAAAGATCATTGCCGCCATCATGACAGCGCAGATAATGTAGGCAGTGTGGAAATTGCCGGTACTATCGTACAAGTAGTTGGCAATAACAGGCGCGACAACGCCCGCAAGCCCCCATGCCATAAACATTATGCCGTAATTCGCGCCAATATTTTTCAGTCCGTAGTGGTCAGCGGTCAGAGCGGGAAAAACGCTTAAAAGCGTGCCGAAACAGAATCCGACTCCGATAATACCAATTATCAGCATGAGCATATTTTGGTAGAACATAAAAGCGCTCATATTTAGCATCTGCACTATGAATACCATATACAGGGCTTTTATTCTGCCTATCTTGTCGGATATTATGCCGCCGATAACGCGCCCAAGCGTGTTTGTCATCGCCAGCAAAGCTACGAGCATCGCAAGCAGAGCGGAGTCTGTAATAAACGCCTGTGTTTGGGCGATCCTTGTGATATTTCCTATGATCATAAGCCCGACAGATGAGGCGAGTAGAAACATAACAAACATCATGTAAAAGCGCCGTGTTTTAAGCATTTCCGTGCGTGTGAAATCCACAGCCGCTGTGGTTTTTGCAGCGGTTTGTTTGGCATTCGCAGGTAAAGGAGGAATATAACCGGGCGGCGGGTTTTTTATAAACTGGGAAACGGTAAGGCTTACCACAAGAACGCCCGCGCCCAGAATAAGCAGTGTTGTTTCAATGCCAAAACGCCCCAAAAGCGCCGCTGCCAACGGCGCATAATAAACCGCGGAAAGGCCGAATCCGGCGACAACTAGCCCGCTGATCATGCCTTTTTTTCCGGGGTGGAACCATTTCAGGGCGGGCGGCGTAACGCTGCCGTAAGCAAAGCCCATTCCCGTGCCGGCGATAACACCGAAGCACAATGTAATGCCAATTACGCTGTTGCCAACAAGCCCTGAAAGCGCGATGCCCGTTCCCGCAAGCACGCTTCCCAGCATTACAACCCGGCGCGGACCAATTTTGTCCTGCAATCTGCCACCGAAAAGCATCGCCGTCGCAAAGACGATGATCGTGACCGTATACGGGAGCCCCGCCTGACTGCTAGTCCATCCCCAGCCGCCTGCGTAAACGGGGGCAACCAGTTGGGCGTTTATTACGCTCCACGCATACAGAACGCCGATGCTAAGATTTAAAAGCACACACGCTGCAAGAACAATATTGGCTGTTTTTTGAGTCGTCTGTTCTTTCAGTGGGTTCCCCCTGTTTTATTTGCACCGCCAATCTTTAAAATGTTCCGTGCGTATTCGGCTTTCTCAAGCGCCTCTTCCATGGTATTTCCGGTTACGGTAAAATGCGCCATTTTGCGGTACGGGCGGGCTTCAACTTTGCCGTACATATGCGGGGAAAGCCCCGGCACTTTCAGCGCCTCCTCAAACCCGTAAATGCGGACATCACCGGAACTGTCACCTTCACCCAGAACGTTCAGCATCACTGCCGGACGCTGAAGCGAAGTATCCCCCAGCGGAAGCCCCGCGATTGCGCGGACGTGTTGTTCGTATTGACAGGTCAGGCAGGCTTCCATCGTGTAATGACCTGAATTGTGCGGGCGTGGGGCAACTTCGTTGATTAAAACATTACCCTTTTTATCGAGGAAGAGCTCCACGCCGAAAATCCCCACACCATCCAGCGCCTGAACAACGCTTACGGCAATTTCCCGCGCCGCCGCCGCCGTTTTTTCGTCTATGCGGGCAGGGGCGATTACGGTATCGCAGATGTTGTGCGCGGGATTAAACGCCATTTCGGTTACGGGGAAAATCGCCAGGGAGCCGTCCCTGCCCCGCGCCACCATAACGGCGAGTTCCTTGTCTATGTCCACCATGTCCTCAAAAAGAGACGGCACAGGCATGGGCGGCTCGTTTGAGTTTGCCAATACGCGCACCCCCTTTCCGTCATAGCCGCCTTTCCGTGCTTTTTGCACAAGCGGAAATGCGCGCCCTGAAAAGTCAAAAGTTTCAGGATGTTCTTCGGCGAAAAAGGGAGACGTGGGAATGCCTTTTTTATCATAAAGCTGTTTTTGCAAGAGCTTATCCTGAATTGTGCGCAAGGCTTTGGGAGACGGGTACATCGGGCAACCTTTGGCATACAAATCATCCAGCGCGTCTGTGTTGATGTGCTCGATTTCGTATGTAAGCAAGTCGCTGACTTTGCTTAGTTTCTCAAGCGCGGCGGCATCTTTGAGGCTGCCTTCGATGAACTCATCAGATAAAGCCCTCGCCGGAGCGTCCGCCGCGTCAAGCACCGCAAAACGAAAGCCCATTTTCTTTGAACGGTAAATCATCATAAGCCCCAGCTGCCCGCCGCCGATTACGCCGATGGTGCCGGGTGGATATAGTGTCGTCATAGTAGAGGATTATAGTTATGTTAGGGAGCAAAAGCAAGGGGAAATATTTCGATATAAAGCATTTTGTAGGCATCTTGATTTTTTCGCAAAAATGAACTAGGATGCTATAGTGCATGGTATGAAAAAAGCGCGCAAGATACCGGTAATCATTGTCGTACTTCTTGTAATAATTATCGGGATTCCCCTTTCTGTTGTCGGACTTTCTTTTATCGGGCGTATAACGGCTGACTCTATAATCCCCGATTCCTTCGTGGTGTACGTGAGCGTTCCTGACACCGCACGATTGGCGGAGAACATCCTTAACCACCATCCTCTTCCTGACATCATGGCGTTGGCTGAACTTGGCGCGGTAGTGCCGGTGTTTAACCAGATGCGAAATTCCGGTCTAACGCAAAACAGGTTTGTGCGTATGGTGGCAGGCGGAAGTCTAAAAGCTGCCGTTCTTCCTGAGGGGCGTTTGCTTGCCGCATGGGATGCCGGCATCGCTTCGCCGCTTTTACGCGCGCTTCCGCTTCTCTCGCGCACTCTTAATGTGCCTGAACTTTTTTACGTGAGGGCGGGGAACGCTTCGCGGTTTGAATACCGGCTGGAAGACGGCACGGTATTTTTTATCGGCGCTCACCACAACCTATTTGTTCTTTCAAATGACTCCGCTGTTTTTGAATCGGTTATTGACGGCACCTCAAGGCACGGTGATATAATTGGTGAGTCAGTTCGAACGTTCAGTTCAAGAAACCACGACATCGCGTTATTGGTTTCTCCCGATGTGCTTCGCGGCGTTTTTACCGAAGATGAGAGCAACTTTGAAATATTTGATCTTCTTAACCTGATTGAGTTTCCCGAAAACATTGAAGTAAGCCTTTCCATCCAGCCTTATAAACTGAACCTTGATTTGGTAACGCCGCTTGGTTCGGGGAACGAAGCCTTAAGCCGTCTCATACAAAGACATTCTCAGGCAACGC
>JAIRQD010000169.1:0-24801 GCA_031256655.1 Treponema sp.
TAACTTGATATTTGACAGTTTCCCCGAACCCATGTTATATTCAATATATTACAATATACCACCATCAAATTCGACAAAGGATGTGACATCATGGCAGATATTTCTTGCGAGAGTTCAAAGATTCCGCCTTCTCTACCTATACCTTCGCTGGATCAAACCATAGACAAGTATTTGGAAAGGATAATCCCCTTGTTGGACAACGAAGGCTACCTGCAAAACGAGCGGATAGCCAGGAGTTTTTTGTCCGGCGCGGGAGCGGCACTTGATTCGGAGCTTCACAGTTACAGCAAAACCATAAACGGCAGTTGGTTAAAGCCCACATGGGACAATATCTATCTCGCTTTCAGAGATGAACTAAATGGCAAGATGAACTACGCAACCATACTCGAACCGGGTATGTTACCGGCTGACAGGAGTTTTTCCGAATTGTTGGCGGGGATTATAGCTTCTGCGGCGCGGATATACTGCATGATAGCCGACAATACTTTGCCGCCTGATACCACTCCCGCAGGGTCGTTATGCATGGAGCAATACCAAAACGTGTTTGGCTCATGCAGAATACCAAAACCGGCGGAAGACGATTTTTTTGTTGCCCCGAAAAACTCGTCGAATCAGCACATCGTTGTTTTTTACCGTGAAAACATCTACAGCATGGAAGTCATCCGGGACGGGAAAATCAGCGCCGGTGCGTTAGTTTCAGGCATCGAGAATATTTTGAGCAGGAAAGAACCGCCTGCCGCAAATATCGGCGCTTTAACTGCGGCTTCCAGAGAAGAAGCGGCGGTTCTTTACAAGCACATAGAAGAGTACAGCCTGAAAAACAAGCAAAATCTCCGGCAGATAGAAACAGCGTTGTTTGCGCTGTGCATAGACGATATAAGCGGCAGAAGCGAAGAGCAGACTGTCAAAGACATATTGTTCGGCTGCGGCAAAAACCGCTGGTTTGACAAGGCTGTACAGATGATAGCCGGTACAGACGGCAGCATAGGCTTTAACAACGAGCACACAGCCTTTGACGGTGCAGTGTGGACAGGTATTCTCGGCAGGATATACGAAGGTATGCAGGCCCCGGATGGGGATAATCAAAGTGCCGTTGTCTCCAGGCTGGAATGGGAGCTTGACAGCCGCGCCGCAGCCCTTGCGGCAGAGATGGAAGAAAAGGCAATAAACAGAGGCAAAGACTTTAACCTGCGCCTGTTACGCTTCAATAACTTTGGCGCGGATCACATAAAGAAGAATTTGCAGGCAAGCCCGGACGCTTTTTTCCATTTGGCGCTGCAACTGGCATGGTTCAGACAGCGGGGAAGGCTTAACAGCACATACGAGGCGGTTAACGTCAGGCATTTTCATGAAGGCAGGACAGAATGTATGCGGCCTTCCACTCAAGCGGTTTTGGAATTCGTGAAGGGTTTTGGCGGCGGAAACGAAGCGGCTTTGGCAAGGGAAGCGATGAAGGTGCATTCTGCCGGAATCAAGCAATGCCAGCAAGGGCAAGGTCCTGAAAGGCATCTTACCGGCATGCAGGCAATGTTAGCCCGCAGCGGCAAGCGCCTTGGAAAAGACGAAGATATTTTTTCAAGCGAAGGTTACAGGTTGCTCAAGCACGATACCCTGTCCACCAGCGGGATGTCGCTTGCGACCATGAGCTTTGCGTGCTTTGGTCCGGTGGCGGAAGACGGGTTTGGCATAAGTTACAATATCGGTCCGGAAGGCATCAATATATCTGTTACATCTGTAAGCCCGGCAAACAGCTCAGAAGAGTGTGAAAAACTGATACAGGGCTTGGGCGCGGCTTTGGAAGATTTAAGCAAGGTATTAAGCGAGTAAGTCTCGTTTTTTAAAAATTCGTGAGGAGGAAACATTTTGGATACTCTTAATAAAAAAGGCGTACAAGGCGACAAGATTTTTTGGATATCGGTAGCTTTTACCGCCGTATTTTCTGTGTGGTCTTTGATTGACCCTATTGGCTTGACAAGCACGCTTTGGGCTTGGGTGTATGATTTCCACGGCGTATTTTCGTGGTTTACGATCGTGATGCCGTTTACTTTCCTCGTAATATGTATATTTTTCGCTTTCAGCCGATTCGGAAAGTATAAGTTTGGCGGGAAAGACGCAACACCTGAATTTTCCACCTTTTCATGGATGGGCATGCTTTTTGCCGCCGGTATAGGCGTCGGGCTCATGAACTTTGGCGTGGCAGAGCCTTTGTCTCACTTTCTCACCTCGCCTTTAGGATTGCCCGGCGGTCACTCACCGGAGGCCGCCGCTCAAAATGCCCTTAACATGACCATGTTTATCTGGGGTTTGCCGGCTTGGAGTATCTATACCATTTCCGCCCTTGTAATCGGGTATTTTACCTACTCCAGGGGCAGTAAGTTTTTACCGGGAACGCCCATAGAAGAGGGCTTTAAAGACAAGAAGTGGAACAAGGCGCTTGGAAACATAACCAATATTTCCGCAGCAGGCGCTGCCGCTCTTACTATGGCAGCCACCATAGGGCTTGGCGTGTTCCAAATTCAAAACGGCCTTAATGCCGTTTTGGGAATACAGTTTGACGAAGGGCTTTTCGCTTCGGTGCTTGTATTGATATTCGTCTTTCTGACATTTGCCTTGCCGGCGACTTTGCCTCTGGCCAAGGGCATGAAACGTGCCGGGGATTTAAACGTTGTTATTGCCATCCTGATACTGGCATTTGTATTTCTTGCCGGTCCCACCAGCTATTTTATGAACACGATTATCGGCACACTCGGCGGCACTTTTTCTCAAGTTATACCGATAAGCTTTAACGCCTTTCCTCTTGTGGAAAAAGGCTGGTTTAATGATTGGCCGCTGACCACAATGATTTGGTGGGTTTCATGGACGCCTTTTGTCGGTGTATTTGTCGCACGTATTTCCAAGGGGCGCACTATTAAGGAATTCGTTCTGGCGTCTATTTTTATTCCGACTGTGTTCCTTGTGTTCTGGTTCAGCATATTCGGCGGCTTTGGCTTAAAAGACACGATACTTGGTGACGGAGCCATTGCCCGGTTTATCTTGGATAACCCGGACGATGTATACCTTTCCTTTATCATGGTGCTTCAAGCCATGCCTTTTTTCCAGATTACCGGGCCGCTGTTTATCTTCCTGATCATTGTTTTCTTGGCGACCGGTGCCTGTAGCGCTGCCATCTCATTGAGCATGATAACCAGCAACGGTTCAAGCAACGCACCGCCCAGAAAGACTTTGATCTGGTCAGTTATTATGGTGACTGTTGCCTTTGCGACTATTGCCACCGGAACCATCAGCGGAGTCAGGGCTATAGCGGTGTTCTTGGGGATTCCCTACACTTTCTTCCTGATTATGCAAATCTCCGGTTTTATCCGCAGCATTCGCGCTGACTACAAAAAAGGAGTATTAAAATGATAGACGTACCCCTCAGAGAGTTTGATTACGCAATACTGGAGCAGAGCGCCGGAGCAAGCGCAGTTGAGGCAATACTGATTGTTGCCATGGTTGCTTTTCTTGTATGGACGGTAAAACTTGCCCTGGATGAAGTGAAGGATTGACGGGCGTAACCGGAAACGCCGCTAGTGCCTTCTTGCGATCTGCGGCAGCGATTGGACATGCGCGGCGTTAAACGCGGTTACCACATACTCATACCGCCTTGCCCTTGATGCTTCAGTGTCGCTTTCAAAATGGAACTCCGTTTGCCCGCCGCCCCAAATGCGCGCTATTATGCGCGTTGGATCGGCAATTGCCATGTCAACCCTGCCGCGCCGCGTTAGATTTGCGGGAATCCTGTAAACAACGAAATATCTGCTGTTGTTATCCGGTGTGTCGCTCCATGTGATTATGTTTCTGCGGCGAACAAGGTTTGTAACAGGTTCAGGTGCTGTACTTTGCAGCCAGGGCTTTGGCGGGACGATGGTTTTGTGCGCCTGAAAATGGCTTTTAAGCAGTTCGATGGCGCGGTTTGCAACCTTGTGCTGCGGCTGCGTTTCTTCCACAGGCAAAAGCCGTCTGAAGCGGAAAAACGCGGAGCCTTTAACTTGCTCGTGCTGTTGGTTATAACGCAGTTGGTTGATAATTTCAGCGGGGTTCATCCACGCCGCAAGCGCCGGCGCGCTGTCAAGGTGGCGGTAGTTGGCGTGTCCGATGTACAGGTTCACGTTTACACCTTGCACAACTTCAGCCCACCAGCGTACGAGTTCGGCATAAGGGGCCGCGCCTAAATCGAAGCTCCAGTAAATCTGCGGGATGATGTAATCGATAAGCTCTTCGCGCACCCAAAGGCGGGTATCGGAAAAAACAGAGCCTGAAAATGTGCGTAGCGATCCAAGCGGCGTGTTTGATCCGCGCGGATCGTTTTGCCTGTGTTCCCATATTCCAAAAGGGCTTATTCCAAATTGAATCGCCCTGCCGCTTTTTTGGTTTTCCTCGTTAATCGCCCTGCGCACATCAACAATAAGCGAGGTAATATTTTCCCTGCGCCAGGCTTCAATCCCTTCCCTGGTGTCGGGAAAACTCTCAAGCCCGTAACGCTCAAACGTTGCCCTGTCTTCACCTGTTTCGCCGAAAACGAGCTGCCCCGCGGGGTAGGGATAAAAGTAATCGTCAAAGTGCACCGCGTCAATGTCGTAGTTTTCAATAACTTCCCTGATGGACTCTACTACGTGGCGGCGAACCGCGGGAATTCCCGGGTCAAGGTACAGCCGCCCGTTGAAGCGGTAAACGTAGTGCGGGTTAAGCACTGCGAAGTTGTTGTCGGCAAGGAGCCCGCCTGAATTTAGGGCGCGGATGAGTTCTGTTGTTTCCATCGCGACGATCTCTGACGATGAAAAGCCCGGCAGTGAAATCCAGCGGTAGTTTGCCGCGGTCACACGAAAAGGGTTAAACCAGGCGTGGAATTCCATGCCGCGTTTGTGGGTTTCAGCGACCATCCACTCAAGCGGATCCCAATCCGGAACTTCCGTCTCCCAGACAGGAAATGCCCCTTGCCTGCCTGAAAGGAACTGCGACCAGGGGTTTATTTCTGACGGGTGAAACGCGTCCAGCGCAGGGCGCACCTGAAAAATCAGGGCGTTCATGTTCCATTCCTGCATCGTATCAAGGATTGCATTAAACTCACTTTTAAACCCGCTGGCAGACGCGGCAACAGGAATGTCAAGGTTATGAACAGTCGCAACCCATGTTCCCCTGAACTGGCGCTTTGAGGGCACGAACCTGTCAGGGATTCTCACCAGTTCATCGGTGAACAGGTTGTAGCGCACGGGCGCGTTATGATCATAGCCGAAAGTGCCGTCATCAAAGCGGACAAAGCGAAAGAGAAGTTCGCTTTGTACTTCCTGGCGGACAAGCCCGGGCGCTGTTATGCAGCCTGCCAACGCCAAGAAGGCGGCAAGCGCGATCAGGCGAAGCGCGTTAAGCTTTTTCGTTTTTTGGGGGAGTTTGTTCATATATACAGTTTCGGCTATAAGGTTCCACAAATTGACTTTGGTGTGAAGGCGCTACTTCTGGTTGTAAAAAAGGCATACGCTGTATACCTTTTTCGTTCCCCCTGCCAAAAGCGCTTTTGCGCAGGCGTCTATTGTAGCGCCTGTGGTGATAACGTCGTCAAAAAGGATAACCGTTTCAGGCGGCGGCTTTGTCAGCACTATGCGCCCTTTAAGATTGCTGCCGCGCTGTTCGCGGTTAAGCTCTTTTTGGCTTTTTGAACAAAGGCGTTTCAGGCAGCGGCAGACAAAAAGCCGCTTGTTTCTGCGCTCAAGAAGATGAGCCAAATACTCAATTTGATCCCAGCCTTCTTTTTTTAATTTTCCCTGCCGCGGAGGAACAGGAACAATTGCGGCATTTTCCGCCGCAAATCCACCGGATAACGTGTTAAATATCGCATCAATCGTTAAGTTTAAATGGTGCGCCAAATAATTGCCCACGCCAAGCGACTTTCCAAATTTGTACGCGCCAAGAATCGCCTTAAACGTCCCTGAATAAGGGAAAAGTACACGAGGTATTGTTATATTTTCGTTTTTTATGCGCGCTTTGTGCGCGTCTTCCGGTTCGCGGCAGGAAAGACATACATCAATTTCAGAAACAAGTATTCTGTTGCAGCACCTGCAGCGAGCTTCGTTGTAAAGGCTATTTTCCGCAAAGGCTCTGCATTCAGCGCATATTCCGTAATAAGCGTCTTCCTCGCTTAAAAGGGCTTTCCGGCAGCCGCCGCATCCGGATGGAAAAATAAACTCGCGCAGATAAAACAAAGTTCGGCTTATCACAAGCTTTTATTGCGCGAGGGTGAAAAAATACTTTGAAAAATGCTTTATTCGTGTTGAGGGTTTAATACCCCGCCCCTCTGGGGCGTTCCTAAAGGTATTAAACCCGAATACAAATACCTTATGAGAACAACATACCTCGTGGCTCTGCCGCGAGGTTGTTGATTAAATATTTCCTTCGGCAATCGCTAAAATAAACAGCGCGCCAAAACTTGTAACAATGGCAAATGCAATCAACACGATATATCCGCCTGCGCGAAAAAGATAGCGGATTTCTTTTGACGTTATAAACCGCCCAACTTCGACAAACAGTCCGCAAAAAGAAATTACACCAAGAAAAATTCCCAGCGTTACATATAATTGTATAAATGCGAACTGGGTGCTGTCAGTGAAACCTTGATCTATGCCCACAGCGTATAGAAACAGCGTTATAAGCGATAACAGCAGAAAAAACAGCGCCGCACGGCTTATCAAAATCGATAACAGTTTTTCGTTTAATTTTTGGCGCATACGATTACGTATTCCTTTTGAAAGCTTGCTGTAAAAACATTATTGCGTTATTATATTTATTGTTGCGGATTTGATCACTAGGCTAGAATGCGAAAAGTTTTACTCAAAGCCGCACACAAGAAGGATATATGAAAAAATTTTTTGGTTTTTTTATTTTTCTCGTTATTCTTGGAGGGGCGGCTTTCTTTTTCGGCTGGGCGCACTTGACTGTTCCTCCCGGGTCTTATGGAGTGATGCGCTCCAAAACGCACGGTCTTGATACCAACATCATCCGCGAAGGTGAGTTCCGCTGGTATTGGTATAAACTTATTCCCACAAATGTCCGCGTTGCCACCTTCACCCTGGCGCTTGTGTCGCGTTCCATAAGAAGTTCCGGAGAACTGTTGTCCGGTCAGGTTTATGCGGCATTGGCAGGGTTGCAGGCTGACTTTTCCTGGGAAGTATCCGCTGATTTCAGTTTTTTTGTGCGGCCGGAAGCTTTGCCGGGTTTGGTTTTGAGCGAGAACTTACAGGGAAATGAGGATTTGCGCGCCGCTGAAGGACGCATAGCCGACAGGATAGAGGCTTTTGCGATTAGGCGGCTTGCCTCTTACGCGGAAAATGATGATGGTGAAACACTTCGCGCGATAATGTTTTCAGGCTCTCATCCGGCTTTGGAGGATGACATACAAAGTGCCTTTCCGGAAATCCAAAACCTGTTTTTGAGCGTCAGTGTTGTGAGGTTTCCCGATCATATCCTTTACCAATCCTTGCGGGAGCTTTATCGCGAATATGTAAGCCACCTAAACGCGCTTTTAAACCCGGCGATTATCCTAGAAGCCGAAGGGCGCATGGGAACAAACCTGCGGCTGGATGAACTTCAGCGCTACGGAGAACTCCTTACAAGGTATCCTGTATTGCTGCAGTTTCTTGCCATGGAGCGTGGTTTTCCGCCGCCCGCTGTTGCGCTTGAGTAAAGCTGTGAGTAACCGAGCTTGCCGTTGGTTGTTTGAATGGTAAGCTGATTGAAAAGAAACCGGATATTGGCTATAGTCATGACAGGAGTTATATATGCAGCCTAAGGCTTTAGCCCTCTTCTTGATACTGTTCGCCGCTGTTTTGCCTCATGTTTTTTCGCAGGAAGAGGAGCCGCCACCAATTGACATCGACTGGATTGACTTCGTTGTGCCTATGCATGGGCCGGGAGACAGGACTATAAATATGTCTGTCGGCACAATCTTTCCGACCGTTTTTAGCATTGACGGTGCTCCTTCGCCCGGTTATCACAATTTTAGGGCTGTGGGCGGAACAGCCTCCTTTTCGTTTAATTACTTTTTTACCGCCAACATTTTTTTGGGCGGCGAGTTGGCCGCGATGTTTCTTCCCACAGGCGGCGAGCGTATGTTTTTTATGGTGCCGTTCGGTATTCGCGCGGGGTACCAGTTCGTCTTTCGGCGCTTTGAGTTTCCTGTCGGCATAATGATAGGCGGAGCACCGCACAGGATGCTTGACGAGCGGTACTTTGGCTTCATCGCGCAGGCAACCGCTTCGGCGTTCTGGCGCTTTAACCAGGACTGGTCTTTCGGTCTTAACACCGTTTGGTGGTTAGTCCCGCAGCGGCCTGCTCCGCAAGACGGTGTCCGGTACAACGCTTTGGGTAATTTTTTAACGGTAACGTTGTCAGCACGTTATCATTTTTAACTAGCGGATACTTATGAATACGTTACGATATACAAGTTTGCCTGTTTTTTTAATTTTAGCGCTGTTTGCCTCGTGCGACCAGAACCCGATTTTCCACAATATTTCCTGGCAGCAACCGCCCGTGACTCCCATCATTCGCGGAAGCCCGCAAAATATGGTTGTCACCGAACAAAGGCTTTACGCCTGGACTCAACGGGGGGAGTTTGTTTGGGCTTTTGATTCCGCCGGAAGGTGGACTTCTTTGGCAACACCGCCGGTTTCCAACTTCGGCGGCTTTGGCGGGCTTACCGCTGTCGGAGCGCCTGGAAACGAGACGCTTTTCGCCATTGTCTATTCAGGCGGCGGGAGCTTTCCTGTGCCTCATCTTGTGCGGCATTCAGGCAACCAATGGATCAGGGCGGATGTTGATCTGTCTGCTTACGCAATTGGCCGTCTTTACAGCGCCGGTAATGATATTTTCGCCCGCGCCCAGTTGCGCTCAAGCCCCACCTCATACGTCATACTGCGTTTTGTTCCAGACCTTGCCAATCTTGACGCTCCTGTTGAGTTCGAACGGCTTTCGATTAGAGGCAGCACCACAGGCGATTTGGGGAACAACTTGGTCGGTGCGCTCTCTCACGCGGGACAGATTTTCATAGCCACAGCCAGAAACGGCATTTTTAGGGTGGCACCGGGTATTGGCGGCGCGGTAACACCTTTTACAGGCGTTTCCGCTTTTAATGTTTCAGGCATTTTTTCAACAACCAATGATCTTGTCGTTGTCGGCAATACCCACAACGCAGGTGTTATTCACGTTGCAAGGGGTGTCACTGCGGCCACGGCGACCCACACATGGGAAAGCGGACCTCCCACATTCAGTGGGACGTTCTTTAACGGCGGCATGAGCGTGTGGCGAAGTTTAGACCCAACGTATAATAACCCTTCCCCGCTTTTCAACAACTGGAGACCGCGCTTGCTTTTGGTTGGCATACGGACAAATGGAAGATCTCACGGTTACAGAGAGTTTATCCTTGATGAAAACGGCAACATTGTCAATGCCGCCCAGGCGCGGATACCCGGCGGCTGGGATTTTTCAGTGGAAAACACCTTTTCCTCCGCCGAAAACAGATCGCGCTACAATTCCAGCATAGGAACCCGCTCTGTGCGTTATATTTTGCAAGTGCCCAATCTTGGCGGCAATTTTTATCCGACCATGCCGGCTGATGGAAGCCCGTGGCATGAAAGATGGCAGCCGCCGGTTTTTGCGTCCACTTCCATAGACGGATTGTGGGCTTATAATCCTAGAGAGGATTGGTGGAACGCCGAAGACGGAACGATATTGTGGCGCTAGCAGACTCCGCCGTAAACGCCCATAGTGGATGATTTATTCACTTCCCCGGCAGCCGCGGCGGCGGAAAGTCCCCTTGCAGACCGTATGCGTCCACAGGTACTCAACGACATCATCGGTCAGGAT
This sequence comes from Treponema sp., assembly GCA_031256655.1. GTDB lineage: Bacteria > Spirochaetota > Spirochaetia > Treponematales > Breznakiellaceae > WRKT01. The sequence goes on from JAIRQD010000169.1 coordinate 9,892, forward strand.
CACATCGTCGGGCAAGGGCGGCTTTTACGCCGCGCCATTCAAGCGGACAGACTTTCTTCCCTCATTTTTTACGGACCGCCCGGTACGGGCAAAACAAGCCTTGCGCGCGTAATCGCCAATACCACAAGCAGTGTTTTTGAAAGCCTTAACGCGGTTTTAACCGGAATTAAAGACATACGCGAAGTTATCGACCGCTCTGACGAACGGCGTCGTCTTTATGGGCGGCGCACCATCCTTTTTGTTGACGAAGTACACCGCTGGAACAAAGCCCAGCAGGACGCGCTTTTGCCGTGGGTGGAAAACGGTACGGTTATCCTTATCGGGGCGACAACGGAAAATCCTTTTTTTGAAGTAAACCGTGCGCTTGTAAGCCGCAGCCGCATTTTCCAGTTGAAGTCCCTTGTTTCAGAGGATCTTGCCAAAGCCGCCCGATGTGCCCTTGATGACAGGGAGCGCGGCTACGGCAAATGGCGTGTTGTTTTTGAAGATGGCGCGTTGGAGCACCTTGTCGATGTGGCAGGCGGCGATGCCCGAAGTCTCTTAAACGCCCTGGAGCTTGCGGTGGAAACAAGCCCGAAAGATGCTCACTGGCCGCCCGCTGAAGGTGAGGAAATCTTTGTCAGCATGAAGGCGGCTGAAGAAAGCATTCAGCGCCGCGCTGTTTTATACGACAGGGACGGTGATTACCATTTTGACACCATCAGCGCGTTTATAAAAAGCGTAAGGGGAAGCGATCCGGACGCGGCATTGTATTGGCTTGCGAAGATGGTGCGCGCCGGGGAAGACCCGGCCTTCATTTTTCGCCGCATGATAATCCTCGCTATGGAAGATGTCGGGCTTGCAGACCCTTCTGCCATCACCACCGTCATTTCCTGCGCCGAAGCCTTTGACCGCATAGGCTTCCCCGAAGGAAACTTTGCCTTATCCCTTGCCTGCTTGAGCCTTGCAACCGCGCCAAAGTCAAACACAACGATGGCGTTTTTTGACGCGCTTGGAGAGGTGGAAAAAGAGGATGCGGAAGTTCCCAAGCACTTGAAGGACGGAAGCCGCGATGCCGAAAGTTTCGGGCACGGGGAGGGCTATATTTACCCGCACGCTTACCGCAACCATTGGGCTGCCCAGCAGTATCTTCCCGGCGCGCTTAAGGGCAGGGTTTTTTACTCACCCTCGCGCTGCGGCTATGAAGAGCGCATTCGTGATGAAGTTTTGCGCAAGCGCGAAATTCAGGCGGCGGTAATTTTGGGCGAAACGGCAGACAACGATGTGCTTACATGGTCATCCCAGTCGAAGGGGAGGGAAGGCTGGTTTAAGCGGCGTCAATCAGGCAAAAGCGCCCTGCTTCTTTCAGACCGCGATAAAATTTTTAGTCAGGCAGATGTAGCCCGCCATCACCGCGTCCTTGTTGCCGCCGCTGGTGACGGGCTTTTGTTGTGGGAAAGCCTGCGCCGTTCACCTGAAGGTCTTACAGCAGGCATTGTGGAAACGGAGGCGGCGCGCGAAACATTGCTCAAAGCCGCCGCCGCGTTGGACACCGCCGCAGGTGCCGGCGATGCTGATCTGCCGCTACTGGCGGTAAGCCCTGCCGCGCTGCTTGTTTCACCCGAAGCGGCTGAAACCGCGTTTTCCTGCGGTGTTTTTGACCGCATTCTAGCACGCGAACCCTGGCGGCGCACAAGCGCGAGCGTTAGCTCAGGTCAGACGGCCTTTGACACATTCGCTTTCGCCGCCGCCGCTCTACTAACGCAGGAAGGGATAATATCGCTTGTGCAAAGTCCGCCGCGCCTTGGCCAGCGCATTTCAGGCTTGCTTTCAAATGAAAGCGGCGTGAGCCAAGCGTTGACAGAAAAGCTCAAAACCGCGGAAGATGAGTTTTTTGCCTCACCTGAACGGGCAACGATCAACTGGGACGCTTCCGACCTTGAAAAGAGTTTGCGCGATGCGGGATTCAGCGTCTGCATAACAGTGCTTGAACAAATGGAAGAGAGGCTTATTTTGCCCAAAGACATCGCCCTTTGGTTTGACAGCGAAAAATCAAGCTGGGGTGCATTTATTTCAAGCGCGATTGGTGAGGATGATTTTTCGACAATACACAGCTTTCTGCAAAACCGGGCAAAAGAAGGACCTTTCCAATGGAAGTGGAAAAGTTTGCTTGTGAAGGCGGAAAAAGGTAAAAATGCGTAAGGCGCGGGTGAACACAGCTTAGCCGCTTAGTGCCTCTTCCCCAAAATGTACGCTGATGCGGCACCCGCCAAAAACATCGCGCCGCCTATTATCAGGTAGCCTGTTTTTTCGCTTCCAATAAAAGCCAGATTCTCCTGAAGCAGCGCGGTGACGGAGGCAAGCAAAAGCCCCAGAATCACTGAATAAACTTCTTCGCTGTGTTTCGCAAGCAGCCTTTCCATAATGCGCGCCATGGCAATGCAGCCGAGGATTCCGCCAATGCCAAACGGTGCCAAAACCGCGGCAATTTCGCCAAGCAAAGCCAGATTGCCAACATCGCCCAGAAACGTGCCGACTGCCGAGATTGACGAAATGACAAGCGGAAAAAGCCCCATAATAAGCAAGATAAACGCGCCGCTTAAACCGGGAATAACAAGCGTTGCGCCGTTTATAAGACCCGCAAGAAAAACGTACATAACAAGCGCCAAGTTCATGGTCGCACCTGCGTATGCAGGCATTTCGGCGGCGTTTGAAAGCCAAAGCAATACAAAAAAGGAAATTGCCAACAGCGCGATTTTTACAGCCGTTTTTTGTAAACCAATGTTCGGGTTTTCACCTTTCGCTTTCATCGCGATAAACGGAATCATACCGGCAAGCAGTCCGGAGAAAAAAAGCATGGTAACAAATGAAAAGTTTTCCAAAAGGAACAGCAAAAATGAGCTAAAAATCACAGCTCCTGCGATAATCCCCAGTATAAAAACGCCCAGGTAGCGCAGGTTTTTTTTTGTGTTCTCCCTTAAATGGTTTATCGCGTGAATGAGAACTTCATAAAATTTCAGGATGATGGCGAAAAGTGTAGCGCTTATACCGGGTATTGTGAGCACCATCCCGTATACAGCACCGTTTAAAAAGTTCCGCACATCCTTTAGCATTTTCACGAGAATAGTGGAAAATGAAAAAAAAATCCAGCGTATCGCTAAAGTTTTATTCTGAAAATGCCGAAAAGCTGAGTGGAGCATTGTATCTTTTCTGCCGAAAGATTATCCCGGGCAAGTTTCGGCGGCAAGATGTGAATGTTCTGAGTGGGCAAGGATGCCCGCTATAGAGTATCAAGGAGGATGACTATGATCATCAACCACAATCTGTCCGCGATGTTCGCGGAACGGTCCCTCGGTATCAACGAGCGCAATCTCGTCGGGGGAATGGAAAGGCTTTCGTCAGGGCTGCGAATCAATCGCGCCGGTGATGATGCTGCAGGGCTTGCAGTTTCCGAGCGGATGCGCAGCCAGATTCGGGGCTTGAACCAAGCTTCCACAAACGCTTCCAACGGCATTTCTTTCATCCAGGTAGCAGAAGGTTTCCTCCAGCAGTCGCAGGATATTATCCAGCGTCTCAGGCAGCTTTCGGTGCAGGCAGCTCACGGTATTTATTCAGCCGAAGACCGTCTGTATATCCAGGTGGAAGTTTCTGCTCTCGTGGCCGAAGTGGACAGAATTGCAAGCCACGCCCAGTTCAATGGTATGAACCTTTTAACAGGGCGCTTTGCCAGAGAAGGCGGGCAAATTGTTCCCACCGCATCGATGTGGTTTCATATCGGGGCGAACATGGATCAGCGCATTCAGGTTTTCATTGGCGACATGACGGCAGTGGGTCTTGGAATACGCAATGCCGGGGACGGCTCTTTCATATCACTTGAATCACCGGACGGGGCGAACATGGCTATTGGAACGCTGGATGAGGCATTGCGCATCATCAACAAACAGCGTGCAGATCTCGGTGCCTACCAAAACCGTCTTGAGCACAGTGTTCGCGGTCTTGATGTGGGAGCGGAAAACCTGCAGGCAGCCGAATCCCGCATCAGGGATGCCAACATGGCAGGCGAAATGGTGAACTTTACCAGGGATCAGATTCTGTCCCAGGCAAGCATCGCCATGCTTGCGCAGGCCAACCAGAGAACGGCGGCTGTGTTGCAATTGTTGTAGTAGTCGTGGTAAACTTTTAGCAATGCACGGGAAAACCAGTTGCATTATTGGTTTTCTCGTGTATACTAAACGTAATAGGACTTTAAAAGTCACAAACTTTTAGGGTTCAAGAGATCTTTGACAAATACCTTCCTGCTGAGTTAGTGCAGTACGGCGGCACGAAACGCCTATTACGCGTTTGTTAGCGTGATGGCCGTTTCGTGCCGCTTCAGGGGACTTTTGGCTTTAGGCGCGAACCAGCTTTAAGTCTTCTAATTGTGCGGTGCGAACCGGGCAAGGACAGCCCGGATATTTCGGCACAAGGAAGGTTATAAATGATAATTAACCACAACATGAGCGCCTTAAATGCGAATCGTATGCTTGGGATAACCCAGGGGGACGTAACAAGGAGTATTGAAAGGCTTAGCTCCGGCTTGCGGATCAACCGCGCCGGCGACGATGCTTCCGGGCTTGCAGTTTCTGAAAGACTGCGCAGCCAGATTCGGGGGCTTAATCAGGCGGAGCGGAACATTCAAAACGGTGTTTCTTTTATCCAGACCACTGAGGGCTTCCTTCAGGGGACTCAAGATATTTTACATCGTTTGCGAGAGCTTGCAGTTCAGTCTGCAAACGGAATCTTTTCGGATGAAGACCGCATGCAAATCCAGGTGGAAGTATCGCAGTTGGTTGACGAAGTTAACCGCATTGCGAGCCATGCGCAGTTTAACGGCATGAATCTTCTCACCGGTTCTTTTGCCCATGATTCGGCGGTTGGCAGAATCATGCAGCTTCAGGTTGGGGCGAACATGGATCAGAACGAGCGTATTTTTATCGGAACAATGACAGCAACAGCGCTCGGCTTGGACAATGGACAGGGTGTAGAGGGCAGAATTTCAATGACCAACCCTGAACTTGCTAACCAGGCTATCGGCACACTGGACGCCGCTTTGCAAATGGTTTCCCGGCAGCGGGCAGACCTTGGCGCGTATCAGAACCGGTTCGAAATGGCAGCCCAAAGCGTCGCGGTCGCTGCGGAAAATATGACAGCAGCCGAATCCCGGATAAGGGACACAAACATGGCCGCGGAGATGGTGAATTACACCAGGTCAATGATTTTGAATCAGGCGGGTGTTGCAATGTTGGCGCAGGCTAACGTGCGGACGCAGGGTGTTCTTCAGCTTTTATAGGCTGGAGCAGGTAATTATTTTTTAGCGTAAAAAGAGACTTCTGGACGTCGTCTTTTTCTATCGCTTGGGACGGAGTAGTTCGCGCCATATTCCGTCTTTCCTAACCGGCGTCCGGGCACGTTTGAATGTTTTGAACGCGCCCGGACGCACTATTGACAAGCGAAGTGAGAGTCGTGACCGGGTTTATCCTGGCATGACCGAACGGGCGCAGTCATCCAAGGTTTCAATACCCCGCAGCTTACTGCGGAAGGTCACCGGCGAACCGGAGGTTCGTGGTGGCGGGTGCAGGGCTTGCCCTGCGGTATTGATACCATTCATTCCTGTCAGGGATCGATAGGATTTTGAATAGCCATTATTCACACATGGAGGTGAAGTATGGGCATGCAAGTACAAGGTCTTACCGCAGATGGCGGCTTTCTCAGATCTCCTCAAGAGCAGCTTGGGGGAAGACGAGCGGGCGGAACTTCCAGTTTTGACACAGGTACTCAGCAAACTGTGGCAGCACTTCCGGGAAGTGGAGATTCCGGGGCGGACGGCGAGTTAAGAAACAGTGTTTCGGATTTAAGTCAGACAGCATCTTTGTTCGGACGCAGACTTCAATTTGAAGTTGATCACGAATCTCAGGATGTTACTATAAAGATCATCGACAGGCAAACCGATAGAGTGATTAGGGTGTTGCCGCCTGAAGAGTTGCAGCGCCTACACCGGGGAATCAGAGAAGCCTTAGGCTCTTTTGTTGACCAATCGGTGTAATGTAAGGCAACCATTAGGTTTCCTTAAGCCTACTAGCGAGGGAGGAGCTTTTCGATGTCTGAGATTTTTATACCCGGCATAAACAGCCGTTTTAACACGCAGCAGCTTGTTGATGATCTCATGCGCCTTGAGCGCATCCCGCGGGATCGCGCTGAAAGAAACGTTGACCAGTTTCAGAGTCAGCGGGCAATGTGGGATGAGGTTGGCAGGCGTACAAACGCCCTTAGGGACAGTGCGCGCCACCTTTTTTCCTTCCAAAACCCGTTTAATGACCGCGTTGTCAACTCCGATAACGCCGCCGCAATTTCCGGCACTGCGGTTCGCGGCGCGTTGGAGCAGGAACGGACATTCACTGTAAACCAGATCGCTCAGGCAGATCGCTTTCTTTCAAGCAACCTTGACCCTGATTTCGAGGTTGAAGGCGGCAGGTTCATCTTTACAGTCGGCGAAGAAGAAATCAGTTTTGATTTCAGAGGCGGCTCTTTAAGTGAGTTTGCGGCGGCGTTAAACCGTCAAGGCGGCGGCTTGATTCAGGCAAGCACCATAAGTGTCAGGCAGGGCACAACATCGCTGTTAATAGAATCCCGCTTAACAGGCGAAGAAAACCGCCTTAATTTCGCCGGGGACGCCATTACACTAGGTGAGCAAATCGGCATGGTTACCCGCGTAAACGATTCCCGCAGGGAGTTTACTGAAGGCGTTTTAAACGTGCAAGCCGGTTCTTCAGCTCTTATTCCGCTTAACTTCCAGCCGCCTGAAAACGGCAATTGGGTTTTAAGCCTTGAAACATCCACAACACTAAGGAATAACGCACAGCAGCTCATTCCCCAACCGCCGCCGGGTCCTGCTATTCCTTCACCCGGGGCAATATCGCACGGCGGCATTGTCGTACAAAACGCGCCCAGCGGCGCGCCGCTGCCTGCGTGGACTCCTCCTCCCGTGCCGCCGCGCGTTGACGACATGAATATGCTTTCAGTCACGTTTTCTGACGGCTCAAGCGCGATGCTTGCGCCAATTGCCGATTCGCAGGGTTTTAACACCCGGCAGTTTGCGCTTGGGGATTTGGCGCAAGGCAGAACCATTACCGCCTTAAGCCTTGTGAACAACAACACTCATCGCGACTTACATGTGCAGGGAGTGCAGATTTTTGACCCTGCCGCGATTGGCGGGGTAAGGGCGCTTAATGCTGTATCATCAGCGCAAGACGCGATTATCGCGATGGAAGGGATTGAAATACGCCGCCCGTCAAACCAAATTGACGACCTTTTGCCCGGCGTTACCTTAACCGCGCGCAGGGTGACAAGTGAGCCTGTAACCTTAACTGTAGAGCCGGATCGCGAAGCGATACTTGAATCGATTATAAACTTTGTCGGTAACTACAACCGCTTGATGGCGGAGATTAACATATTAACCCGCTCTGATCCCCGCGTTGTGGATGAGCTTGCGTTTTTAACAAACGAAGAACGCGCGGAAGCCCTTGACCGCTTGGGTTCGTTATCCGGCAATTCAACGCTTAACCATATGCGCAACAGCCTTATGCGTGTTATATCCTCACCCTTCCCGACATCAGCCGAACGCGAACTTGCGCTTCTTTCGCAGATTGGAATTGGGACAGATGTGCGTTGGGGCGGGGCAACCGGAGGTATTGATGCGTCAAGGCTTAGAGGGTATTTGGAAATTGATGAGCAGGTGTTGATAAGCGCAATTGAAAACAATGCTGTTGCTATTCGGGAACTTTTTGGATCGGACACAACCGGCAACCGCCTTGTTGACACAGGTGTTGCTTTTTCTGTCGATGCGCTGACGCACCCGTTTACCCAAATCGGCGGCATAATTCCCAACATGACCGGAAACCTTGATACGCGTATTGTTGCTGAAAACAGGCGCATTGAAAACATGGACAGACGGCTTGAGCAGCGCGAAATAGATTTGCGCCGGCAGTACGCGCAGATGGAAGAAGCTTTCAGGCGTATGGAGCAGATGACAGGGACATTGGATCGCTTCAACAATCAGGGCAGGTAAGCCATGAAGATACTTGTTGAAGGCCGCCCCGCCGATATTACCCTTGATACTGAAAAAACGCTTGGGGATGTTTTGTCCGGTGTGGAGATGTGGGTTTCATCCACAGGCAACCGCATACGTGGGGTAAGCATTGACGGGCAATCACTTGACAGCGATGAAATTCCTGCCGTGTTTGACAGGGATGTGCATGAAATAAAAACCCTTGATATAACGCTGTCAGCTTACCGCGATCTTGCCGCTGAAGCTTTGGGCGTTCTCCTTACAACCTGTGAACTTTATATCCATGCCTCTTTTGAGGAGCGACCGATAATTGCAGGCACATGGCAGGAAAGCCCCGCGGCGAATTTCTTGCTCACAGATATTTCTGATTTGCACATTCTTGCCGAGCGCACATTTTCAGGGACAGGTATTCCCGCGCACGATTTGGCGCTTGTTGCCGAAGAGCGGCTGCGCGAAATTTTACAGCCCGCTGAAGAAATTGTTTCCTGTGAAGAGATCATTAAAAATGTCGCCCAAAGAATGGAAGAGCTGCCGCTTGATGTACAAACCGGAAAAGATAATCGTGCCGCTGATACAATGCAGCTTTTCACTAAAACAGCAGAAAAATTATTCCGCATTTTTTTTGTAATGAAAGCCGAAGGGCTTTGCATGGAAACTTTTACCGTTGAGGAACTTCCAGCCGGCGTGTTTATGGATGAATTTACCGGTGCGTTGACAGAAATTTCTGCGGCGTATGAAAACAAAGACACGGTACTTGTCGGTGATTTATCCGAGTATGAACTTGCGCCGCGAATTTTAAAGTTCTTTTTTGCGCTGAAAAATTCCGCGCAAAATGCGGTAACTTTGACTCAGGCGCGTTAATTTTGCGGCAAAACGCGCTAGCCTAAACTTACCAAGGGAACATTATGACAGGAATTTTACCGGCAGCTTCTCTGTTTTTATTACAAGGGCCGCAGCTCACTGATTTTCAAATCGAAGCTGAATGGAGAGACTTAATAATCCTACTCGCCGTTATTGCTGGTATTATTGTGGCGGCGATACTTTATAGGTTTTTAACCAAAGGCTCAAGCGGTACTCTTACGAAAAAGTTAAGCGCTAAAGGCGGCAGGGCTCCGCTTGCACCCAGAAAATTCGGCGCATTTACGCTTTACCGCATTGCTTCGGCTTACGGGCTTAGCGGGTCTCAAAAAAAGATGCTTGATTTTGTGTTTAGAAATGATGGTGTTGTTGATCCAAACAGGGTTATGGATAATACCCAGCTTATGGACAGGCATTTTAAGCGGGCATACCGTGCCATAGAAAAAAACTCTGCAAACGATGATGATGCGCAGCGCCGTTTAGTAAGTTTTTTCTCCCTGCGAAATGTTATTGAAGCGTCATCAGGCTTGTCCGATTCTAAGACCCCGCGCCTTTCAGAAAATACTCCGACTGTTCTTGTTTTTGATAAAGACAGCTATCCGGTTAAGGTTATTTCTTCGCGTGCCCAAAACGTTGTTACCGAGATACCAAGAAATTCTTTGGGAAGCCCGCTCCGTGTTGGCAAAGGAACAAAGGTATCACTTTCATTTTTCACCAAGTCAAGCGAGGGATTTTCTCTTTCAGGTCAGGTTGTCGGTCCTCTTGAAACGGATCGCGGAGAGGGACTTCAAATCTCCCACTCAGGCAAACTTAAAAGGCTTGTCAAGCGCGCGCACCGGCGCAGGCAGGTTTCCATAAAATGTGAAATGGTCATTGTAAATTTTCAGGGGGGAGCTGACGGGAAAAAATCTCCACCGAGAATGGTTCCTGATTCCAGAAAATTCACCGGAAGCCTGGTTGATATTTCCGCCGGCGGCTGCGCGCTTAAAACTTCCGCTCCCATACAGGCAGGTACGATGCTCAAAATATCCATCGATTACGACATGGCACACTACCTTCATGTTTTGGGTCGTGTGTTGCGTACAAACCGCTCTATGGCAACCGGCACCATCCTTCACATAAAATTTCTTAAAGTGCCTCTCCGTGCGTACAATTCCATCAGCGCACTTGCCTATGGTTACGTTGACCTTTGAGTTTTTAACCCTGAACCGCGCCCATAGTGTAAACGAACATATTGTACCCTGCGTGGGCAAGTGCGACTCCGTGAAGGGAGCGGTACCGCAAAAAAATGCCTGAAAGGACCAACCCCGCAATCGCGGCGTTTAATACTCCCCACGGACCGTCGTGAATGTGGCTTACCGAAAATAGCAGGGTAGAAAAAACCACGCGGACAGCGGTATTTGGAATGATGTTTTTCGTTTTGGACAAAAGGTAATACCTGAAATATATTTCTTCGAGGTAGCCTGTTCCAAGGCAAGCGAAGATCATGGCTATCCATGCAAAGAAATTGTACGGTCCTCCAATTCGCACAGGAGTAAAGTTTAACGTGGAAAGGGAAATTAAAAAAGAGACAGACAAGCCGATAATAACAAGGGCGGGAAGTCCAATCGCAAAAGGGATAATATCTTGTTTGCGGGGAAACAGCGCTTTGTAAAAACGCGGGGCTTCTTCATGCGGCGCTTTTAATTCAGCGTTTTTATTTCTGCCTGCGATTAAGTACAGTAAAAGCGCAATGGCAGGAAGCGTGTAGGTTAAAAGCCTCATTAGCTCCCGCACGGTGGAAAATGGGAGCGTTTGTGCGTAGGGAATGCCGTCATGGATTACAGGCGAAAATTGTACGTTTGGGAAAAAAAGGACAAAGTACAGTATGAGCGCTTCCATGAAATTTCCAATATTCCTTTGACAGTTATTAAAAAGTGGAGTATATTATAATACTAAAGGGTCGTGTTGGGGAATTGGTCAGATGTTGTTTACGCTTGCTGTAATTGTTGCTGTCACGGGTGTTCTGCTGCTCGTTTTGTCCTTTAAGGACAAAGGAAAAGCCGGGTGGGTGCAATTTTATGCCAAGGGTAAAGATGCGGGTTTTTCCCTGCGGGAAATAGAACTTTTGCGTCAACTGTCAATTAAAAGCAAAGTGGAAGACCCGGCTTCTCTTTTCTGGTCTCAAAACCAGCTTGATCAGTGCATACGTTCGTTTGTGAAGAGCTTGCAGTTTTCGGGGAATGGAAACTCTCAAGAAAATCAGGAGTTCCTGTCAAAGCTTTACGATTTTCGGAAGAAGATTGAGATGGAAAAACCCCGGATAAAAAACGGTATTTCCAATTCCCGCCAAATGGTAGACGGACAGCAGTTGCGGGTTCTTGTGGAAGGATCAGGTGTTTTTAAATCGCAGGTAATAAAAAACACCAACAGCTATCTTACTATTTCCCGTCCTTCAAACACCAAGATTTCAGGTACTTTTTCATGGCAGGGACTAAAGCTCTCGGTTTATTTTTGGCGTTCAGATGACGCAGGTTATGTTTTTGACTCTGACGTGCTTGACGAAGTTTTTTCAAAAGGTATTGCCTCTTTAAAAATATCCCACTCCGAATCTTTGTTTAGAACGCAAAAACGCAAGTCAGTCCGTATAAAGCTTCACAAGGCCGCGTTTGTTTATCCGTTGGCAGGTGATTCAGAAAATAACATGATTGAAGCAGAGCCGGGTGTTAAATGTTTTTTGGAAGATCTTTCTGATACAGGCTGCGCAGTAACCATAGGGGGAAATGCTGAAGCTGGTTTGCGCCTTAAGGTGCAATTTGCGTTGAGCAATAACCCTGTGTGTATGAGCGGCACAGTCAGATCGGTTCAATACAGAGATGAATTGGACAGGTCAACACTTCATATCGAAGCTGATCCTTTACCAATAGAAATACGCAACATGATTTTGGGAGAAGTTTTCTGCAAGCTCCCCGAAGATGAAGAAGAGCTGCCGTTTAAGGTTTTGGGACAGGAAGCCGAGGAAATGGTATCCGAGCAGGAACCGCTTCAGCCTGAACCTGAAAAGCCGTCTTCAGAATTTATTTTTGATGATGAAACTGCAATGGGGAAATCAGCTTAACGCTAAAGTGTAATGACAATGCCAAATCAAATGCCGCATCGTGTAACAGTTCCGCTTCCGCACCCAAAACCGCTTTTAAAGCCGCCTGTTTATGCAGCACTGGGAATGGCGGCTTCTTATTACGCGTATCCGTTTTTATCTTCTTTGCCTTTTGGCGCTTTTCTTTTTTGGAGCGCACTTTTCTTTTTCACTTTGATAATTGCTTTGTTGAAAGTTCTTTGCACTTTTCCTTTGGGTAAATCTTTCTCCCCTTCCGCGTTTTTGTGTCTTAAGCGCTTAAGCATTATAGTTGCCGCGGCGGCAATTGGTTTTTCGCTTGGCTTTGCCGCGCGGAAAACCGTTACAAGCCATGTTGAAACAGGAATAATGCATGAACGCATAACCGCCGTTTCAGGAACTTTGTATCAGGATCCGCGCACGCTGTTTAGCGGCGCGGGGCTTGGTGTCTTGCGCTTAAGTGAATGTTACGGCGAAGACGGACTCCGCGTTAGCTCAAGCGGAAATATCAGCGTATTTTTTCCGGCGGAAAGCGTTCCGCACATAAAAGAATTTGGCAGAGGATGTTTTATCTATGCTGAGGGAACATTCACCAACACTGATCGAGGACCGGTTTTTCGCGCTGATTCAGTTCATCTGGTAACGCAGGCGCCGCCAATACAGCAATTTAGAACCGGATTGCGTTTAACGCTCACTGAAAAATTGCAAAACCGCAGCGCCGCTGTGAATGCTGATTACGCGCTTCCTGTTTGGGGCGGTTTTGCGCAAGCGATGCTTTTTGGAGCGCGTGATGATTTAACCGAAGAGTTTTCGCAAGCCTTTTTTAACTCTGGATGTTCATACATTTTAGCGCTTTCAGGAATGCACTTGGCAATAATCTCTGCCGTTTTAAGTTTTTTAATTCGCCGTCCGCTTGGTATACGTGGCGCATCTTTGGTTGGGGTGCTTTTCATAATTTTTTATGTTTTTATTGCCGGATCGCAAGCCTCTTTGGTAAGAGCCGCAATAATGTACCTTATCGGAACATTTGCCATTTGGGGCTTTTTAAAAAAGTGCGTCCTTTCAGTTTTAAGTATGGCTTTTATAATTCAACTGATGTTTCAAAGCCATTCAGGAATTACACTTTCATTCATTCTTTCCTATTTGGCGCTTGCAGGAATGATAACGCTTGGGCAAACTTTTTTTAGCTTATTTTCAGGCAGGCTTCCGCAAATAATCGCCCGCGGTCTTTCAGCATCTTTGGGCGCTTTCATCGCAACAGCGCCGATTGTCGCGCTGGTTTTCGGATCGCTGAAACCTGTGGGAATTATCGCGGGGCTTGTAATCGCGCCGCTTGCTTCGCTTTTTATGGTGTTTTCACTTGCTGCATTGGCGGCGGCTTTTTTACCTGTTCCCTTGTGGAACATATTTGATTTTTCTCTTTCGCTCCTTTATAGTCTTCTGGAATTTGTCGTATCAAGTGCAGGATATGTTCCTGGTATCACTGTTCATTCGCCGGTTCCGGTTTTATTTATTTCAGCCTTTTTGTGGCTTTTTGTTCTGTTTATAAAAAAGCAGGATGATGTATACAGGTCAAGTCTTGCATCCTTTGGTTAACTACGATTCACCGCGGCAGCTTCGCGCTTTTCTGGAAGAGCGCGGGCTTGGGATGCGGAAAAAACACGGACAGAACTTTCTTATAAATTCTCGTGCGCGCCGGCAGCTCATCGATGCGCTGGAAATTGAGCCAGAAAACTCTGTGTGGGAAATAGGTCCCGGTCTTGGCGCGATGACTTGGGAGCTTTTGCAGCGCGGCGCAAATGTTACGGCTTTTGAAATTGACCCGGCTTTTGCAAAGGCCCTACGTGAGTTTTTTCCGCATACAGAACCGCTTGAAAAACAGAGATTTAATCTTATTGAAGGCGATGTGATGAAAACTTGGCATCCTGTAAGTTTGCTAAACCAGGAAGTTGCCAAAGATATTTTTCTTTTTGGAAACTTGCCTTACAATATCGCCGCCGCACTTCTTGCGGACTTTATTGAAAACAAGTGTTTTTTCAAACGGGCGGTTGTAACCGTGCAAAAGGAAGTCGCCCAGCGAATGGCGGCAAAGCCCGGCTCAAAAGACTATTCCTCGTTTTCGGTTCTCTGCTCATCAGTATATAAAATAACGCCGTTATTTGTTATAAAACCTGACTCTTTTTTCCCGCCTCCGAATGTTGATTCCCAGGGCGTTCGCATGGATATGCTTAATGAAAATAAAAATCTGCCGCCTCTTTTTTATCCATTGGTGCGCGCCCTTTTTTCCTCACGCCGAAAAACGATAAGAAACACTTTGTCTAATTTTGCGTCATCTGTTACAATGAAAACAAAAATGAAAAAGAGTATTAGCAGTCGTGATGCGGCGGAGGAAGTTTTTCACCGCACAGGAATCAGCGGGGATCGCCGTCCTGAAACGCTGAACGTGGAGGAGTTTGCCGCTTTGGCCGGAGCTTTGGAGGAAGTTGTTTTTGATGGGCAATGAAATTGCGGAACGCCTGGTGAGGATTCAGGAAAAGCTTGATGCTGCCTGCCGCCGTTCGGGACGGAAAAGTGAAGAAGTGGCAATTATGGCGGTGACAAAGTTTCAGCCGCTGGAAGTGGTGCGAGAGGCGTGGGAATCAGGCGTGCGGCTTTTCGGTGAAAGCCGCGTACAGGAAGCGCAATCAAAGTTTAGCGCGTTTCGGGAAATCATTTCCGGCGGGCAGGCGGCGCTTGGGGAAGCGTCGCTTGGTGAAGCGGCTCTTCATCTTGTGGGTTCTTTGCAGCGTAACAAGGCAAAAACAGCGGCATCCCTTTTTGACTGCATTCAGTCGTTGGACAGGTTGGAGCTTATCGACTGTTTAGGCGGCTTGAC
>JAIRQD010000206.1:0-4907 GCA_031256655.1 Treponema sp.
GACCGCCAAAACCAATCACTCGATAAGTTTGTCGATACCCACCACGAAGCAATACTTCGCTCGATTCGCCTTGTCACTGAAAACGCCCACAAATCAGGCATTTGGTGCGGCATTTGCGGCTCGCTTGGTGCAGACCCTGAACTTACCAAAACGTTTATCGAAATGGGACTGGATGAGCTTTCGGTTGAGCCGTCAAGTGTGCTTGAATTACGAAGCCGGATTGCGGTACTGTAGCGAATGGGACATACAGCGCAAAAACTCATCTTACTTGATCTTGACGGCACGCTCACAGGGCTAAACGGAGTGGTTCCCGCTTCGGCGCTTGCCGCTTGTAAGGAAGCCCGCAAGAATGGGCATCTTATTTATTTATGCACGGGGCGCTCCATTTTGGATATTCCTGACAAGATAAAAGCCTCAGGTATTGACGGAATAGCAAGTTCAGCCGGAGCGCGCATTGAATCAGGCGGCACAGTAATTTTTGATGTGGTAATGCCTGTTGAACTTGTGAGAGAAATTACCGCTTATTTGGAAAGCCGCCAATGCGGATTTGTGTTTGAAAAAAATCACATGGTACTTGCAAATTTGCCTTTCGTTGAACATTGGAAAAATGTGAAAGCGGAGCTGGGGCATAAGAAAAACCTCAAAGCAATCGACAATCTTATCGAAGTGATTACAAAATATCCGTCACCGGAAAAGTTTGACGATTCTCATTACGAAAGGGTAAGCAAAATTGTTTTTATTGACAGCGGTTCTGTTTCGCTTGCCCATATAAGAAAAACCTTCGCTACCCAGTGCGAAATTTTTGAAAGCTCTTTCCCCTATTGCGGCAAAGAAAGCGGTGAAATAAGTATACGCGGAATTAACAAAGGCGTGGCGCTTGAAAAAATCGCGGCGCACCACAACATTTTGCCTGAACACACAATTGCGTTCGGCGACAGCAACAACGATCACCCCATGTTAAAAGCCGCCGCAATTGGCGTTGCGATGGGAAACGCTTCACCCGCCACAAAAGAAATTGCCGACTATGTTACGACATCTCTTGATGAAGACGGCATCTACAATGGCTTTGTAAAATACGGGCTTATTTAATTCGAGTTATGCGACAATTTTTTGAATCCGTGAGCTTGTTGCAAAACAACAAAAAAGGCAGCTTAAAAGCGGATAAGCTTTCAGGCTGCCCTTTTGCAATTACAAAAAACTGTTACGGAAGCGGCGGGTAAGTAACCCCTTCTTGCCACATTCCCTGCCTGATTTCTCCCCTGATACTTGGGATGTCCAAAATCATACCGGGATGTATGAGATTGGGATTACCGGGCTGGGGCATTCTGTCCCTGTTGGCTTCGTAAAGCCTGCGCCACTGCCACGGATCACCGAAAGCCCATGCCCTGCCGGAAATTGCCCACAGGGAGTCCCCTGTTGTGAGCCAATCGCGCACGGTGAACTGGGCGGGAAGGAAAACCTGCCCCGCAACAGCCTGTTCAAGTCCGGTTATTGCGGCAAGGGCGATAAGCACCCGCTGGGCGGCGTCAATCGCGTCATCCCAGCCTTCGGCTCTGCGGTATGCCAGCGCTTCACCGTAAGCCGCCTGCGCCTCGCCGTACTCACTGGGATACCTCACGGCAGCCTGAACAGTGGCGGCAAAAGTCAGCCTTATTCTGGCGGCTGTTATGGCGTTATCGGTTTCCCATATTCGCAACTGCAAGTAAACATACTCATCTGATAAGGCTGCAAAGCGAATCGCTTCCTGTGAGAACTCGCTGGAGGCAAGGTAATCACCTTCGTCAAAGGCTTGCTGGGCAAGAATGGTAAGCCTGACGCTTTCAAGGAAAAAGCGGTTGTTTCTGATGCCCGCAGGAATTTCCACTTCTGCGGGTTCTGCAATAACCGGCTCTGCTTCCGCAAGTTCATAATCGGGATACTCGGCGTACAGCGGTGTTATGTCCGCGGCTTCGTCCTCAACGTACAGCGGCGTTATGTCCACGATTTCGTACTCGGCATACAGCGGCGTTATGTCCGCGATTTCGTACTCAACGTAATCATATTCCGCGTATTCAGCCTGGGCAAAAAGCGCCTGCGCCCCGATCAACATCATCAAAATTGGGACAATCAATGTGCGGCTTTTCATGTTATACATCTCCTTCAATAACGAGTTCGGCAGCCCTGGCTGTTTCATCGCTTTCGGCCATTCTTTCGTTGGCAAGCCGCAGCAACTCATCGGCAATCAACTGGCGCTCTATCGATAAAAAAGTAACTTGAGTAAAAAGCGGTGCGCAATCGTTAAAAAGCCTTCCCGCTTCGCCCATATTTCCGGCGTTGTAAGCGGTGTTTGCCTGGGCAAAAATAACTTGAGCCGAATCAAATTCCACTCTTGCGGCGACATTGCCCCTGACATTCAGGGCGCGCTGGCGTTCGGTAATCGCGGCGGCGCGGAATGCCCTGACCAAAGAAAGTTCAGCGCTGGCTTGTGCCGCTAAAAAGTCCCCCGCTTCCCAGTTTGTAAAGAAATCTTCAGCGGCGGCATACATTTCCATCAAAGCATCCGGCGCAAGTTCTGCGGTATCTTCGGGAAGACCTGCCGCCGCAACTTGTGCACCGACCGCGGTTCCCAAAGCGGAAAACATTGCCAGTGCCTGAACAGCGCTTGATTCTGCTCCCCGATAATCCCCGGATTCCCATCTTTCAAAAGCACTCAAGCCGGCAGCGTCAGCCTCGGCAAGCAAATCGGGGAGAAGCGCGTAAAGATACACTCCGACAGACTGGCGAATGAGCGCGGCTTCTATTCCGGCGGTTAGAGTTCGGTACATGGAAAGCGCGTCAAGTGCGGTTTCGCGGGCGGCGTAGTAGTCATTCGCGTTATGCTGCTCGTTGGCGGCAGCGACAGTATTATCCGCATGAAGAAGCATATCCGGAAAATAAACTTCCGCTCCGGCGTATACCGCGGCACTGCGGGCTTCCGTCAACTCGCGCTCCATGTTTGCGAAGTTCAAAGCGATGGTTCTTGCCGCAAGCGCCTCAAACGCATCAGCCGCCGCGTTATAACGGGCAGTTGACGCGCCTATTTCATCCGCTGTTTCAACAACTCTCTGACGCTCCGCCTGATCAAGCAGCGCATTAGCGGCATCCCATTCGCTGGGCAAAAGGGAAGGCGCGCCAAAATCAAGCGCCAATTGCCGCGCGGCTTGGGCGCGGGCTGAAGCTTCATCCATAACACCCAGATATTCCTGCAAATCCTGCACTAGCGGCTCTTCCGGAACAGGTGCCGTTCGACATGAAACTGCCGTAAATAGAACTAATAGCCCTATCGAAATCCACCATAAGTACTTACTTTTCATTGGCTTCTCCTTAACATAGCCTAAAGCTTCTACAAATTGCTATCCGCATCACTGCAATCAAGCATCATGCACCTATATAATAGCCACATCCCGCTCAAGTTACCAGTTTTCACGTGATAATAGTTGTGCGAAAGTTGTTCAGAGACTGAAATTTCTAAACAACTCTATTGAACAATTCAATTATAGTTGAGTTATAACCGGCATGCAATAACCTTTCGCGCAAGTTCATCACAGCGTTCATTGTATGTGTTGCCTGCGTGCCCTTTCACCCAAACCCAATCAATGGAAAAGCCCGCTGCCAGCGCGTCTAACTCCATCCAGAGATCCTGGTTTTTTACCGGAGTTTTGCCGCTTGTGCGCCACGAATTCCGTTTCCAGTTGTGTATCCATTCGGTGATGCCTTTCTGGACGTACTGCGAATCGGTGTACAGCGCAAGTTTACCGGAACCTTCGGCTTTGCCTTTTAACGCTTTCAACGCGTTAATAACCGCCAGAAGTTCCATGCGGTTGTTGGTGGTGCTTTTTTCCCCGCCGCTGTCTTCGGTCATAACCGAATCGCCTTCCGCAGTTTTTTGCACTATCACAAATGCCCAGCCGCCGGGTCCCGGGTTTCCTGAACACGCGCCGTCGGTGTATGCGTGTATCATACGCCTGACACCTTAACCCAAGTTCCCGAATCGGCGGCGGCAAAAATCGCGTCTAAAACCGCCATATTTGCCAGAGCATCGGAAACGGGAACAGGAACTTCAGTTTTTTCGATGAGAGCCTCGGCAAATGCATCAAACAGCAAAAGATATTGGTCGGCGATTTCTGTTTCCACTTCTCGTTTGGCGACTCCTGTAACAATAGTCAGTTTTCCGGGAATGTCCGCGAACATATTAAAAGGGATTTCCACTTGCAAACTGCCGTTTGAGCCGTGAGCGGTAACACTCTGGTGCGAAAACATTTGGGTTGCCGCCGTAAAACTCGAAGTCCTGCCGTCACCGTAATCAAGAAGCGCCGAACTTAAGATGTCAGTTTTAAAAACCGGATCCCTGTAAATCGAGGCGGCAACACGTTTGGGCTCGCCTCCCATAAAAAGGCGCGATGTGGAAACCAGATAACAGCCAATGTCCAATAACGCACCGCCGCCGCAATCGGCCTTGTTGCGAATATTGGCGGCATCTTTGTTCGTGTAAGAAAAAATACCTGTTGTGGCAAGCACCGTTCCCAGTTCCCCCGCTTTAACAACTTCGGCGGCGCGCACCCATTGCGGGTGAAAACGGTACATGAACGCTTCCATAAGCGGCACGTTCTTTTTTTCGCAGTATTGCGCCGCCAGAAGCGCATCAGCAAAGTTGAGGCACAGCGGCTTTTCACAGAGAACAGGTTTGCCTGCATCGGCGGCTTTTTTGATGTATTCAAAATGCAGGTGATTGGGCAATGTGATATAGACAAAATCTACAGCGGGATCCGCCAGGAGTTCCTCATAACTGCCATAAGCTGCCTCAAAACCCCAATTTTTGCCAAATTTTTTGGCTTTTTCCGCATCACGCGAGGCAATCGCGTACGGATCGATGAGCAAAGAGGACTTTA
>JAIRQD010000075.1:0-8268 GCA_031256655.1 Treponema sp.
GCTCCTATCTTTGCGTCAGTCCAGTGTTGGTTCCCAGGTATTTCATCCAGAGCCAGGAGTATTTGCGCGTGACGGATACGGTGACCTGCCGTTTTGCCTTTTCTGACCAGGTTTTGCAGAAACACCCGTTCTTCGGCGGTGAGCGTTACCCGGTATTTGATATTTGGTTTAAGCATCGTTTTCCCCTCTGCTTTTAGTATCGCAGGGGAAGTGTTTTTTAGTCAAGCAATTTTAGACTTCGTGGAGTACTAGTATCACGGTTAATTGACACATCGGTTTCAGAGGCGAACGTGATATTCCTGCCGGGACCAATGGTGAGTTGGCTTGTAACCGTTATGTCTTCTGTTATCATTATGATCTTTTCAAGACCGTCGGTTCTGGCTTGAGTGATGGCGGCGGCAAGCTGATTATGGTTTGCAACTTCTGTCGTTCTAATCATGTAAACATTTACAGAGGTGCTGCGACGCGCAACGACCTGAACATGCCCAAAGCCCAGCGCCCGCAGTGTTTGTTCTTGAGTATTGTCTTCGGCGCGGATTCTGATATCCCAGTTGCCTGCAGGAAGAGAGAAGGAGAAAGTTCCTATTCCGTAAACTCTTTGGGTAATGGTTCTGCCGGGGTTGGTCAGGGATATTATGTGTGCCATTGTGGAGGGATCAAAAGGTTCTGCCGCACTACGCGCGGCAAAGGCAACGCGATCACCAATGGCTATGGTTATGGTTCCTTCCCCGCCAGTCCAGGGGCTGAAACAGCCGCTTATCAACACCACACAAACAGCCGCTAAAATCGCGCAACCCTTTTTCATGTGTTCCTCTCTTTATTTTCCTGCCGTCGCTATTAGCGGACAATTGGGGTAATTTTACAGGCATTTTATGTATGTGTCAAACCGGTGCATTGCCGTCAGGTCTATAAACACCCTCCAAACTGTGTTATACTCACCCCTATGTTCAACAGCATACGCGGGATAATCACCGAAAAGCATGGCGAAAGTGTTTTTCTCCTTTGTTCAGGCATTGAGTGGGATATTTGCCTTCCTGCCACGGACAAAGAGGCACTTCCCAAGCCCGGGGAAGAATGCCGCGTTTTTACGTGGCTTTACCACCGCGAAGATCAGGTCAGGCTTTACGGCTTTTCAAGCGAACAGAGAAGGGCAACTTTTCTGGAACTCTTAAAAGTTGAAGGGGTGGGGCCGAAAGCGGCGGTGAAAATACTCGGCGGCATCGGGCAAAGGGAGCTTGAAGCCGCCTTGGAAAACGAAGACCTTGCCAGGCTTGAGGCAGTTCCCGGCCTTGGAAAAAAGACCGCGCAGAAAATGCTTCTCACGCTTAAAGGCAAACTTGTAACGGCTGTTGCCGCACCTGAAAGCCCGTACACAGACCTTGTTGAAGCCCTTGCAGGCATGGGTTATGATAAACGCGCCGCCGCGGAAGCCTTAAGCCGCGCGGAAAAAGGACTCCCCTTAGGTCTTGCTGGAGCGGAAAAGGAAAAGCTGCTCTTTAAAGAAGCAATTGTGTATTTGAGCTCCAACGCATGAAAGAGAAAAGCAAAAAACCGCCAAGTGTTCCAAAAGGGCTTTTGCATCCTGAAAGCCCTTTGGAAGAAGACAGCCGCGAATTAAGCCTTCGCCCGAAAAGCCTTGAAGAGTTTATGGGGCAAAAAGTGATTAAGGAAAACCTTTCGGTGTTTATTGGCGCGGCTAAAGAGCGCGGTGAAAGCCTTGATCATCTTTTTTTAATAGGCCCCCCCGGGCTTGGGAAGACAACACTTGCGCAGGTGGTCGCGCATGAACTTCGCTCTGATTTCAAAGTTACATCCGCCCCAGCCCTGGAAAAGCCCAAGGATTTGGCGGGCATACTTACTACACTCACAGAAAAAACCGTGTTTTTTATTGATGAAATCCATCGTCTGAAACCTGCCATTGAAGAAATGCTTTATATCGCGATGGAAGATTATGAGCTTGACTGGATTATAGGGCAGGGGCCTAGCGCCCGAACCATCCGCATACCAATACAGCCTTTTACGCTTGTGGGGGCGACTACAAAGGCGGGAAATGTTTCCAGTCCTCTTATAAGCCGCTTTGGGATCACCTGCCGTTTTTCGTTTTATGCTCAAGAGGATATGCAGGCAATTGTGCGCCGTTCGGCGGGAATCCTTGACGTGACAATTGACAGCGATGCGGCGGATCTTCTGGCAAGTTCGGCGCGCGGAACTCCGCGGGTGGTGAACCGCCTCTTGCGCCGTGTTAGAGATTTTGCCCAGGTGAGCACGGGCAAAACGCCGCCTGAAAAAAACGCGCCCAATGTTTGCGCCAAAGGTTCGACAAAAGCGCATATTACCAGGGAAATCGTACAGATGAGTTTACAGCGCCTTGAGATTGATTCACTTGGGCTTGAAAAATACGACAGGGAAATACTGAAAATGATAATCGAACGCTACGGCGGAGGGCCTGTGGGCGCGGAAACACTGGCAATTTCGATTGGTGAGTCGGTGGATACTCTTGAAGATTACTACGAGCCGTATCTCATTCAGGCGGGCTTGCTTCAGCGCACACCAAGAGGCAGGATGGCTACTTCTTTGGCTTACGAGGTTTTGCGCCTCCCAAAACGCCATGAAGCTGATGCCACGCTGTTTGATTCAGAAGACAAATAACGCTACGGAGGATTTTTTTGCGAACAGACGACTTTAATTTTCATTTGCCGCAGGAGCTTATTGCCCAGCATCCAACAGCCGAACGCGGTCAAAGCCGCCTTATGCTTATAGACAGAAAAAGCCAAAGCCAGAAACATCTCATGATGCATGACCTGCCTTCGATTGTGGAACCGGGAACGCTCATGGTTTTTAACAACTCGCGTGTGCGGCGCGCGCGCATTTTGGGCGTTTCAAAAGAAGGCGGTGCCAAGGTTGAGTTCCTGCTCTTAAAGCGCCTTGATGAGCTCCGCTGGCAGGCATTGGCGCAGAAAAGCAAGCGGCGCAAGAGCGGCAGCGCTTATTCATTTGGCGATGCATCGTGCGTTGTTGAGCAGGTAAGTGAAGACGGGGACGGCACTTTGATCATCCGTTTTGAGCGCGCAATTGACGATGCCTGGCTTGACGTTCACGGTCATGTGCCGCTGCCGCCGTACATCAAGCGGGACGGTGAAGACAGTGCGTTATCCGAACAAGACCTGGAAAGATACCAGACCGTGTACGCCAAAGAGCACGGCTCGGCAGCCGCCCCAACCGCGGGGCTTCACTTCACTGAAGAACTTCTTTCACAGCTTGAAAAAGCAGGTGTTGAAACTGCCTTTATCACTTTGCATGTGGGCATTGGGACATTTTTGCCGGTGCGCAGTGAAAAGGTGGAAGACCACCGTATGCATGAGGAGAGCTACAGCATAAACGATGAAACTGCGCGCCGCATCGAACAGGCAAAAGCGCAAGGGCGTAAAATTCTTGCGGTGGGCACAACAAGCGTGCGCGCGCTGGAAGCGGCATGGGATGCATCATCGGGGAGTTTGCGCAAAGGGGATGGAAATACGTCAATTTTTATTTATCCGGGTTACCAATTCAAAGCTGTGGATATCATGTTCACCAATTTCCATACGCCCGGTTCCACGCTTATCATGATGATAGCCGCCTTTGCCGGAAAGGACTTTGTCCTTAAAAGTTACGAAGAGGCGGTGAAGGAAAAATACCGTTTTTTTAGTTATGGGGATGCATGTTTAATAGTGTAATTTTTCAAGCGTTTGAACGCACCCACTTGATGCTTGAGGAAAAAAAAACTATTCTAAGAGAATAGTCTGTTCGCTTGCCAGGTGTTAAGTTCCTGGATATCTTAATGTATTGGAAGTGTTATATGAAAAAGCACATTTTTCAGTATGGGGCAAAACCCATTCGGTCTCGTTCAGTCTTGGTTTTAGTTTTGATAGTTTTTTTGGTTTCTGCGATTTTCTCCTCATGCTCAAGGAGAGAGGCACCCATCCCCGGTGCGCTGGATTCCGACTCAAGTTACGCCTTTGGGATGTTCACCGCAAGCCAAATGGGATTTTCAGGTGTCAGCTTTGATTATTACGCCTTTATGGAAGGGTTTAGGAATTTCAACGAAGGAAGAGACACCAGGCTTACCCAAGACCAGGCGATGGAATTGATTAATACAGCGATAGTAATGCTGCAGGAAGAGATGATGCGGCAACAGGAAGAAATGATGCTGCAAATGGCTGAAGAAGCGGAGGCAAACCTTGAAGCAGGACAGGCGTATTTGGCAATGAACGCCCAGCGCCCGGGAGTTAATACGACCGCGAGCGGGCTTCAGTATGAAGTTTTGGTTCAGGGAACAGGTGCTGTTCCGGGGCCCCAGGATGTCGTGCGCGTACATTATGAAGGAACATTTCTTGACGGGACTGTTTTTGACAGCTCCATTGCGCGCGGGGAACCCACCGAATTTCCTGTGGGCATGGTAATCCAAGGCTGGGTTGAAGGGTTACAGCTTATGAACGTGGGAAGCACTTTCCGCTTTGTCATCCCGTCTGATCTCGCTTATGGTCCGCATGGTGCCGGCGCGCTCATTCCGCCAAACGCAACGCTTATTTTTAGGGTCGAGCTTATCGACATTTTATAAATCGATTTTGGGAGGGAAAAATGAAAAAGTTTTTGTGCTGCGCCCTTATTTTTATCGGCGCGGCGGCGTACGTAAAAGCCGCAGGCATTGCCGATGAGGCAATGCGGGGGAACGAGCGCGCGGACGCGAGCTACGCATTCGGCATGGCAATCGCAACGGACATTTTTTTGGACTCGGGGATGCAGTTTAATTACGATGCCTTTATCCGCGGTTTCCGCAATGTCATGGAAGGAAACCCAAGCCGCTTTACACTGGAAGAGGCATTTGCGCTCATTCAGGGAGCCTACATCACGGCGCACCAGCAAATGCTTGAGCGTAACCTTGCCGAGGGGGAGGAATTCCTCGCCGAAAATGCCTTGCAGGACGGCGTTGTAATTACTCCCAGCGGGCTTCAGTACAAAGTTATCATTGAAGGGACAGGCGACATTCCTGACATAAGCGACACGGTGCTGGTGCATTATCGGGGAATGACAATTGCAGGTGTTGTCTTTGACACAACCTTTGACGACGACCCTGTGGAAGTGCCTTTGGATATGGTAATTTCAGGCTGGTCTGAGGGCATACGCATGATGAGAGAGGGCGGGACAGCAATGCTTTTTATTCCGCCGCACCTTGCCTACGGGGAAGACGGAGCGGCAGGAGTGATCCCGCCAAACGCCACCCTCATTTTTGAAGTGCATCTTATCGGGATCGTCCGCGCTGAAGAGCAGCAATAGCTTTGAGTTTTTGCCGCGTAAAGGCGCGGGGCTGCCCAAAAAGTAATTTTTGGACAGCCCCTCTATCCGGAAGCACAACAGTTATTTTGATGAAAGGTATTTTTCCACGGTTTGTATTAAGGTGTTCTCGCTTACTTTAACGATTTCCTTTTCCCGCTCATAACTTTCAGATGAGTCCGATGCGTGCGCGGTGTTTACCATTACGTTGCTGCCAAATTCACGCCGCACTGTCCCGCCGGGTGCCTTTAACGGGTCGGTAGGTCCAAGCACGTCACGTATTTTTTTTACAGCATCTTCACCTTCATAAACGATGATCATGCACTTAATGTTTCCGGGTTTGGTGTCATCGCCTTCCGCTTGAGTATCCGGCCGCATTCCTGACATAAACTCCACAATACGGTAAAACTGATCTTCGGCGCACCGCTGTCCAATTTCTTTGCTTATCGCTGTCCAAACATCACTTGCTGCCGAAAGGTCAAACTCATGTTCCAAAAGCTCTTTAGCTTTCTGCCCGTACATCGGGGCAAGTTTATCTTTAAGAAAACCTTCGACAGGGCCGTAAAATTCCAATGCCTGTTTTAACGAGAAATAAAATACTTTGATACCGATAATTTTAAGCCCTGTGCGCGAAAACATATCGATAATGGTTCCGGGCCTTGATGAAGCGAAGTTCCAGTTATCAGGCTTAAGTATCACAAGTGTCCGCTGCACCTTTGAGGGGTTTTGATACGGCATATTATTTATGATGTTTTCATCGTTTTTAAAATACTTGGCGAAAAGTGCCAGGTTTTCATCGGCAAGCATCTGAATCCTTGGCGTTAAAATCGCGGGCTCAAAATAAATTACTTTGTCCGGGCTTTCATCATCCAAAATGAGGTCGGCGTATGTGTCCCTGATTGTTTCACCGCTGAAGGATTCCATATCGGCAATTTGCTCTTTCGGGAAAATTGAACCGCAAACATCGGAAAGCTTGCGGCAGGGGTTTTCTCCACGGAAAATGAGAAGCAAAAACCTGTGCCGCTGTCCGCCTGAAGGCGCTAAGTTCCGCTCAACATAATTTGCCAGAAGCTCCCCGGCAGTATTAAGGTTGCGCTCCTCTTGATTTCGCAAAGATGCCGCGTATTCGGAGGCGAAATTCTCGTCAGGGGCAATCATCTGGGCTCCAACCAAGTCCAAATCCGTCTGGGAAAGCAAGCGGGCAACAACCCCTCCCGTCCTGCTCTTTGCTATAGTGTAGGGGGTCACCATTACATACGATAATGTTTGTTCCATAGGTACAAAAGTATAGAAAATTTAGCCAACTTTGTCTACGGTTTTGAAAGCCACAGTTTCTGCAAAAACGCCTGCCAGACACTTTGCACAAAACGCCCCTTTAAGCTACAATGGGGTATGCTTAAGACCATGCGGAACATCGGCATTATGGCGCACATAGATGCCGGTAAGACTACTACAACTGAACGAATTCTTTACTACACAGGCAAAAGCCACCGCATTGGCGAAGTGGATGATGGAGAGGCGATTATGGACTGGATGCCGCAGGAACAGGAGCGCGGTATCACCATTCAAAGCGCGGCGACAACGACCTACTGGCGGAGAACCAAAGACGGCGTTCAAGGTTCAGGCGTACAGTTTCAGATAAATATCATCGATACGCCGGGTCACGTTGACTTCACTGCCGAGGTGGAGCGCTCCCTGCGCGTGCTTGACGGGGCGGTGGCTATTTTTGACGCTGTAAGCGGCGTTGAGCCGCAGACTGAAACCGTGTGGAGGCAGGCTGAGCGCTACAAAGTTCCCTGCATCGGATACGTGAACAAAATGGACAGGCTAGGAGCTGATTTTTTCCGGGTGCTTGAAGATATACGGGCAAAGCTCAATGTAAAGCCGGTGGCGTTTCAGATTCCCATTGGAATGGAAACTGCTTTTGAAGGGGTGATTGACCTTGTTCAAATGAAGGAAATCCGCTGGAGTGAGGACGGCGGGGAAACTCTTATAATTTCTGAAATTGCGGCTGATCGGAAAGAAAACGCCCTTACCTGGCGGGAAAAATTAATCGATTCGCTTTCGGCGGTTTCTGACCCGATAACTGAAAAATTCCTTGGCGGTGAAGAAGTGCCCGCTGAGCTGATTCTGGAAGAAGCGCGCAAGGCAGTTATCAGCCGCCTTTTGTTTCCGGTTTTTTCAGGTGCGTCCCGCCGTAACATGGGCGTACAGCCGCTCATTGACGCTGTTGTTGATTTCCTTCCCGCCCCCGACGAAGTGGAAAACGCGGCCGGTTACCACCTGAATAAAGAGGAAAAAATTGCCGTTCCCTGCGATTCCAATGCGCAGCCGCTTGGGCTTGTGTTTAAGATTCAAAACGACAGAGAAGCCGGAAGTCTCTGTTATGTGCGCATGTATTCGGGGCTTTTGAAGGCGGGATCTGCTGTTTACAACATCGGAAAGAAAAAGCGCGAGCGGGCGAACCGGATTTTGCGGATGCACTCCAACAAGTCAGAGCCGCTTGATACTTTGTCCGCAGGTGACATAGGCGTAATAATTGGCATGAAACTTGCGCAGACAGGCGACACCATAGGGAATGAGTCATGGCCGGTTGTTCTTGAAGAAATGCAGTTTCCTGAACCTGTAATTTCAGTGGCGATGGAGCCAAAAAATCTTTCTGAACGGGATAAGTTAAAGGAAGTTTTGGCGATAGTTTCCAAAGAAGACCCCACATTTATCGCGCGGGAAAACGAGGAAACAGGGCAGTTAATAATTTCAGGAATGGGGGAACTTCACCTTGACGTGCTCACGACCCGCCTACTCAAGGAGTACAATGTTCAGGCCAGGGTGGGGAATCCTCAGGTCACATACAGGGAGTCCATCAGCGTCCCGGTAACAAGAACCGAAACATTTTCCCGCGTGATCGCCGGAAAGGAAAACACCGCTTCGCTTTGCCTGCATGTCGAGCCTCTTGAA
>JAIRQD010000079.1:0-15302 GCA_031256655.1 Treponema sp.
AAAATTGGTCGATAGGTTAACAAGGCCTTCCCGCAAGGGTCGTGCCACAAAATGACGCCTTTGGCGTGGAAAAAGGAGGGTACGCCCTCCTTTTTTATTGCTCACATCTAAACTGCACGCCGCCTACACATCCAAATTCTTCACCAACAGCGCATTTTCCTCAATAAACGCCCGCCGCGGAGCTACGACCTCACCCATCAGGGTGGTGAAAATCCGCTCGGCTTCAACAGCATCGTTCATGTGAACCTGGATGATGTTGCGGCGGACAGGATCCATCGTCGTTTCCCAGAGCTGGTCGGGGTTCATTTCGCCAAGCCCCTTGTAACGCTGGACACCGTCTTTTTTAATTTCGCCAAGCTGCGCCATGACTTTTTCCTTTTCCACGTCGTCGTAGGCGTAGTAATCTTTGCGGTTGTGGTTGATCTTGTACAGCGGCGGCATGGCGATGTAGACATGACCTTTTTCAACAAGCTCCGTCATGTAGCGGTAAAAAAACGTGAGGAGCAGCGTACGAATGTGCGAACCGTCCACATCGGCGTCCGCCATGATGATGATTTTATGGTAACGTATTTTTTCCACGTTAAACTCGGTGCCGCAGCCGGCTCCAATGCTTGCAATGATGGGCTGGAGTTTCTCGTTGGTCACGACTTTCTCGATGCGGGTTTTTTCCACGTTTAGCATTTTTCCCCACAGGGAAAGAATCGCCTGAAAGTGGCGGTTGCGTCCCATTTTTGCGGAGCCGCCTGCGGAATCGCCCTCAACGATAAACAGTTC
Organism: Treponema sp.; assembly: GCA_031256655.1. Taxonomy (GTDB): domain Bacteria; phylum Spirochaetota; class Spirochaetia; order Treponematales; family Breznakiellaceae; genus WRKT01. The sequence continues at coordinate 775 of JAIRQD010000079.1, forward strand.
GCATTTGGCGGGGTCTTTTTCCGAGCAGTCAGAAAGTTTGCCCGGAAGCCCCGCGGAATCCATCGCGTTTTTGCGGCGGGTGGCATCCCGCGCCTGACGTGCGGCGATGCGGGCGCGGGCAGCAAGCACGGACTTTTCAAGGATATTGGTGATAACGTCAGGATGTTGATCGAGGAAAAGTTCCAACTGCTCGTTGACAACCGCTTCCACCACGCCCTTGATTTCGGAGTTGCCAAGCTTCGCTTTAGTCTGCCCCTCAAACTGCGGTTCAGGCACTTTCACCGAAAGGACGGCGGTCAGCCCTTCCCGAACGTCATCGCCGGAAAGGCTTTCGTCCAGTTTTTTGGCGTGTTTGGATTTTTTCAGGTATTCGTTGAGGGTGCGGGTAAGGGCAGACTTAAAACCCACCAAATGCGTTCCGCCTTCGCGGGTGTTGATGTCGTTCACAAACGAATACATTATCTCATTAAAGCCATCGTTGTACTGAATCGCGCATTCCACTTCGATGCTGTTGCCAAAACCGTCATCCCGCGTTGTCTCTATATACACAGGCTCTTTGTGTAATACTGTTTTGTGTTCATTAAGATACTGCACAAAACTTTTCACCCCGCCGTCAAACTTAAACTCACTTATTTTGGGGTTGGAAAGCCGCTCATCGCGAATGACGATTTTTAAGCCCTTGTTAAGAAAAGCCAGTTCCCGCAGGCGGTTACCAAGCGCATCAAAGTTGTAGGTGGTGGTTTCAAAAATCGAAGCGTCCGCCTTCCAGCGGATCACCGTTCCCCGCCTATCTTCGCCGCCAGAGGTCTGTTGCGGATACGGGAGCTTGTCGGCTGTTACTTCATGCGCCGGACCGTCGGCAATGCCTGCTTTATAGGTTTGCGTGTAGATTTTGCCGTTAAGATGAACAAACGCCTCACACCATGACGAAAGAGCGTTCACAACCGAAACGCCGACACCGTGAAGCCCGCCTGAAACCTTGTAAGACTTTTTGTCGAACTTGCCACCGGCGTGAAGGCGCGTCATAACCAGTTCCAGAGCGCTGATTCCCTCGCCCGGATGAATGTCAACGGGAATTCCGCGGCCGTTGTCTTCCACGCGAACCACATCGTTGCCCTCAAGCACGACAAGAATATTGTCGCAATGTCCCTGCATCGCCTCATCAACGGAGTTATCAACGACTTCAAAAACCAGATGATGCAAGCCGTCTATACCTGTCGTGCCAATATACATACCGGGGCGCTTGCGAACAGCTTCCAAACCTTTAAGAATGGTAATGTTCTGCGCGGAATAGTCCAAATTTGTTGTGTCAGTCATTTGCTTAGTATACAAATTATGGAAGAAAAAGTAAATATTTTGATGCGGCGGCTCTGGCGGCTACTCTAAGGAATCAGTGATTCATTAAATGTTCAGGCACAATTCCGTTAAGCAGTAAAATCTCCGGGCGGTATTCAAAGTGCATCGTATCGATTAAATTCCAGTTACCGCCCCAAATAAAGCCGAAAGATCGAAACGCCGCAATTACCGCTTGCGGCGGAGCCCAAAGGTTATCAAAGTCAAAATTTGCCCCGCTCCATTGCCAATAAGTGTGGCGCCCGGCCATGTGAACAGGCAAAAGGTCAATCGCAATGCCGTAAGAATGAAGACTGCGGCGGTTTGTTCCGGCTATCGTGCGCCAATTCCAGCCAAAAATGGGCGGAGTGGTTTGCAATTCGGCGATCCACTCATCTATGGAAGGATCGGTAAGCGAAGCGTAACGTATTCGCTCTTGAACAATGTCCAAAAGAGGCGCAACAGAGCGGTGAACCACCATTTTTACGCCCAAAAATGAATACAAAACTTGTTGATTCCAGCTTTCGCCCTGCGTTGGAGATGAATACAGCGCGTCAAACAAAAACGAAGAACCCACCGAACGCACCGGATTGGCAAAAGCCGCAAGCCGCTCTTGCATCGTGCCGACCCACGGATAAGCGTAAAAATCATAGGGATAAAACTCTTCCCAGCGATGGCGCTCGGATTCCGGCAGAAAGCGGCCGTTGGCGAAAAAAAAGCGTTCGCCGTTTACAAGCATTGACCAATCGTTATCAATAAACTGCACATCAGCGATCTTCCCCGGATGAGCGCGGGCAAATGTGCGCATGATATGTTCCTGGGCTTCCAGGTCATCAAGTATTAATAGCGTGGAAGGAAAGCGCGCAGGTATTTCAGGTTCAACAACGCCAACTGTGCGGCAGCCAATAAAAAGAAGCGCAAACAATACAGCGAAAATTGCCAACCGGAGATCGAACTTGGGACTTTTAATTCTTAGCCGCTGCAAAACACTCGTACGCACGCTCATATTAACAAAACACATTTATTGTGATCATCGTAACAAACATTACAACTCATTTTTCTAGCTCCAAAAGAAATGCGTCAAGATCATCTTTTGCCGCAAAACTTCCTTGAAAAAACGTTTGGTTTCCTCCTCCCTTGCCGCCAAAAGCCGCAAAAGTTTCTTTGAACAAAACGCGAAGATCGGTGTTTTCTTCCTCGCAAAAAGCCGCAAACTTGTTGTCTTTTTCAGAAACCAAAATGATCAGTTTTTTGGTTTCGTTTTTTGCGATTTTGCCAATGTTTATCACTTCCGCAATATCTTCGTCAGGATAACGCTCAATTACAGGCGGCTTTCCGCTCGCGGCAGCTTTTTCGACCAAAACTTGCGCTTTTGCTTTCGCAGCCTCCGCAACAAGTAATTTAAGCCGCCTTTCAGCATGGTTTGCCTTTTCCAGAAACTCCAAAACCGCATTTCCCGTTTCGTTCACAGGCGCACTTAAAGCGCGGGAAATAGTTGCGGCGTTTTGCCTAAGTCTGCGGCTGTCTTTTAAAACGCGCCTTCCTGCGATAAACGTAATGCGCGCCATGCCCTTATATTTTTCCGCGCTCAAAATACGCAATGCGCCAATTTCAGCAGTTGAGCCTAAATGCGTTCCGCTGCACGGTGAAAAATCAAGACCGGAAATTTCCACAACCCGAATTACATCTTCACCTTGCGGGGGAAACTTCCGCAGCGGAAAAGCGGTAACATCTTCAGGCGGACAAAGATGAATAATAACCGGAAGATTCTCTTCAATTTTATCAGCAACAGCTTCCTCAATCGAAATAAGAAGCTGTTCATCAATAACAGGCGGATCAACGTCAATCGTGCAGGTTTCTTCGCCAATGTGCATGGAAACAGTTTGGCTTCCGGTCATGTGAAAAATGGTGCCGGAAAGAAGATGCTGCCCTGTGTGCTGTGCGGCGGCATCCCTTTGGCTCCGGCTGTCAAGGGCAAGATTTTCTTTTTGCGTCATGTGCATCGTAAAAATACCATATCATTTTATAGAAAAATTGTACAGAATTATGTATACTTTCATCATGCGGAATAGACTGACAAATGAGCTTGCTGTGTGCGGTTTTAACGCCGTAACCGCGCTTGCCGAATACCACCCCGAACAAATCAACCGCCTTTTCTTGCGGGAAGACAGGCTGGCTTTTTTTACCAAAGTTTGCAAAAACCTTGCCGAGCGCAAACGCCCGTATAAAATTTGTGAAGATGACGAACTTGAGCGCATCAGCAAATCAACCCACCATCAGGGAATTGTGGCGATGATTTTTTCACCTGAAGTACAACCGCTTTCCCGCGAAGACCTCCAGCAGTGGGCGGAAGAAAAAAGCGCAGGCATTATACTGCATTCGCTTGGCAACGATCACAACATGGGCGCGATTATACGGTCGGCGGCTTTTTTCGATGTTAAATACATTGTCATTTCAGGCGAAGACGGCGAAGTGAGCCTTTCCACCAGCACTTACCGCGTTGCCGAGGGCGGCATGGAACACGTAACGGTCAGGAGTGTGCGAAACACCGCCGCTTTCATCAAGGCCGCCTCCAAGGAACTTCTCACCATCGGCACTGATACAAGGGCGCGCCAAAGAATCGGCAACATTTCCGGTATTGTCAAAGAAAGGCAAAAAGGCGCGACAGGGCGGCCGGGCATTGCGCTTGTTGTCGGAAACGAGGAGACAGGTCTTCCGCCTGAAGTGAAAAGCGCCTGTTCGGTTCTCGTGCGCATACCGGGAACGGGGCTTATTGAAAGCCTTAACGCGGCGCAGGCGGCGACATTGTTCATGCACAGGGTGTTTGAGCTTTAGAATGCGGGATTGGCAGGCTGCGTGCGAAACTTGATTTGAGCCGCGCAAAAGCCAATAAGTGGGCGATACTAGATTTGAACTAGTGACTTCTACCGTGTGAAGGTAGCACTCTCCCACTGAGTTAATCGCCCACTTATTGACCTAAACAGAAAACGCAGTGACTTCTACTGGAGTGACACCGCCGACGGCTGTAAACCCGCCAGGTAGCACTCTATCATCCTTGCAGGAAATTTGTCAAGAACCGCCTGATGCCGCCAACTGCCGAAACAGCGCTTCGTTTCTAACGTTGCCGATTATCATTACCCTGGCGTGTCCGTTGGCAAGCAATAGGGCGTTCAGTTGGTGTTGGCGTATTTGACCGGCATCATTCGGGTTTGTCGGCTGTTGCAGCCAAACATACCTGCGCAGTCTGCCAAACCTGTCGCGGTTAGCGCCGTCAGCCTCAAGCCACACGGTTCTGCCCTCAACACGCTCGCGCACAAAGTGAGTTGCCTCAAGCGCGCCTGGTCTGCCAGGTTCGGGAGCGTCAACCCCGATCAGCCGCACACGTTCCCCGCCAACCAGTTCCAGCGTATCACCGTCAATCACGCGCAGAACAGTAGCCTGCGTTAAAGCGGCTTGCGAAAAAATTGGCGCTGCAAAAACAAAAAACAATATTGAAAAAAAAGTGATGTGTTTCAAATGCTACCTCCCTTTAGCCACTTTACACTCTATCATACAAAGTTTGCAAATTGAAGCAAGCGTCGTGGCATTGCCGTTCATTGCTCATTCTCCGTTTGTGCAGTACAATGAAATCAGGAGAACAGCAAAATGACCAAACTTGAGTATACATTCAAAACCGACACCCTGTTCAAAATGCTCTTTGTCCAATATCCTGACTTATTAAAGCACCTCGTCTCCGCCCTTCTTGTTATCCCGCTGGAAAGCATCGAACAGTTTGAAATCACAAACTCAGAAATGCCGCCGGATAATCTTGGCGACAAATTTTGCTGCCTTGACATAAACATGATTGTCAACAGTCAGCGCGTCAATCTGGAAATTCAGGTCAGGAACGAGAAGTATTACCCCGAACGCGTCCTGTACCACTGGGCAAGGGAATATTCCGCCTCGCTGCCCGAAGGCGGCAGATACCAAAGCCTGCCCCGCACCGTGGTAATCAGCATAATAGACTTCAATCAGTTTGACGCCCCGGATTTTCACTCAGAGTTTTGCCCTCTTGAAGTAAGGCGGCATGAACGCCTGTCAGATAAAATGAGCCTGCATTTTTTTGAATTGCCGAAACTGCCGAAAGCGCCGTTAAACGCAAACGACAAACTCTTGTTATGGTTGTCTTTGTTCAAAGCGGAGACAGAAGAAGAACTGGCACAAATAAAAGATTTGGAGGTACCAATCATGGAACAAGCCATTAACGCTTACCAGAAAATCACTGTAACGCCGGAATTCCGCGAGAAGGAGCGGCTACGCTCCATTGCCCGCCACAACGAAGCCTCCGCACTCAGCGAGGCGGAGGAGAAGGGGATAGAGAAGGGAATAGTGGAAGGAAGGGAGAAAGAACGCGAAAAGTGGCAGGGCGTGGTCGTTGGCAAGGATGCAGAAATCGAAAACCAAGCTGTGGAAATTACCAATCAAGCGGCGGAAATCGAAAAGCTCCGCTTGCAGCTTGCAGAGCTTCAAGCAAAGGTAAGGAATCACTGATTCATACTCCCGCGCCGCTATTCCGGACACCGCAAGCCTTGAAAAAAAGCCCCCAAGCCGCGTGGCTTGAGGGCTTTACTCACTTTTTTAAAAATGTGATGTCAATGTTCGTTTTGCCTACGGCGCAGTTTCAGGGAACACTGCCGTAACCACGTTATTGGCTCTGCTCACTGTTGTTGCCCCGGCAACGTCAAAGAAGACTCCCGTTACGCCTTCCAATGTAAAGCCGGGAAGAATGGTTAGGGTAATGGTCGCGGTATACATTGTGTCAGCGCTAAATCCGCCCGCTCCCGGTGCAGGAGCCCACTCGACAGTTCCGGTGAATTGCGCTGTGGGAGTGATAGTCAGTGCCGGAGTTTCACCGGTTACCGGTGGTGTAACGCCAGCAATTTCGGTGATTGTAACAGCCTCAGGAGCAGGCACTGGTGTGGCAGTCACAGGGAACACTGCATAAACTGTGTTACCATCTCTGGTCACTGTCGCCCCGACAACGGTAAAGAAGTCTCCCGTTACGCCTTCCAATGTAAAGCCAGTATTGGGGGTCAAGGTAATCACAGCGCGGTATACCGCTCCGGCGGTGAAAGTAGTACTAGTCACAGCACCAAACATCCCGGGAGTAGCCCCTTGAACCTGCCAGTCGATTGTAGCAGCCGCCTGCGTGTGAGTAGGAGCTGCAAATGATCTTGGTTGGTTTAGAGCCGGCGCAGTAATACCCCCAATTGTGGCTACGCTAATAGCAACAGGCGCTACAGTCGCAGGGAACACTGCATAAACTGTGTTACCATCTCTGGTCACTGACGCCCCGGCAACGGTAAAGAAGTCTCCTGTTACACCGTCCAATGTAAAGCCATGATTGGGGGTCAAGGTAATCACAGCGCGGTATACCGTTGCAGTGGCGAAAGTAGCACCAGTCGCAGCGGCAAACGCCGGGGGAGTCCCCCCTTGAGCCTGCCACACGACTGAAACAGCCGCCTGCGCGTGAGAAGCAGTCGTTGCCCTGGTTAGGCCAGTGGCTGGAACAACAATATCCGTAATTGCGGCTACGCTAATAGGAACAGGCGCTACAGCCGGAGGGAACACTGCATAAACTGTGTTACCATCTCTGGTCACTGTCGCCCCGGCAACGGTAAAGAAGTCTCCCGTTACGCCTTCCAATGTAAAGCCAGTATTGGGGGTCAAGGTAATCACAGCGCGGTATACCGCGTCGTGGCGGAAATCAGCACCAGTCGCAGGGACAAACACACCAGCCCCAGCTCCAGCCTGCCACACGACTGAAACAGCCGCCTGTGGGTGAGTACCACCCGTTGGCCTGGGTAGTCCAGATACCGGATGATCAATGCTGATTGCGGGGATCTGAATAGCAACGGGAGCAGCCGGCGTACCCGCACCACCACCAGCACCCGGAGCACCAGCTTGACCCGGAGCACCATCACCACCCGGCGTACCCGGCGTACCCGGAGGCCCCGCAGGGCCCGCAGGGCCTTCGCAGCCTGCGAAGGCGAGAGTCATTATCGCAAGGAAAGCGACAATCCCAAATAATTTTCGTGTTCTCTTCATAAGAACTCCTTCCTTTTCTGAATCCTCCGAAACTGCTCATTTCAGAAGGAAATCAAAATCTATATTCGTCCTCAAGGACGAACAAAACCTGAAACTCAGGCTTTTTCCAAAAAAAAAAGGCAGCTTTCCCAAAACTTTAGTTTTGGGAAAGCTGCCTTAAAAACAAAATGCTTGAATCCGGAAAATGTATATGCCGACCGGGAGCTACCCCGTTTACCGGCTTTCAGAAGGTAAAAAAACTGTTCTTTGGAAGAGTCAAGGGAAAAGTCAAGGGAAAAGTCAAGCGCAGGGGGCTTGACACGGTTTTTTATAACATTTTCATAATTGACTGATGACTGATGACTGATGACTGATGACTGATGACTGATGACTGATGACTGATGACTGATCGATCAGGCACGGTCACGGGGAACACCTTTGGCGTTCCTCTCGTTGGGGTTTTAATAGTAATAAAAGCACCTTCTTTCGTCATTCTCACCATCGCGATTATCTTAACATTATTTGTCGAGATTTGTCAATACCAATAGCTGGTAAAATAAATTTAATAGCGAATATAGCACAATTTGTAAATTCCCCATTTCCCTATCATGATTTTCTATGTAAACGGTATAATTTACGAGAACTCATTTTGATCTCCGCAAGTGGCTCTTGATCAAAACGCAAAAATAGACCGATAATCTAGAGAATGGAAAAACTGCGCTTTTTGGTTCTATTTTCCGTGTTTCTCGCTCTAGGCGGTCTTGAGGCTCATGCGCAGTCATTTACCTTCGCCTACCATTTCAGGGAGGGCAACCAGTACCGCATCCTTTCCACAGTAAACCACGACATTTTTGTAAACAGGCAGTGGAGTTTCCGCTCTGAAATTGTCAACCGGATTGCTGTAGAAGTGACTTATGTCAACGAAGACGGCGCGCGCCTTCAGGCGACATTTCAGTCTGCGGAGCGGACTGTGCCTGTTGGTGTGGGCGGCAGGATGGAGGCAACAGAGGGAAGGCTTTTTGAGTGGGCAAGGGATTACCAAACCGAGTTCGCCCAAGATCGCTTTGGACGCATGACAGTTGCCCCGTATCTTTTTAAGCCTATGGTGCGCAATGTTCCGGTTTTTCCTGACCGCCAGTTGCAAGTCGGCGATTTTTGGTCTGCCCCCGGTGTTATCGTGTACGATTTCCGTGACAGCCTGGGAATCGAAGAGCCGTTTAAGCTGCCTCTTCATGCGCTTTACACATATTTGGGCAAACGGGAATGGCGGGGAAGAATGTTTCACGCTTTTTCTGTTTCTTACCGCGTATCAGTCAATCCCGCTCCGGTTTCAGGCCGCGTTTTTCCCCGCCGTATGCAAGTTTCGTCTGACAAAACCGTTTTTTGGGATATGGACATGGGGCAAGTTGCCGCCTACGAAGAGCATTTCAGGATTATAATTGAACTTTCCAACGGGGATGTCTGGGAGTACCGCGGCAGAGCGGAGGCTGAAGTGATAGAAGCCGTGCCGATGGATCGCGAAGAATTGCTTGCCGAAATTATTGCCGGCATACAAAACATTCCTGACGCGACTGCCCGTATTGTTGATGAAGGCATTGTAATCAGCCTTGAAGACATACAGTTTGCCCCGGATTCCGCGGTGCTTTTGCCGGGCGAAATAAACAAGCTTTCAGCCATCGCGGAAATTCTTAACCGCCATCCTGACCGGGATATTTTGGTGACAGGTCACACAGCCCTTGCGGGAACTCCCGCCGGGCGGCTGCAGCTCTCCCTTGACAGGGCGGGCGTTGTCGCCGACTATTTCCTGCGCCGCGGTGTCCGCACAAATGACCGCGTTGTTATTCGCGGGTACGGTGCTGACCGCCCTATAGCCGACAATGCGACAGAAGAAGGAATGCGGCGAAACCGCCGTGTCGAGATCATCATACTTGAAAATTGATTACTGATGTGGTAGCTTTACCTCACCCATGAATTACTCCAACCCTGCGAAACTTGCAGTTCTTGCCTGTCCTGGCGGCGAGGCTTTTGCCAATGAGGTGATTGGCCACCTCAAACAGGTGTATCGCCGAAGCTTCGGCTACATCATTGCCGAGCTCGGCAAACGCTATGACATGGATGCCTTGTCTGTAACCCGTCAGGTAAACTTCATAAACGATGCGCTTTCGCCGCCGCATCACCTGAACGGCAAAGCCGATCAATGCCGCTCGCCGCAGTTTAAGGTTTCTGTAAACTTCACCATGTTTCCAAACGGCGAGGTGAAGGCTGAAATATTGGAATCGATTAGGGGGAAAGACCTTTACATCGTGCAGGACGTGGAAAACCGCTCCCCGGTGTCATTTAACGGCGGCGAGACAAAAAAAGCCCTCACGATAAACGATCACCTTATGACCATTTTTGTCGCCGTTGACGCGGCGAAGCAGGCCGGTGCCGAAAGCGTAACTCTTGTTGTGCCTGTGTATCCTTACGCCCGCCAGCACAAGTCAAAAGGGCGCGAAGGGCTTACAGCCGCTCGTGTGGCGACAATCCTTGAGAACCTTGGCGTAAACCGCATTATAACGCTTGACATTCACTCGCGCGAAATTAACAACGCCTTTAACAATATGCGGCTTGTGAACCTCCACGCCAGTTACCAAATAATCCGCGCCATTTCGCGAATGCCTGAAATCCTTACCGACGATTTTGTGGTTGTTTCCCCCGACACAGGAGCCGTGGACAGGAACAAATTTTTTGCCTCAACACTGCAAAAGCCGCTTGCCCTTTTATACAAAGAGCGCGATTATTCGCGTGTGTCAAGCGATGCTATAAAAAACAACATCACAGAAATTAAGCTTTTGGGAAATGTCAAAGGCAAAACGGTTTTTATCGCCGATGACATTCTTGGCACGGGCGGCACACTTTTGAAGGCGATGAAGTTTTTGAAAGAACAGGGCGCGGTCAAGGTAATTTGTTCGGTGAGCCTTCCGCTTTTTTCAGGGGACGCAATTAAGTATTTTGACGAAGCGTATGAAGCGGGACTTTTTTACCGCATCATAGGGACAAACGCCGTCTGCCACACAGAGCTGCTTAACCGTGAATGGTACACAAGCGTGAATATCACGAGGCTTTTTGCCCGCACCATTTCGCGGCTCCACCGCGGGCTTTCGGTCAGTTCACTTTTGGATAGCCGCGACATTATCGCAAAGCTTTTCCATGAACCAAAAGGCAAGGTGTAAAATGGCAGGTATTATTCTTTCGGTAGACTTGGGAACATCTTCTCTAAAAGCCGCATACATTGACCTTAATGGAAGAATGCTTGGTTATATCCGCCTGCCCTATTCTATGTTTACAAAAAACACAGCCAGCAGATTGCAGTCGCTGGATGACGGACACATTGTCCAATCATGGAAAGAAGCCTTTAACCAGGCATTGATAAAACTCCACAGGCAGGTTGGGCAAAGCTGCACAGCCGATGCTGTTTGCATTTCAGGTAACGGGCCAACACTCGCGCCGTTGCATGAAGATTATGATGCAATGTCGCCGCTTTTTTGGTATGACAATAATGTGGAGCAAAGCGAAGAAGAAGGCGATTTTCATTCGTTCTTCCTGCCAAAAGTCGCGTGGCTTAAAAAAAACCAGCCTGAACAATACAAAAAAACCGATTTGTTCCTTTCCCCGCACGAATGGCTTGCGTACAGACTTGGTGCTGAACCTTTGGCGGTTTTACCTTCGCTCACTTTCAAGCCGTACTTCTGGGATGACCGGCAATGTGATGCCTTTGGCGTGGACAAAAACAAGTTTCCGCCGTTTGTAACAATGGGTAGCCTTATCGGTAAAGTAGAAAGTGAAATCCCCGTTCGCATCGCAAACACAAACCTCAAACGCGGCACGCCAATAATTGCAGGGGGAATTGATTTTATAAGCGCGCTCATTGGAACAGCGACTTTTAGGCCGGGCGATGTGTTAAACAGAGCCGGCAGTTCAGAGGGAATTAACGTTTGCAGCGCTCATCCGGTTGACGCGCCCGGAATTAGGTCGCTTCCCCATGTGAAAGAGGGGCTTTGGAACATCAGCAAGTTAATTCCCATGTCGGGAAGGCGTTTTGATTTGTACAAGACAGCATCCGGTCAGGCGGACAAGACCTACAAAAAACTGCTGAAAGAACTGATCCCGTCCCTTACAAAAATGGATGTGTTCAAAAGCATTCCGCTGGATGAAGGGCGCGCTGTGCTGCGTGACATGGGTTTTGCGGTGCGGGATGCGGTGGGTGAGCTGATCGAACATGGCGTTCCTGTAAAACGCATGGTCGTTTCAGGCGGTCAGGCAAAAAACCACCGCTGGAATCACCTAAAGGCGAATATAACCGGGCTTCAACTGTTAGTGCCTGAAATCCCTGACGGCGAACTTGCAGGAAACGCGGTTATTGCGGCGGTCGCATTGGGGGAATCGCGTACAATCGAAGAAGCGGCAGGCAAAATGGTCAAAATAGACGATGTATACGTTCCGCGTTATCCTGCCTCTTCGTTTTGGGCAAAAAGTTATAGTGCAAGGCAGGAACACTAATACAAAAAATACACGCAAAAGGAGGGCAGTTATGACATTTGAGGAATTCGGCACCCTTTTGTCTCAGATTTGCTCCCGTAGCAGTTTAGCGGCAGACAGACCTTTGGTATGGACAGTGATCACCAATCCACACGCTGGCGGGTTTGCAATACGTTCAAGACGGAAAAAGCACTTTGCCCAATTAAAAGAGCGTGCGGAAGCCGCAAAAAAAAAGCCTGAGCGTTCAGGCTGGGCTTCGGTAACATCAGGCGGCGGCAAGGACAAAAATCATTCAGGGCTTATACTTACAACACATTCAGGACATGCGGGGGAAATAACATCCGCCTTGATAAAAGAGGCGGAAACTATAGACCCGCAGAATGGCATTCGTCCCTTTTTCCTCATCATCACTGCAGGCGGGGACGGCACAAGCCGCGATACCATGCACAGCCTTTACCTTGCGCCGCAAATCCTTTTTGAAGATTTTGCTGTTCTGCGCCTGCCAATGGGAACCGGAAACGATGCATCTGACGCAGAGGAATTAGACCAGGCGCTTGATTTGTTGATCGAGCCTTCAACACTTACAAAACAGCGCGTTTTGCAGCTTAAAACAGAAAGCGGCAAAGGTCCATTTTGCGCCTTTAATATTTTGTCGGTGGGCGGTGACGCGTTTGTAACGCACATGACAAACAAGACGAAGGGCAAAATGCCGGGCGATTCTTACAAAATCTGGGTTGATCTTGCCGCGCTTTTTTATGACACCCTTTATAAAGTTGGTTACATGAATATCAACGCTTTTGACGAGGAAGGCAGGGAAGTAAAGGCGCTTAACGAAAAAACCCTGCTCCTTGCGGTTGGCGAAAGCGGACGGCGCACATACGGTTCGCGCAAGCTCATTTTCCCCGACGAAAGAAATATGTGCGCTGTAAAACAGATGCCACTTACGCGCAAACTCGTTTTCAAAAAGCTCCTTCCCCTCGGCGCTCATATAACAATGTCTGAAAGCATACTCTGGAGCGCACATAGCGTCCGTTTCAGTACGGAAAACCCGATACTCGCCCAGATGGACGGGGAAACGGTACGGCTTGAAAAAACGGATTTTCCTGCCACAATAGAACTCACCAAGCCGCTGATCCAAATCTTAAAAAAGCGGGTTTGAGCCTTTTGTATTAATATTTTTCCTTTATCTCAACTTTGCCTATGTTGCCGGACGCTTTAATTGACTTGGCAATGCTTGAGATGTCGGCGGAGACAGGAATCCGCACTAAAAGACGCAGCTTTGTTCCCTTGTTTTTTTGCCCGTGGTGCGCATCCATCGACTGTATGATGATGCCTGCTTCTTTGATAATATCAAGCGCCTCTTTTGTGGTGTACGAAGGATCTATGTAAGAAATCTCAAGCATCTTAAAATGCGTTGACGGGAAAATTTTTCTTTCAAAAAGGCGCAAAAGCATAAGCGTGAAAAGCCCAAGGGCAACCGCGCTTCCTGCCACCAAAAACATTCCACCGCCAATCGCAAGACCAACAGCGGCAACAAACCAAATGGAAGCGGCGGTAGTCAGCCCGCGCACATTGCTGCCAAGCCGTATAATCGCCCCGGCACCCAAAAAGCCAATGCCTGAAACAACCTGCGCGGCAATGCGTCCCGGGTCGCCGCCCGCTCCCTGCTCACCCAACTGCTGGGGCAGATAAATGGAAAGCAGCATCAGCAAGGTTGCCCCCGTGCCGATAAGGATGTGAGTCCTAAGACCGGCAACATGGTGCCTGCTGGAACGCTCAAAGCCGATGATAGCCCCCGCAACAAAACCGAGGCACAGGCGGAGAAGCATATCGAATTCTGTTAAAACGGCAACATCACCCATGAATTTAAGCTTAACCGCTAACTAGCAAAAAAGGCAAGTAGAAAGTTAAGGAATCACTGATGAAACTTGACATTTTTGCCGATAATGGTATCATATCTAGGGTCTAGGTATTAAGGTTTGTTTGTTTGGATAAGGTTTGTATGAAGAAAACATATATACTTTTTGTTATGTTTGTTGCCGCGGCAACTGTGTCATTTGCACAAGCACCTCCTGCGCGAACTCTTTTTATCGAGGGGCAGGCTGTGGAACCGGGGCATCATGCCTTTTTTCTTAACAATTTCAATGTAGAAGCGGCTGTTTTGGGCTTTCATGTAACACCAACGAGGGCACTGGCTACGCACACTTTCCGCTTTGATGTCCAGCCGAATGCGGATCCGCTCCAACCGCATATTATTATGATGTCACTCATAGACAATGAAACCAATTTTGAGCTCCTTTCCTGGGGCTGGCCTTTTGCCGGCACAGATGAAGTGATGCTTTTTAATCAATTTTTGGTTTATTTTACAACGGCCATTATTCCTGCACCTTATCTTGTTGGAGTTGCCGTCCCTTTTTTTGACAATGATTGGCAGAGGCAAAGATTTTATCTTCGCATGGGGCTAAGTTCCCAAACTTCCTTTTACCGCGTACTATCGTATGGTCTGGTTGGTGGTCGGGGTATTTATGCCGGAGATTTCGATACCCCAAGTGCCGTAGCATCAGTCGGTAATATCGTTTTTCCCCACCCGGGTGCTACAATAGGTCTTCAAT
>JAIRQD010000042.1:0-37656 GCA_031256655.1 Treponema sp.
TTGTGTACATTGACGCACCTGCCTCGGTGGACGAGCTTCGCCAGATCGGGCAGCAGGCAAAAGGGTTCAAGTTCGTCAATCAGGTGGAGCGTGGCAAGACGCCGCTACTAACCACCGGGGAATTGCAGGAACTAGGTTTTGATATTGTGATATTTCCTGTAGCGACAGTATTCACCGCCGCTAAGGCAATGCAGAGTATGCTTGCAGAGCTAAAAGCAAAACACACCACAAGGGATTATCTGGATAACATGACAACCTTTGATGAGTACACCACGATTGTTGGCATGAAAGAGCTATTGGCGATGGAATCAAAATACAAAGTTGATGAGTTTAAGGGTACTGTGCAAAAATAGGAGAGCACCATGGGTATGACGATGAGCCAAAAGATACTGTCATCTCACTCAGGCGGCGGTGTTCTTGCCGCGGGGGATTTGATAAACGCTGACCTTGATATTGTGATGGGCAGTGATGTTACCACGCCGATTGCCTTGCAGGAAATGGAAAAACACGGTCTTACAACGGTTTTTGATCCGAATAAAATAATCCTCGTAATGGATCACTTTACGCCTAACAAGGATATACAGGCCGCGCAAAACTGTAAAAAAGTGCGGGACTTTGCGGCGGCTCATAAAATCCCCTGGTTTTATGACGTAGGCCGCATGGGCATTCAGCACGCGCTGCTGCCCGAACAGGGGCATGTGTTTCCCGGAAGCCTCATTATGGGGGCGGATTCACATACCTGCACATACGGCGCGCTGGGTTCTTTTTCCACGGGCGTTGGAAGCACCGACATGGCGTACGGAATGGTTACAGGGCAGAGCTGGTTTAAGGTTCCGGATGCCATTAAAATAGAACTTACTGGAAAACCGGGAGCCTTTATTGACGGCAAAGATTTAATTCTTTTCATTATCGGGATGATTGGCGTTGACGGTGCGCGTTATCAGTCAATTGAGTTTTCAGGGTCCGGTGTTGCTGAACTTTCGATAGATCACCGTTTTGCTATTTGCAATATGGCGATTGAAGCGGGCGCGAAAAACGGAATCTTTCCCGTGGACGATCTGACCAGAGAATACCTCAAAGGGAAAATATCCGCGCCATATACAGAAGCGATTGCCGATGCAGATGCAAGTTACAGCAGAGTTATCAAAATCGATCTTGCGGATATTGAATCGCTTGTGGCTGCCCCGCATCTGCCTTCAAATGTAAAGCCAGTGCGTGAACTGGCTGGTTTGAAAGTCGATCAGGTTGTAATCGGTTCTTGCGCAAACGGCAGGTTGTCCGATCTCCGCCAGGCCGCGGAAATAATCAAAGGGAAAAAAATCGCGCCGAATGTGCGCTGCATTGTAATTCCTGCCACGCAGCAGATATACCTTGACGCACTGCGTCAGGGCTTTATCGAAATATTTATTGAAGCGGGCGCGGCGGTAAGCACCCCGACCTGCGGCCCCTGTAACGGACTGCACATGGGAGTGCTGGCGGATAACGAGCGCTGCCTGTCTACCACGAACCGTAATTTTGTTGGACGCATGGGCGCGAAAAGCTCAGAAGTGTATCTTGCCAGCCCCGCCGTAGCCGCCGCAACCGCGCTGGCTGGTGTCATCGCCGACCCGCGCACTTAGGAGAAATTATGGCAAAAGTTTTTAAATACGGCGACAGCGTTGATACGGATGTTATTCTGCCCGCCCGGTATCTTGCCCTTTACAAAAGCGAAGATTTGGCGCAGCACTGCCTTGAGGACATTGACGAAAACTTCGCCAAAAGCGTCAGGGAAGGCGATGTGATTGTTGCGGGGGATAATTTCGGCTGCGGTTCTTCACGCGAGCACGCGCCTGCTTCAATTAAGGCATGCGGTGTTTCCTGTGTTATCGCCGTCAGTTTTGCGCGCATTTTTTACCGCAACGCCATTAACATCGGGTTGCCAATTTTTGAATGCCCGGAAGCAGCCAAAGACATACAAAACGGGGATGAGCTGGATGTAAACTTAAAAACCGCGGAAATAAAAAACCTGACCCGTCATAAAACATATCAGGCCGCGGCTTTTCCGCCTTTCATCCAGCGCATCATTGATGCCGGAGGACTGCTCAGCTCAATCAACAAATAGGATGTCAGGAATCCCTCGCCAACCTACTTGGGTTCAAAACGTCCGGTGAAAAAGCGAAGCTGCTTAGGTTCATAAACCCATTTGAGCGCGCGGACACTATCTTTTTTTTCGTGAAGTGTGATTACCGAATCCGCGACAAAATCCATGTGCTTGTAAGTGTACACCCTGCGCGGAATGGTCAGGCGCACTGTTTCAAGTTTGGGCGCGTGGTCTTTGCCTGTTTTTTTGTCGCGTCCGGCTGAAACGATGCCGCGCTCCATGCCGCGGACGCTTGACTCAATGTAAAGCTGAATCGCAAGTGATTGGGCGGGAAACTCCTCCTGCTTAAGATGCGGGCAAAAGCGCCGCGCGTCCAGAAACACCGCATGACCGCCAACCGGCTGAACAATTGGCACACCCGCATCCATAAGCCTGTCGCCCAGATAGCGCACCTGCATAATCCTGTGTTCGATGTACGCATCTTCGACAGCCTCTTTCAGACCTATAGCCATGGCTTCCATGTCGCGCCCGGTCATGCCGCCGTATGTTGGCATCCCCTCAAAGACGACAACAAGCTCTTTGGCTTCCACAAAAAGGTCATCGTCGTTCAGGCACAAAAATCCGCCGATGTTGACAATGCCGTCTTTTTTGCCGCTCATGGTGCAGCCGTCAGAATATTTGAATTCCTCAAGAACGATTTCTTTTATGGACTTTTTGGCGTATCCTTCTTCGCGCTCCTTTATATAAAAAGCGTTTTCAACACAGCGTGTCGCGTCCATAAAAACCTTGATACCATGCTTTTGGCAAAGCTCATAAGTCTCGCGCAGGTTTTGCATCGACACAGGCTGCCCTCCTGCCAGATTCACGGTGATGGCTACGCAGACGTAGGCTATGTTTTTAGCTCCCTTTTCATCAATGAGTTTTTTCAGTTTGTTCAAATCGACATTACCTTTGAACGGCAGGTCAATTACCGGATCGTGAGCTTCATCAATTACGATGTCCGCGAAAATACCGCCGTTGGCTTCCTGATGGTAGCGCGTGGTGGTAAAGTACATATTTCCGGGAACATACTGACCCGGTTTGATCGCTATTCTGGAGAGTATGTTTTCTGCGCCGCGTCCCTGATGTGTGGGCACAACGTGCTTAAAGCCAAACAGTTCTTTGATTGTCGCTTCCAAATGGTGCCAGTTGCGGCTGCCGGCATAGGCTTCATCGCCCATCATAATTCCTGACCACTGCCTGTCACTCATCGCGTTAGTTCCAGAGTCGGTCAAAAGGTCTATGTACACATCTTCTGAATCTATCAGGAAGGTGTTGTATCCGGCTTTTTTGGCGACTTCCACGCGCTCCTTGAGGGTGTTTGATTTGACATATTCAATAACCTTGATCCTGAAAGGTTCCGGCGGGTAATAACTTCGCATAAAAATGGCTCCTGTTTGTATTTGTGTGGCGGTTTACTTTTGTTATCTATACTCTATGATAAAAGAACTTTATCTTTGCTGTCAATAGAAAATACACTTTGACACTGCACACTACAATAGATACAATGTAGCGAAGTCTGTTTGAGCAGGCTGATTTTTGGAGGAGAAGATTTATGTTTGAAAAGGCTAGGACTCCGTCGTTTTACTTGCATGTTGGCATTGGAATATTTTTAATGTTTTTTGCCGGGCGTATGCTTGCGCCCATATACCCCCTCACCGAAGTGGGTATGCTGGTTGTGGGCGTGTTTTTTGGCGCTATATGGCTTTGGTGTTTTGTGGGCTTCCTGTGGCCTAGCCTCCTGGCG
Source organism: Treponema sp. (assembly GCA_031256655.1). Classification (GTDB taxonomy): domain Bacteria; phylum Spirochaetota; class Spirochaetia; order Treponematales; family Breznakiellaceae; genus WRKT01. The sequence goes on from JAIRQD010000042.1 coordinate 3,867, forward strand.
ATTGTAGCCTTTGCCCTTACCGGTTTTGCCGGTATAGGTGGCATCATGCAGCAGACCTTCGGCCACTCCGTGACGGTGCTGTTGATTTTTTCCATGATCCTGTTCGGATCGCCGCAGCATGTAGGTGCGACAAGATACATTACCAGATGGTTTCTGACCAGAAAGGTCTTTAACAACCGCCCTATAGTATTTTCCTTTGTTTTCATTTTTGCCACATATGTGCTGTCTGTGGCGGTTAACGTAACGCCTTCGCTTATCCTTATGTGGACGGTGCTTTACGGCGTTTTGAATGAGCTTGGTTATAAAAAAGGCGAAAAGTTTACGACGCTCATGCTCATCGGGACCTTCCTTGGTTCCATATCAGGGCAGGCTTCTTTGCCGTTTACGGGATCGACCCTTGCGATTTTAAGCGCTTTCACAGCAGCCACCGAGGGAGCGGTTGCCGCCGGGGAATTAGGAAGCGCTATAATCATGCCGGTGCCGCAGTACATGATTTTAGGCTTCATATATTCTGTCATTATTTTTGTAATTTACTGTCTGTTCATGAAGTTGGTGTTAAAGCCTGAAGATCTGACGAAGGTTGCCCACGTCAACACCGAAATGTTCGACAGGGATCCATTGCCGCCTATGAGCGCATTACAGAAGGCTAACTTTTTAAGCATGCTGCTTTTCGTATTCCTCATGCTTTTGCCCTGGTTCCTGCCAGATGAGTTTGTAATAACTCAATGGCTTAACCGCCTTGGAGCAACCGGCGTGGCAATATTACTTACAGGTGTTATGTGCGTAATACATGTGCAAGGCAAACCCATTCTTGACTTTAAAGCGGTTGCCCCAAAAGCGTTAAACTGGGATGTCGTTATCATGGTTGCGGCTGCAATAGGTATAGGCGGCGCTCTGATGAACCCCGCCACAGGTGCAAGGGAAATGATGATACAGGTATTTAATCCTGTACTTGGCGGGCACACTCCTATTACGTTTTTTATAGCGATGCTTTTGGTTGGTATTGTTGTTACCAGTTTTGCCAGCTCAATGGTAATTGGTATTGCCTTTATGCCCATACTCGTTGCGTTCGGTGTTCATGCCAGCGCGAACCTTCCGGCTGTAGCGGCGACATTCACCCTGCTTCTCCACTATTCAATCATATTGCCGTCCGCTTCGGTTTTTGCCGCCATGATTTGGAGTAACGCGGAATGGATAACCGGCAGAGAGGTCTTTAAATATGGCGCGTTTATTGTAGTTGCCGCTACCGTTGTTGCCATAACAATTATCATGCCTATTTCTCTGGTTCTGTTTTAAAGAGTGATTAAGGAGCGATTATGGATGTGTATGCCAGGCTTAAAGAACTCAATTTGACCCTGCCTGAACTTTCGCCGTCTATAGGGATTTATAAGCCGGTGCGGCAGGCAGGGAATTGTCTTTATGTGTCAGGTCAGGTAGCAACCAAAAACGGCGAACCGCTGTTTCCCGGAAAAGTCGGTGCCGAAGTGACCATTGAGCAAGCCCAGGAAGCGGCGCGTTATTGCGTGCTTAATGCCCTGAGCAACCTGCATCAGTTTTTGGGCGACCTCAACAAGATTAAGGGATTGATAAAAACCCTCGCTTTTATCCAAAGCGCTGACGGCTTCAGCCAGCAGACTGTGGTAGCCAACGGAGCTTCAGGTTTATTAAGGGATATTTGGGGCGAAGAAAACGGTCTTGGCGCGCGGTCGGCTATTGGTGTCAATGAACTTCCCCGCAACGTCTGTGTGGAGATAGAGTTTATTTTTGAGGTTTAATCTGTCGTCCTTTCCGCCGAAGATAAAAGGGGAGAGATGTGATGATAGAAAAATATTTGGTTTATCTTAGCTCCACTTTTGAGGATTTAAAAGCAGAAAGGCAGGAATTGGAGCGCATTATTTGGGAGATGGGATCAATACCTGTTATGATGGATGCTTTTGATATCAGCAATGAAGCTGAACGCAAAATCATCCTGAAAACGATAGAAGACTGTGATTATTTCCTTAATCTCACCGCCCACAAATACGGAACACTTGTCGGCAAAACCGGCTTATTGGAACTGGAATACTCCCGCGCCATCAAAGCCGGTGTTCCTGTAATTTCGCTTATAATTGACGAAAATGCGCGCTGGAAAGATTCCAAACGCGAGCCCAAGCCTGAAATAAAAAAAGCCCTTAGCGCATTTAAGGAAAAACTGCAAACTCACCCGTGCGATTCATGGAACAACATAAGCGACTTAAAGTACAAAGCGATAACGCTTTTAAGCCGCGAAATGAACTTGACCCCGCGCCGGGGCTGGGTTCCGTCCAACATGGCAATACAACCGTATGTGGCAAATGAGCTGTGCCGCATCTTGCAGGAAAACGAATCCCTACGCCGTTATGCAAAGCTTGAAGGGACAGATATCGCCAAAAAGGTAAAGGACAACATCAGGCGGGTTTTGAAAGTGCTTGCGACAAACCGCAGGGCGCTTAGTTTTTATTACATTGACGGTAAAAATTGGGAAAACACCCAGAAATTTCGTTACTTGCGCCTTTTCAGGCTTTTGACCCCTGAACTTTCCATTCCGCGAACCGGAGCCGAAATATCCCACTTTTTGGGCAACATCCTAAACCCTGACTTAACGAGAACAAAAATTGTGCGCAAAGAATATCCAACCCCATCAAACACAATAAAGAAAATTATGGCGGACTTTACGCTTTTAAAACTCGTTAAATGCTCAGGCTCCGGAGAAAACGAGACATGGGGAATGACAGAGTTCGGGCAGGAAGTTTTCGCTGCCTACCGCTTGCGCCAGATGGAGCGGCCGCTAAAAGCAAAAGGGCACGTTTAGCGTTAGCCGCCGCTTGCCACCCGGCAATGTTTACACCGCAACTTCAGTATTCCCGGCAAACTCTTGCGCAAACTGGGCAGCGCGCTTTGCCCGCTTTTTGTCATGGCGGCTGTTAAGCAGGGAGTAAATCGACGGGATGATAAAGAGCGTCATGAAGGTGCTGACCAAAAGCCCGCCAACAAATGTTTTGGCGATGGGTTGTATTGTGTCAGCGCCGACACCCGGGAAAAAGGCGATTGGTGTCATGGCAAGAATTGTAGAAAGGCTTGTCATCAAAATCGGGCGCAGACGGCTGCGTCCGCCTTCAAGGCAGGCTTCAAAAACTGTCATGCCGCGGGCGCGCAGGGTGTTAGTATAATCCACGAGGATTATGCCGGAATTCAATACAACCCCTATTAGGGCAATCACTCCTACTATGGCAAACATGCTCATGGATTGTCCGCTGATCAGATATATCCAGATAACCCCTATGGAAAGCATGGGGATGGTAAAAAAGATGATAAACGGATCAACAAAGGATTCAAACTGGCTGGCAAGTACGCCAAAAACCAGGAAGATCGCGGTAATGATGATGAGAATGTAGCGCCGTTGATATTCCTGTATGTCCGCGGCTTCGCCCAAAAAGCGCACTGTTACCCCTTCACGCGGGATGAGGTTTTGCTCCACCGTTGCTATAAGGCGGGGCTGAATTTCTGTGGCGGCAATTTCTGCCGGCAGATCGCCTGTAACGCGGATCACCCGCTCCTGGCTCTCGCGGCGAATGGACGCGGGACCTCTTGTTTCAATAACGCTTGCAACGTTGGAAAGCGGAACGCGCGCGCCGTTTGAGTTCATAACAAACACAGCGTCAAGGTTAGGCATTCCAGCCCTGTCATCATCGCGCAGCATTACCCGCACATCAAGCAGGCGGTCGCCTCTGGACATGGTGGTGGCACTCGTTCCGTCCATAGCGGTGCGGATGTTTGACGCGATAGTCGAAAGTGATACGCCCAAAGACGCGGCTCTGTCGCGATCTATCTGTATAAGCAACTGGGGAACACCCTGATCGATATTTATTTCCGGATTCTCAATCTCCGGTAAATAACGGTTGATGATTGTTAATATCTCGCTTGCCGTTTCCATCAGCGCATTGGTATCGCGAGAACTTACAGCAATTGCAATTGGAGAACCGCCCATTCCGCGGCCTGCACGGAAACTTATCTGCGCGTCAGGAATTTCCTCGGTGAAGGGGGTCAGGCGGCGGATAATTGTCGCGGGGGTGTCAATTTGCAGAGCCGGCGGCGGGAGGACTATCTGCGTAGTTCCAAGGAAGTTTCCGCTGCGCCTGACTGTGTGGATGATGTTTGTATAACCGACAACCTCCCTTCTGATCAAATCTTCCAAATCAAAAAGGATGCGCTCGGTTATGTCCATAGCGGTTCCCTGCGGCATTGCAACGTTAATATTAAGCGAATCGTCTACACGGCTGCGGAAGTGCATGTTCATCCCAAGTGAGTTAAACTGCATAACGGAGACCACCAGAAGCGAGGATGCCAACCCAACCACCAAAAGCCTGTGGGTAAGACAATAGGCAAGCGCCTTTTTGTAGCCGCTTTCCATACGCAGAATACCGCTTTCTATTCCGTTGTCTATGCTCCGGAGCAAGCGGTTTTTCAGCGGTTTCTGATGTCTGGTGTTCAGCTTAAGCGTAGAACCGCACAAACTCGGCACGAGGGTTACGGCGACAAACAGCGAGCAAACCATGGCAATTATTACTGTGAATATCAAATCGCTGAAAAGCTGCCCCATTGTCTCAAGCTCGTTTTTGTAAATGATAAGCGGGACAAATACGCACAGCGTGGTAATAGTAGAAGCCATAATTGCCCGCAGCATTTCGCGGCTTCCAAGAATCGCGGCAATTTCGCCTTTCGCCCCGCGGCTGCGGTACTTGTGGATGTTTTCAAGGATAACGATGGATGCGTCGGTGGTCATGCCCATCGCCATAATAAGACCGGTGAGCGTCAACAGATTCAGCGTGAAACCAAAAACTGTCATGAACATTACGGTAAGCAAAATAGAGATGGGAATTGCCAAGCCTATAATGAACGTACCTTTGATGTTACGCAGGAAAAAGAACAGGACGAGCATAACCAGCGCGCCGCCCTGCAGAGCGTTAGTATACACCTGGTTCAGTGTGGAGCGTATCATGGCAGAGTTGTCCGTCAGCACTTCTACGTTGATACCTTGAGGCAATTCAGCGTTGATACTGGCAAGAGCGGCGTGTATACGATCGGCGACCTGCACCTGGTTGGTGTCACTTTCGGTGATGATCTGGGCAAATACGCCCCTGGTACCATCAACAAAAACGCGGTTGGTATTTTCATTGTAACCTAGGTACACATCGGCGATGTCCTCAAGGCGGACAACCTGCGATCGGTTTGCCGCGCCCGGAGTATATGAATTGAGATTGATGGTTTTTACCACAAGCCGCCTAATCTGATTAATGTCGATTAGCTCCTGCTGGGTCATGATCTGGTATTCTCTGGTGCCGCGAAGCAAATTGCCGCCGGAAGCCAGTATGTTCTGTCCGCGCAGAGCGTTAGTCACATCGTTAAGCGTCAGATTAAACGCGGCAAGGCGGTTAAGCGCCACCGAAACTCTAACCAACTGGGTGCTTCCGCCCCACACATCAGCGGAGGCAACACCGTCAATGCGCTCAAGGCGCGGCTGAATTTCTTCCTCCGCAAAAAGCCGCAAAAGATCCGGCGGATGATCGCCTGTAACAATCAGGCGCATTACAGGAGCTGTCGCCTGGTCGAAGCGCCGCACGGTGGGAGTGTCCGCACCTTCCGGCAGGGCGTTTATCCAGCGATTCACAAGGGTCTGCGTATCGGCAACGGCCCTGTCCATATCTGTGCCGTAAGAGAACTCAAGCGTGATCCAGCTCCACTCAAAGGAAGAATTGGAAGTCATGTTGACCAGGTTACGCGACCTTGAAAGCACGCGCTCAAGGCGGTCAGTCACATTCGCCTCAACATCGGCAGGACCGGCTCCAGGGAAGCGGGTTGCAACGGAAAGGACTGGTCTGTCGGTGGACGGCATAAGATCGACCGCCAGATTGGGAAGCATGGTGAAGGCTATGCCTAAGCACATGACGTAAACCATGATGATAGTTACCGGATGTTTGACCGAATAACGCGCAATGTCCATAAAATCCCCTTTAATTAACAATGCGGACAAGATCACCGTGTGACAGAAAGTTCTGCCCCGCGACAACAATCTTATCGCCGACTTCAAGCCCGCTTGTTATCTCGATAAAGTTCTCGTTTTCAAGTCCCAACGTCACTTCCTGCCTGCGCGCGATATTATCCTCATCCACCGTGAACACAAGCCACGAATCGTAAGTGGTCATCAGAGAGCCGCGCGGAACTATGGGCACGTCATGGCGTGAGTTTGTGACAAGCATCACTGTGGCAAACATTCCCGCGCGTATTCGCTGGTCTTGAGCGCCTGTAAAGCGCAGGCGGATACGCAGGGTGCGGCTTGCAGGATCAAGCACGGGGCTTAACTCTTCCACCACCGCCATAAAGGTTTCGCCGGGGAGCGCCTCAAGCCGCACTTGCGCGTAAAGCCCGTGGCGGGCGGCGTTGCTGAAACGCTCAGGCACAAAGGTTTCTATTTTGAGCGATGAAAGATCGCCAATCACATAAACGGGCGTCTGCGGCGAAACAGTGTCTCCCCGCTGAACCGGCACTTGTAATACCGTGCCGCCTATGGTTGAGACAACAGGGCTTACTGAATAAACCTGTCCGGGGCGGGAAGGGTCAACCATCGCGACCACCGCTCCCTGATTTACGCTGTCACCTACGGAGAAAAGCGTTTCAGTTACGCGCCCGGAAACAGTGGGAAACAGCATCACCTGATTCACCGCCAGCACATCGCCGTTAAGCAAAACGGAGTTTTCTATTGAATCGCGCGCGACTTCCATAACCCGAACGGCAACGCTAGTCTGCGGCCCCATTCCACGTCCCATCGCCTGTACAGGCTGGTTCTGCTCAATGCGTGTGTGAACACCGTAACCTGCCAAGGCAATAATTGCCGCAATAATGAGTGCGGTAGCAATTGTTGATCCTTTTATCTTCATCTTCTTCATTCTATCTCCTGTGCGCTAAAAATTAAAGCGCCCAAAATCAATTGACCGTTATCAATCAACCAACATTATAAATTAACAGAACGCTGTGTGAGCATTCTCCATTCTACGTTTAATGCCGCGGCAAGATCCAGCAGAAGATTCTGATAGTTTAACTCGCCAAGCAAAAGCCGCTGGCGCACATCGGATAAATCCCTGCGCCTGTCTTCAAATTCCTGAAACGAAATCGCGCCGTTCCTGAACGCTTCGTCCGCCGCTTGCAGAGTGCGCTCGGCAATGTCCACCCGCAGGCGGGCAATCTCAAGGCTTTCCCACATATTGTGCAAGGTTGAAACGATCATGCGGATTTCCGTTTTCGCACTCGTTTGTATGTGCTGCAAATCCAAAAGCGCCTTTTCAACCTCGGCGCTCGCCGCCCTGATACTCTGACTTTGGCGAGTTCCGGGAATCCACGCGTCAATTGGAATGTTAAGCGTCACCGACCCCGTGATGCGGTCATAAAACTGAGCGCCAAGTCCGCGGTTATTTCCCGGCGGACTTCCGCCAAGCCAGCCGGTTGAGAAATTAAGGGTGGGGGAGCGGTTTGAAAGAGTGGTGACAGTCCGCCCAAGTTCCATCATCTCGATTGCGTGCCGCTGTCCGACAATATCAGGCCGGCGCGGAAGGTATTGCAAAATAAGAGCTTCAGGATCGTAGCGTATGGGGACAATATCAACCGTGCCTGAAAGCGTTATGTCTGAATCTGAATCCATTCCCAGGAGAGCAAGGAACTCCCAAAGCGCGTTTTGGTACGCGCCGCGCGCGGTGTTTAGTTCGTACAGGGCGTTTTGCACGCTTAACTGGGAATTAAGCCATGTGAGCTGATTTAAATGCCCGGTTTCCCATGCAACGCGGTGGTTTTCCATAGTCTGTGTTGTAATTTGGAGGTTTTCTTCCATATGTGAAATATTTTCCTGCATGGTAACAAGGCGCAGGAAATCCTTTACCACCCGAATTTCAAGCTGGTTGCGCGCGTCTTCATAAGTGAGAAGCTGCTGCCTGAAGGCAAGTTCGATTCGGTTCATTGAGGCGCGCAGGGAAGGGTTAAGCGAAAGGGAAAGCCCCAGGTTAAAGGAATAACTTAAAGCGTCCGCATTGTAATTAAAGCCGCCGCCTGTAAAAAGCGGCGTTGCAGGCAGAAAAGTCAGGCTTGAATTGAGGCTGAAACTTGGGAAAATCTCTGACCAAAGGCGGCTTGCGGAATACTCTGCAAGCCGCAAGTCGATTGCCCCGCGCCGCAGGTGTATGCTTTGGTCAAGGGCGTGGCGGACTGCATCTTCCATAGTTAAGGTGACAGGCTCTGCTATAGCCGTGAACGGAAGAAGGGGAAAAATAAAAAAAGCGATAACCAAAAAACGAACACGGCTCAACGGCACTCTCCAAGGGCTGCAAAAATGTAAGCCCTTTCAGAATGCCCGCAACTTTTGCTTTGGGCACTTTTGGAAAAAGCTTTGCGAAAATGAGTCTAAAAAAACAGCCTTCGAAATAAAACGTAATTTTATGTATAATAGTTACAACTCGTTTAAGTGCTTGTGGTAGCGTTTTGGCATAAATTGGCGCTGGAGATTGGGGTTAATTCTGCTTTCATTGGTAATTGAACGGTGATAAAGCCGCCAAAGCTCCCCCCAACCGTCAACATTTTGGCTCTTTTCAGCGCTTTTTTCCGGTTTTAAACACACATCACCGTTTTTTTCCCGGAAAAGGCAAAGATTGCGCTTTTCATCGATGATTGCCCAAGGGGTTTCCCCGAAACGCAGGGCAAAATGTTCCGCCAATGCTGGCAAAACGAAGTAAAGTGGCTCGCATCGGGCAATATAAACCCCTTTGGCATCGGGACTGAAGCGCAAAAAGCCCATCATTCGCTGAATTTCCACCTGCACTTTGCGCGCCGCCATCCGCACCGCGCGCACATCAGAATCGCCCCTGTCGTTGGCTTTTCGCTCCGCCTCCGCCCTACTTCCCGCCCCGCTTACCTTTTCACTAAAGCGCTCAATTTCCCTCATGAGCGGTAATTCGCTCATGCGCGTGTACAGGACAACGTAAAACGCGTCCATTTCCTTTTTGTCAAAAGGCTGCGGCTGGCTTGAAGAAGAAGTGAAAAGCTTTGCCAGTTTTGGCGGAAGGCTTTCAGCGCCGTCAAGGTAAAAGCCTGAAAGCCCGCAGCTGCCTGCAGTTTCGTTTGTTTGATTGAGGCGCAGAGACTGGAAAAGTTCCTGTTGGCTCATTATATTACTATACACTAGTTTAGTATTTTTTGCAAGACGGCTTTTTGGGGAAAAGCATTGCGGGCTCACGAAAGTTGTGGTAGTTTTTTACCATGGAATGTAGCTCAGATTATGTCGCAGCCAGAGAGCCGCGAAGCATAAATTATCCGCACGTTCTAATAGCGTTTTCGGTTCCATACATTCTGCATTACCTATTGCATACGGCGTTACGGTTGCTTCTTCATCACCGAGACGAGTTGTTGTATACACTCTCGTGGCTTTTAGCAGACTCATGGACTTGGTTTAACTTCCTGCCCGTCATTCCCCTTTTTCTTGTAGGTGTTTTGTTGAACATTACCATAAAACACATTGGGGCAATGGGGAAAAATACCGTGTTGAAAATTTCCATTGCGGCAGTGATAGTAATGGTTGCGCTTGACCAGTTAGTGCAGCTATTGTTTTCAAGGCACGAAGCTTTTCACGCAGAACTGCTAGGCGGATGGCTTGTTGTTGCCCCGGTGCTTGTGTCACAGATGCCTGATGGATTTGTGTCAATGGGAATGTTGCCTCCATCCGTAAGGCTGGCGATGGTTCTTGTGTTCATCCCCATTATTATCACCATATTTCGCCTGTTGAATAATTTTTGCGTTCGCAAATCGCAGCTTTTTGCAAGTGCCGTGTTTTTTACGGCCGGGTACATATGTTCCATTTTTGTCACTGTTTTACATATGCACATGATATACGATTACATATGTATAGGCGGTAGAATCGTTTTCAATATCATGGACGTTTACCTATGGATTGGTACATCTTTGATACTTCAAACGCTTTTAGCAAACTACAAGGATCTCAATAAACTCAAAAAAGCCGATACTTCGGCGTTTTTTAAGGATGAATACAAAAGGCTGAAGGAACGTTGTGCGGGTTTTCTGAAAGCTGGAGGATTGTTTTTCAGGAGGTGAAAGATAGAGAAACACATAACCAGCCTTGAAATTTAACAGAAAAAGGGCTAGTTTTCTTGGGAGTCTTTAAGGAGGATTACGATGGGTATATTTGACTCTGATTATTCTTTGCCTTCTTTGCCGGTTCCGGACATCGAAAACACCTGCATACGGTTGACGCAATCAATCAAACCGCTTGTTGCCCCAGAAGTGTGGGCAAAAACACTCACAGCCATTGAAAAGCTGCCTTCTCAAGCAGGCGCTTTGCAGGATTTGCTTTTAAAGCATAGGGACAGCCTCCGTTTTAACAGCAGTTGGCTGCGCCCGCTTTGGGATGATGTGTATTTGAGTTACCGCGGGACTCTTCCTGTCAACATGAATTACTGTTATGAGTTTGACGGAAAAAGGTGGGGAGAATATCCGTTGGCCGCTTTAATTGCGTCCCTGTGCCGGGTGATTGGTGAGATTCGTGACGGCTCTTTGAAGGCGGAAGCGACAAAGGCAGGCTTTTTAAGCATGGACGCGCTTTTGAATGTGTTTTACACACGTATTCCCTCTCCAGTGCGCGATGTGTTGTATAGTCCCCAGCTTGCGGCTCCCTTGTCAGTCGCTGTGGCTTGCAAAGGCCACTGGTTTATTATGAGCGCGGTCAACGAGCAGGGAAAACCGCTTTCGCCGCCAGAGATTTGGGAAGCACTTTGCACCGTAAAAAAGCAGGCTGCCCGGCAAACTGACCAAATGGGAGAAGCTGTTCCTGTCGGTTCTTTGACAGCCGCAGAACGCCCAAATGCCGCAAAGCTGCAGGATGAATTGTCTGTAAACCCCATGAACAGGATGAACCTTTCAAGCATCGCAAACTGCGTGTTTGCCGTCTGCCTTGATGATGAGGCTTCAGGAGATGACTTTGCCGCAAGCCTTGTCGGCGGTGACAGCGCAAACCGCTGGTTTGACAAGTCGCTTCAAATAGTGTCAGGAGCCGAGCAAAGATTAGGTGTAAACCTTGAACATTCAGGCTGTGACGGAAGTATGTGGCTTTATGTCCTTAACCGCGCGGACAGCATTCTTTGCGAGGACGGTTTCGCGTCAAGCTTTGAAAAAGCAAGTTCCGCGGAAGGCGCTGCCCATGTGCGCGCTTTGCAATGGAATATTGGGAAAGACTTGACCGCCTCTCTTAACAATGTCAGGGAAACATTTGCAAGTACAATGAAAAGCATAACGATTAAGCAAAGGCGCATCACATCAGTTTCAAAAAATATTATTAAACCAAAAAATTGCAGCCCTGACGCTTTTGTGCAGATGCTTTATCAGGCGGCCTATTACAAAGAAAAGCGCTTTTTGCCTTCGGTGTATGAAGCCGTTTCTACAAGGGCTTTTTATCAGGGCCGCACCGAATGCGCCCGCCCTGTGACTGAAGCGTCAAAGGCGTTTATCACTTCGTTATATGAAGGCGGCGAAAGCGCGCAGGCGCTTCTGGAAAAATTCCGCCTTGCCGAACAGGCGCACGTGCAGGGCTTGGGTAACGCGCAGAAGGCGCAAGGGGCGGAGCGCCATATATCAGGCTTGCAGTATATGCACGCGATGTATTCAGGAGATATTCACAAACCTGACATTTTTGACGATGAAGGTTTCCGCACGCTGAAAAATGACGTGCTTTCGACAAGCAGCGTAACCGCGCCTTACATTGAGTTTTTTGGTTTTGCTCCCGTTGTGCAGGAAGGGTTTGGCTTAGGTTACGGGCTTAAGGATGATTCACTTACCATGATGGTCTGCGCTTATGAAAAAAGCGGAATCAAACCTGACACATTCCTTGACAACATGGAAGAGGCTGCCAAACGCTTTCTGGAAATACTGTAGCTTTGTTTTTCGTTTTGTTTTTAAGGAGGTATGAATATGCGTTTTGCTAAAATAGCTTTCGCGGTCGTCATTATGGGCGTTTTCGTTTTTGGGAATGTCCCTGCCCGGGAAGACGGACAGTCAGGCGGGGTGGGAAGTTCGACAACGATTGTTTATACCTTTTTTTTGAATATTGCCTCTGAACCTTTTATGTTTCCCTTGATTGGGTTTGTAAACATTCACAGGGGAAATCACACGCTGCCGCAAATCGGTTTTGTCAACTGGAATACGGGAAACTTTTCAACACAGCAATTGGGTTTTGTGAACACGATTGGAGGTGATTTAAGTGGTGTGCAAGCCGGATTTGTTAATACCGCCGCGGGTAACATAAGCGGCGCGCAAACTGGCTTTGTTAATACCGCCGCCTCATTTAGCGGTGCGCAAGTTGGTTTTGTAAATACCGTTGTGAGGGAAAGCCGTGGTCTGCAGTTGGGCTTTATAAACACAGCCGCCGAGGCGCTAAGCGGCGCACAGATTGGTTTTATTAATTTCGTCGACAGTATCGAAGACGGCATTCCGATAGGATTTATTTCTATCGTGCGCCGCGGCGGGTTTATGGCGGTTGAATACAGTTTTTCAGAGCTTTCCATATTCAATGTTGGTTTGAAATCGGGTGTCGAAAGGTTTTATACGACCATCTTTGTTTCGTATAACGCCGTTGACGAATTTGCCCCGAGGCATTTTGCGCTGGGGGTGGGAATTGGTACTTTAATCTCCATAACTGATCTTTTTTTCTTCAGCCCGGAAATAAACAATATGTCTGCCTTTATTAACGGTGACAACAGGCAATACCTAAGTTTTGTTCCCTATTTTGGATTTAACCTTAATAACCGTTTCAGCATAGCAATCGCGCCCTCTGTTACATGGGCAAGGAGTAACGATGATTCCCCGCTTCAATCACCGTCTTTCAGCATAGCCGAACATACGATTGACAGAAGAAACAGCATCGTTTTCGGAGCCAGAGCCGCATTGCGCTTTCGCTTTTTTATGTATTGACCGCAACGTCAAAACGTTGCATTATGGTTATAGGCGTAAAAACTATAGCCGATAATAAAGATACAAGGGCTTTAATACCATGTTATTTTTCAGATTGGGAGGATAATAACAGTGGCGATAGGTAGAATAATTGTTTTAACTTTCCTCATATTGATCCTTGCAGGCGGCGGTCTTCTCTGGTTTGATTTCCTTAACGTCATCGACTCACGCCATGTCACAGGTCCCATTGCCGCCGCACTCCGGGGCGTTCCTCTTATCGGGCAGATGATACCCGAAGGCGAGCCGCGCACTCATCCGTTCCTGCACGATGATGACTTTATAAACCTTGACGCTGAGCGGCTTGCGGTGCGGCTTGAAGCGCTTGAACTGCGCAACATGGAACTTGACCGGCAGGAACATGACATTCTTTTGCGCTGGAACCAAATCGAGCAGATTGCGCAGGAACTGGAAGAACGCCAAATTGCACTTGATGAGCGTGAGCTTTCTTTTGACGCTTTGCTTTCGGACGCTGAACTGCGCAGCAGAACGGTGGAGCGCAACGCCATCAACCTAACCAATATGCCGCCTGTCGCCGCCGTGGGCATACTTGCGGCAATGGACGATCAGGATGTGATTGACGTGTTTTTGAAAACAGACGAACTTGCCGAAGCCGGCGGAACCATGTCTATCGTGCCTTTCTGGATGTCTCTTATGGAGCCGCAGCGGGCTGCGGACATAAGCCGCCAAATGGTTTCACGTCCCTTTGCACTTAACTAATTTCCGCGCACTTTAGGTCATTTCCAATACATTAGACTCAATCACTTGCTTTTGAATGCCGAAACTAAAAGCAGGGACGCAAACCACGAATATTAAGGAGGTCGGGATTGACCCAGATTTCAACTCCCGCACACATTGCTCAGGCAGACAGTTTTCTGCCTGAAAGTTTATCTGCTGAAAACTTTTCAGGCGGTTCACGTTACCGCGCGGCGATTGAGCGGGGCAGAAACAATTTCGGTATTTTCGCGCGGCTGCTTGAAGACATAGCCGGAAGGAGCGGCACAAGCGCTAACGAACAGCTTCAGTCAGATTCGCAGACTCAAGCCCTTTCAGGCGGCGATGCAGAAACGACCGCTTATTCAGGCGCAAACGTTTCAGAAGCCGCACTGGCAAGCGAACACAGCGATGAGCGCTATCTTTCGCCGCTTGCCGCGCAAGAGCCTGTAGCTTACGCCGCAGATTATGTGCTTTATGAACAGCAAAATGCCGAAAGCCGCTTGTTTACGCAAAGGGAGTTCTTTGGCGCTGAAGCGGCTTTAAGTTACGCTGCCCGCTCCGGCGAACAAGAACTCATGGAAATATCAGATTCAGCTCATCTGACACTTACAGGCGAACACGGGCAGGCTTACATCACAGAAACGATAGCAAACCCAAGCGCTCAGGCAGATACGCAAGCTTCAAACGCCGCTAGCGCCGCCGCTTATTCAGCGGCCGCTTACTTAGCGGAAAACACCCAAGACCGCGTTGAGGCGCACAACGCACACAACACTCAAAACGCGCTTGCATCACAAGCGGCGGCGCTTGCAGACAGCGAAAAACCGCCCAAATACTCACTTGAGCATCCTGAACGCGAGAGCAGGGAGCGCTTAAGTCTTGAAGTGCGCGATTACCGCACAAGTGAGACGCAGGCGCAAAGTGGCGAAACAACAAATAGGGGAGTTGAGCGCGCCTTTAACCCGACTCACGCGGAAATCGAAATCCCCGTTGACTTAAAGCCTTCTTCAAAACTGGCTGACGGTTTGGCTTCCAAAAACTCCGGCCACGATTCTTTGCAGAGCAAGTTCTTTGAAGATGCCCTTGCGCGCGAACTGCGGGGAAATCTGGGGATGGATATAGTCAAAAACGCCACGATAATTATCCGCAACGGAGGGGAGGGGATTTTGCGTCTTGCACTTAACCCCGCTTCACTTGGAATGGTAAAGGTACACTTTGAAATGACCGAAAACAAGATAATGGGGCGTATTATTGTTGAAAGCAGTGAAGCTCTGCGGGCGTTCCAAAAGGAACTTCCGGTTTTGGAAAAGGCTTTCAGGGATTCAGGTTTTTTGGAGACCTCCCTTGATATGTCACTTGCGCATGATACGCAGGGCGGCGATGAGGGAGATAAGGCAGGGCAGCGGAACGATGGAATGTCCGCCGCTGATCGCACACTTGCCTCATCCAGTTACGAAAGCGGGGCTGAATTGAGTGAAAGCGAAGGTCTTGATTTACAGGCAATGGTTTTAGCCGCTTCTGCGGGTAGAAAAACGGTAAACATATTTATTTAGGAGAACCAAATGGCAATACAGTCTATAATGACTGCTCAGGAACGTGTCGATCTTGACGCATGGGCACAGGCAGAAAACAGGCGTTTATCGCTTGAAATCGAACAGCGGAGCTTAAACCCCTCTCAATCACTGGGCAAAGACGATTTTTTGCGGATATTGCTTACACAACTTTCGCACCAGGATCCAACCTCCCCTATGCAGGATAATGAGTTTATCGCGCAGATGGCACAGTTTTCGGCTCTTGAACAGATGAGCAATATGTCGGCGGACTTCGCCAGAATTGCCAGAATTATGCAATCCTCTGAAGCTGTCGGAGCGCTGGGGCAGGGCGTTGAAATCGCCATAGGTGAGGAAACCGTACAGGGCGTTGTTCAGGCAGTCACCCGCGATGAAGTACCGCAGGTGATGGTTGACGGCAGATTTTTTGACTGGAATCAGGTAACAAGAATTATAAATGTAGCAGCAAGGGGGAACGACGAAGTATGATGCGCTCTTTATTTGCCGGAGTTTCAGGACTCCAAAACCATCAGACAAGGATGGATGTAATTGGTAACAACATCTCCAACGTGAACACATTCGGTTTTAAACGTGACCGCGTGAACTTTCAGGATATGTTTTACCAGCAGCTTCAAGGCGCTTCCCGCCCGACTGACACTGTCGGTGGTGTAAACCCGCAGGAAGTCGGTCTTGGTATGACAATTGCCTCAATAGACACTCTGCACATTCAGGGTTCATTTCAGACCACGGGCGTGGGGACTGACCTCGCCATAAACGGCACTGGCTTTTTTGTGCTTAACGACCGCGGGACAAACCTTTTCACCCGCGCGGGCACTTTTTCCCTTGACCGTGAAGGCAACATGGTGAACCCGGGCGGACTGCACGTACAAGGCTGGCTGACCCAGGAAATCGACGGCGTTCAGTTCCTTGATACTTCGCGCAACGTGGAAAACCTTGTCATCCCCATAGGCGCAAAAGACGCGGCGCGGGCAACCACAATGGTAAACTTCGCCAGTAACCTAGACAAACGAACGCCTGAAATACCGGATGATGCTTCAGCCTTGCAGATGGAGCAGGGGACGTGGCGGACACAGCAACGGATTTACGATGCGTTCGGCGATTCGCACGATCTGCAAGTTGAGTTTTCCCGCGTTGCAGGCGTGAACAATAGCTGGACGGCGCGCGTTGTGGTAAACCCGCAGGCGGACATTCCCACCAGCACGTCAGTCGGGCTTGGCGCCCTTGCTCCGGCTGCCGGCGGTCCTGAAATCTTCACGCTGAACTTTAACAATCAGGGGCGGCTGGTGAACGTGGTTGACGGCGCGGGAAACGAGTCAGCCGAAACGGGACCTGTGATCATGAACGTCGCCTTTGACGTGCAAAGCGCGTCGCCTGAAGATGACGGAGCGATGGTGCGCCAAACCTTCCAGTTAAACCTTGGTACGGTTGGCGGTCTGGTAAACTCAATGACCCAGTTTGCCGAACGCAGCACAACCCGCATTTTTGAGCAGGACGGGCATACGATGGGTTACATGGAAAACTTCCGCATCGATACGCAGGGCATTATCACAGGCATTTTTTCCAACGGCACTAACCGCGTGCTTGGGCAGGTCGCTATGGCGAGTTTCCCCAATCAGGGCGGTCTTGAAAAAGTCGGCGACAACAACTTCCGCGTTTCACCAAACTCAGGCATTGCCGACATAGGCACATCAGGCGTTGCAGGCCGCGGCACGATGCGTGCGGGCGTTCTTGAAATGTCCAACGTGGATTTGGCGGAACAGTTTACCGACATGATCATCACCCAGCGCGGTTTCCAGGCAAACTCGCGGACGATTCAGACATCTGACCAGATGTTGCAGGAAATATTGAACTTGCGGTAAACGTAACCTCAAGCGATCAAAAAAGGTTTTAGATCGCTTGAGATATGTTGCGTTTATGCGTTAAACTAACAGTATTGAGGAATAAGGAGCGTAATGGTAAAGGTAACCCGGCTTAACGGGACTGAATACTACATTAACCCGCATCAGATTGAATCAATCGAGCTTCGCCCTGACACAACTTTATTAATGCTTTCCGGCAAGCATACGATTGTGCTAGAAAAGGTAAATACCATAATCGACAGGATTGTGGAATACCGGCAGCGGATAGGCGGATTTAAGAATGAGGAATAAAATCCGCCCGATAGAGGTATAGCGTGAACATAGCGACATTAATAGGTGTAATTGGCAGTATTGCCATGATTATTTTCTCTATTGTCGTCGGCGGCTCGAGTCTTCTGGCGTTTATAGACATCCCCTCGATAATTCTGGTTGTCGTCACTCCACTTCTCATACTTTTCACATTTTCCAGCATGAAAGACATTATGAGCTTTCCGGGCATTATTAACCTCACGTTTAAAACGCCAACCTTCAACGAACAGGGAATCATCGTTAAACTTATGGCAATGTCTGAAAAAGCCCGCCGTGAAGGGCTTTTGGCTCTTGAAGAAGAGCTGGAAGATTTGGATGATGAGTTTGTTAAAAAAGGGATGCGCCTGGTGGTTGACGGAACGGACGCGGAAATTATCCGCAACCTTATGGAAAACGATCTGAACCAGATGCAAGACCGGCACATGGGCAAAATAGCGATACTTAATATGTGGGGCGCGCTTGCCCCAGCCGTCGGGATGATGGGAACGGTTATCGGACTTATCGGGATGTTGGGCAACCTCGAAGACAGGGCGGCACTTGGTCCGAACATGGCGCTTGCCCTTATTACAACACTTTACGGCGCGTTTATCGCGAACTTTTTTTCTTTTTCTTTGTCAGGCAAGCTGAAAACATACGACGCTCAAGAAACAAGACTTAAAGAAATGCAGATAGAAGGGGTGCTTTCCATACAGGCGGGGGACAATCCCCGTATTTTGGCGATAAAACTTCTTACATACCTTACCCCGCAAGATCGCAAAGCGGTAGAAGCCGAAGTGCTTAAGGATTAGGGTGAGGTAAACGATGCTGAGGGGACGAAGGGCGAAAAAAGACCCTGGCGGGGTAAAACAGGATTGGATTGTCACATACGCAGACATGATATCGCTGTTGCTCTGCTTTTTTGTCGCCCTTTTCAGCCCCGAAGATATTGACATAGTGCGCCTTGAGGCGATAATTTCAGCCTTCCACAACCGAGGGCAGGGCATAGGGCTTGGCGGGCACACCCTTTCACCGGGTAACCATTCCGCGTTGGGGAACACAATTGCCGCAATGCCTTCGATGGAACAGGGGCGGGCTATGGGAACAGCGATGCGCCGGGCAGTAAGCCTTTTTACCCCTGAAGTGCGCAGTAATTTGGTGCGAATTACGCAAGATGAGCGGGGGATAATCATAAGCTTCGCCTCTGATGCCTTTTTCCACCCGGCAAGTGCGCGAATAAACATCGAGGAAACGCGAGATGCCCTAATTCGCGCCGCAGCCCTGCTTAACTCAAACGAAGTCGGCGGAAGGCGCATCAGGCTTGAAGGCCACACCGACGCGGTTCCTGTTGACCCTGCCGGTCCTTGGCAGGACAACTGGCATTTATCCGCCGAACGCTCGCGCATGGTACTGCGTTACCTTGCTGACTTCGGCGTGGATGAGCGGCGCTTTCAGATTTCAGGTTTCGCCGATACCATGCCCCTTGCTTCAAATGAAACGGAGCAGGGCAGGGCATTGAATCGGCGTGTTGATATTATCATTATTGACGAAGCACATTTATAGGAGGTAACAGAAATGTCTGACAGCGATGAACTTGATCTTGAGGACGGCGATGCTCCATCTTCAGGTGGATCTGCAAAAAAAACTTCAGGTTTGGTTGCGCTCCTGCCGAACCTGCTCAAATTTGTGGCGATAGGTCTTGGGGCTGTAATTTTTATAATAACGGTCTCTGTTATCACACACAATATTCTAAGCCGCGCCGGAGCCGCGCAAACAGCCATTCCTGTCGCTTCCCCGTTTGTGGGTCAGCGCCCTGTGTTTTCGGCTTTTGAAGGCATAGGACCTATTAACACAAGCACGAATGATCCGGTCCCGTTTATGGTGATGGTGGACATGGTGCTGTTGTACGACTTAAACGATGCCGCGGCTTTCTCGGAACTTAACGGCCGCTTGCATGAACTGCGCGATTTTGTCAGGCTTTATTTCAGGTCGCGCCGCGCCGATGAACTTAGGCCGGAAAATGAGCCGCGCTTACGGCAGGAAATTATCGAGCACTTGAATACAAGGGTGCTCAATTCCGCGCGCGTAAGAGGGGTAACATTTAACCAGCTTCACGTCATGCAATTATGATTGAAACCCCTTGATTTTCTTTCATTTGTGTGGCAGACTTAATAAGCGGAACTGAATTGCCGATGAAATAAGAGAGGGGTTTCAGGGGCATGACTGAAGTACTGTCGCAAGACGAAATTGACCAGCTACTCACAGCCATAAATGCGGGTGATTCGGAGCCTGAGGATATACGTCCGGCTGCGGATACCCGTAAGATAAAAATTTATGACTTCAAGCGCCCCGACAAGTTTTCCAAAGAACAGATAAGAACTATCTCCATGATGCACGAAACCTTCGCCCGTCTTACGACAACGAGCCTTTCCGCCCAGCTTCGCTCCATGGTACACGTTCACGTCGCCTCCGTTGACCAGCTCACATACGAAGAGTTTATCCGCTCAATACCTACACCCACTACGCTTGCCATCATCAACATGGATCCGCTTAAAGGCAACGCGATTTTGGAAATAGACCCGGCGATAACCTTTTCCATTATAGACCGTCTTTTCGGCGGCACAGGGGAAGGCACGAAAAACCCGCACGAGTTGACGGACATTGAGTCATCAGTTATGGAAGGCATTATCGTCCGCATTTTGGGAAATATGCGCGAGGCATGGACACAGGTAATCGACTTGCGCCCGCGCCTTGGGCAAATCGACACCAACCCGCAGTTTGCCCAAATAGTGCCGCCATCAGACATGGTCGTGCTTGTAACGCTTGAAACCAAAGTCGGTGATGTGGAAGGCATGATCAACTTCTGTATCCCTTACCTTACCATCGAGCCTATTGTCGGAAAGCTTTCAACACAGTTTTGGTTTTCTACCGTACATCGCGGTGCTACAACGGAAAACTTAAACGTATTAAAGGAGAAGCTTGCATCGGTCGATGTTAATGTAGTAGCGGAGATTGGAAAAATAAATGTTACCGTGCGGGAAGTGCTTTCACTGCAAACCGGAGACGTTATACAGCTTTACAATACAAAAGCAGGTGATCCGTATTCGCTTAATGTTGGTAACAAGAAAAAGTTTTTGTGCCGCCCTGGTGTTATAGGGAAAAAGATGGCGGTGCAGGTGATAAAGAGAATAGCGGAACTTGAGCAGGAGAAGTTTGAGGAGCTTGCATCCGAAGGGGATGAACTTTTATGAAACTCTGTTTCATATTAGATCACTGTGCGGTTATGAAAACCGCACGACAAAGGGGTTATTATGAGTGATGGCGCTCTGTCGCAAGATGAAATTGATGCATTATTGTCAGGTGTAGACACATCGGGTATGGGAAGCCCGTCTACGCAGGCAATGCCTGCGATGATGGGCGGCGGGGGAGGAGGCTCTGATGAAGATCTCAGAGCGCTGCAGGACTTTTTGAGTGCCAACATAGGCGCTGAATCTTCCAACCTTTCCATGATGACCGGAGCCAACGTAAACATAAAAGAGCCGCGCGTGAGTTTTACCAGCCGCGATGCGCTTTTGTCTGAACTTCCTGATATGGTTACGGTGGTAAAAGCGGATTACACATCAGGTTTCCCGGGCGAACACATTTTTATAATGCCTGAGGATACCGCCCGAAGCATCGCCAGCCTCATGAGCAAAGAAGACAACATCGAAATGGATGAAATGGCGATGTCGGTAGTGGGCGAGGCTATATCGCAGTTGATTGGAACGCAAATTACTGACTTGACCAAAAAGACAAACAACAAGTCCATCGCCTCATCAGCCCCTGAGGCTGCCAATATAAGAAAAGCCGCAGCCGCTTTACCGGCAGGGGATTTTTTAAGCGCCCACTACCAGCTTGATCTTGGTGACGGGATGCCGCATGAAATGTGGGAAATCTATGGTTCAGGAATTGCCTCTGACATTGCCAGGGCATTAACAGGCGGCGGAGCTCCAATGGGCGGGATGCCCGGTATGGGAATGCCGAATATGGGCGGGATGCCAAACATGGGAATGCCCAATATGGGTGGAATGCCAGGCATGGGAATGCCAAATATGGGCGGGATGCAAGGCATGGGCATGGGTGGAATGCCCGGTATGGGAATGCCGGGAATGGGGATGCCCGGTATGGGCGGGGTGCCGACCAATGTGCAGTCAGTCCAGTTCCCCAACTTGATGCCCGGTCGCACGCACCAGGAAATGGGAAACATCGGTCTTATCATGGACGTTTTCATGGAAATGACCGTAGAACTGGGGCGCACAAAAAAGTCAATCAAAGACATTCTTAGCATGGGTGAGGGTACCATTATCGAACTTGATAAGCTTGCCGGTGAGCCGGTGGATATTTTGGTAAACCACAAGCTCATTGCCAAAGGAGAGGTTGTTGTCATTGATGAAAACTTCGGTGTTCGTGTAACTGAAATTGTTTCACCCATGGAACGTTTAAATGACCTGGGGTAAACATAAATAGGATAAGCCTGTGAAAAAGAAACTTTACGTATACTTTTCCGTTGCTTGTATTTTTGCGCTGGGGCTTTTACCCTCATGCCGATCTTTGGAAGAACCGCCTGTCGCCGCTCCACCGTTGCCTGTCATAATGTGCACGCCAACTTTGCTGCCTGCACCTGTTATTTCCTGCCTGCCTGAAACATTTTCCCCTGACGCGCTGCCTTTGGAAGGTTTTCAGGCTAGCGCCTTTGAGCTCCGCGTTTTTGAGCTTACAAACCATCAAAGGCGCATTCACGGTCTTTTGCCGCTACAGTGGCACGATGCCGCTTCCTGCGCCGCACGCGGGCACAGCATGGATATGCACCGTTATGACCTTATGCGGCACTCAAGCTCTGACGGCTCTAACGCCCGCCAAAGGCTTGAACGTTCAGGCATTTCCAACTTAAGAAGCTGGAGCACAAATATTGCCGGCGGATGGTCAACACCTGAAGAAGTGGTTGCCGCGTGGATGCAGTTCCCGCATTACAGACAGAACATAATACGCCGCGATTTCACACACATAGGCATTGGTTTTGTCCAGCGCCCTCAAGGCTCCAATTCCCGGTTTCCCACATATTGGACAGCAAAGTTTTTTGTGTTTGAGTGAGTCTGGGCGTATAAGAATATTATTTAGTCCGTTTATTTATGAACCCATTATCTATTTTTTGGAGACCAATTTTTGGATAATATTCCATTGCTGTTGGAGAAGAAAGAAGTATCAACGCTGTCTGTTCACCAATATGTTTTTTTGTTATTTCTAAAAGTTTTTTGCCTATTCCGGTTTTCTGATATTCCTTCTTAACAGCAAGATCTGATAAATAACAGCAATAACAAAAATCTGTCAATGAACGAGAAATGCCAACCAAATTATCATTGTCCCAAGCAGTTATAACTAAATTAGAGTTAGAATACATTTTTTTTATTCGCTCTTTATCCATTGTCGGGCGATTTATTCCGGAACTATTATAAAGTTCAATTATTTGATCTGTGTCAGGTATTATGTCACCGCGATAGATTATTTCCATATTTTATTGTCACCTCTTCAATAAATATTGATATTATTGCTTATATATTATATTAATTATACTGTCAAGACATCGCAAGTGCACTTGAAAATTTGAACTTAACGTTCTTGTTAAATGAAGTTTGTTTTTTATCCCATATCCATATTTTGTATTTGTTTAAATGCCATAAACTCTTCCCTCAACTGCAGCTCAATTTCTATTAAGTTTTTTATCACTTTCTCTAATTCAATTACCGTTTCGTTTTGTTCCTCCCCCAACCGGGAAGTAACGGCAGCGGCTTTTTCCATTAAGTCCAAAATATTTAGAAGAACTTTCGAAGAGTCATCTATATCCGTAACAAATGTTAAAAGTTCGGAAATATTATTTGTACCGGTTGTTATATCGTTTCCGGTAATATTAAGCGAATTTGTTGACTCTTTGACAAGTCCGATAATTTCTTGTATCGTGGAGTTAATTGACTGGGCGGATTCGTTTGAGTTTTTAGAGAGATCCCTGATTCCGTCAGCGACAACTTTAAATCCTTTTCCTGACTCTCCGGCATGTGCGGCTTCTATAGAAGCGTTTATTGCCAGCAGATTGGTTTTTGCGGCGATGTCTTGAATTACTTTGATAAATTCAATTATCGTTTCCGATTTTGATTTAAGCTCCGCAATTTTACCTATAGAAAAACCCATCGATTCATTTACCGTCTTCATTGTTGTTTGTAAATTGACCGCATATTTACTACTGTGATCCGCTTTTTCACTTACACTGTTGCCGGCCTTAACGCCTGTCATAATACTATTTAAAGATTCAAGCGCTTGCTCGTTGACTTTTTCAGATATGGTCTGTGTTTTGTTTATTTCAGTTTTTAAGGCTTCTGAGATTGTTCCTATTTTTGTTATTATCTGACCGATAGAATCCATGCTGTTTTTAATAATCGTATTATCCTTTACTATTTCGACAGCACCTGTCGGATTGCCGTTCTCATCATATATACCTGCATTGGATACGAGGGAGTGAATAGTGGCTCCACTTTTATGATAAACATCTACGGCAACATCCTTTAAAAACTGCCTTGATTCCAGACAACGCTGCGTTGGGCAGTCGCTTTGAGGAGGGCATACGCAAGCTTTAAATATTTCATAACATTTTAATTTTTTTGCCTCGTGAGCGGAATACCCCATAAGTTTGGCAATAGAGTCAGGCCAAAAGATAATATTATAATCCATGTCCCTGATATAATAAGGGTCAGGCATTGCTGATTGTATGGCTTTAAGCTGGGCAATTTCATTTATCAAGTCTTTATTTTTAACATTGGCAGATTCTAATTCACGAAGAAAATCGGAAGGCTGGTTTTCTTTTTTGTCACCCTTTCTTTTTAAAATTGCCATAAATCACCTTAAGCTTTTTTAGTTAATATCATTGTACTATATTTTCAGGCAGCTGTCCAGCGCAAAACTGGCGTTTAAGTAATTATAGCCGATTAAATTAAATTGCTTTAACTTTTTGTAATGAAATTTAGCGTTATCCAAAATCACCGTATAACGCCGCCCCGGAACAAAACTTGCCCTCATCTCAAGCGCTGTTTCCCTTGCTCCGCAATTTCCGCAGTTCGCGCGCGATCATGATTGCCGTAAAAATAAACGAAAACCCGTCAGCCACCGGGGCTGCCGCAATGATTCCCATAAGCCCCCATAGCCTTCCGAATATAATAAGGCAGGGGATAAGGATGAAACATTGCCTGAGCATATTTAACAGTATCGCCACTTTGGGGCGGCCGGTTACCGCGAACATATTTGCCGAAACAAGCTGAAATCCTGCCAGGGGCAATAAGAGCATAATTGTTCGCAGGGCAAGGGGTGTAAAATAAAAAAGCGCATCACTTCCGTCGGGAACAAAAATCCTGGTCAGCGCAAGGGGAAAACTCATAACTACGATAAAACCTGCCACACAAATGCAGGTGGCCGCCGTTACTGCCCGCAGATACGTTTTTAATACGCGGTCATATTTCTTCGCCCCGTAGTTATAACCAAGGATTGGCTGTGCTCCCTGACTAATGCCAAACACGGGCATGAGGATAAGCATTGATACAACGTTTACAATGCTCATTCCTGAAAGGGCAATGTCGCCGCCGTGCTCAACCCCCAAAGAGTCAGCCCCATACCAGCCTATGCTGACATTGTAAAGGAGCTGTACGCCTGACATTACAAACTGCATGAAAAACTGGGCGGAACCGAAAATCATAATTTGACGCACAATTTCAAGCGAAGGCACAAAGGAAGAAAAGCGCAGGCGAATCACCGCTTTTTTGCTTAAACTAAACGAAAGTATCCAGATGCACGAAGCGGATTGCGAAATGACCGTTGCCCACGCAGCCCCTTCAATACCCCACTCAAACACAAAAATAAAAAGCGCCGACAAAACAATGTTCATTCCCGCGCCCAATAACATTCCTATCATTGTGATAATGGGAAAACCCTGCGCCCGTGTGCAGTGGGCAAAACCGAAACCAACCTGAAAGATTGCCGAGCCGAAAAGAAGGATGCGTAAATACTGGCGGGCATAATCGAGCGCGAGACTTCCGTACTGCGCGCCCATCAATGCAAGAATCTCATTAATAAAAATAAGCCCTACCGCCAAGAGCAAAAGCCCCATCCCGATGAGGAGAAAAAGGCAATGGTTTAAGGTGTTTTCCGCTTCCTGCTTTTTCCCCTGACCCAGCCGCATGGAAATCATGTTTGCAGCCCCAATGCCAAAAAGCATGGCAAACGCCAGGGCGACAGTCATAAGCGGCAGTACAAGCGAGATGCCAGCAAGCGCTGCCTCATTGACTCCTCGTCCTACAAAGATGCGGTCAACAAAATTGTAAAGGGCGTTTACAAGCATCCCCGTGATTGCAGGGAGGGAAAAGCGCAGGAGAAGCCTGCCTACAGGTTCAGTTCCCATGCGGTCGGCGGCATCGGGGGACTTAGGCAAATGGCTTAAGGATTGCGGCATTGCTAACGGTAATTCTTATTGAGGAACGTGGCAAGGGGCGGGAGATACCGCCTCCTTACACACACCTTAAGCTAACGCTGTCCGGTAAGCTGGCGGTACGCCATTTCCGCAAAGCCGAAACTCGCGTTGCGTGTTACAATTCGCGCGTACTCATCAAAAAGCATATCCTCGTATATTTGCCCTGCAAAACCTGTGTCAATAAGGTTTGTCCGTTGTATCGTGTTTCTCATGCCGCGAATAAGGTTCTGTACGAGGATGCCTTCAAGTTCCAGCGTTAGTTCAAAAAGCTCCCTGTCCTGAACTATAGCCGGAACCCGTGCCGGATGAGGGTTTCCGGTCCGCGCGCCTTGCATTCTGTTCATAAGATCGGCGAAGTTGCTGGGAGGGGCGGAAGCGCCTTGCTGAAGGCCGCCCATGTTCAGCCCGGAGGCTGACGGCATGGAAGAAGACATTGGGAGGTTTTGCGCGCTTAACTGCTGTAAAGTTTGGACGTTTAAGTTCATTCAGTCAGCCTCCTACCGTACAAGCCCTGTGGCCGTTGCAAGCATACTGTCGCTGGTTTGTATCGTGCGGGAGTTAAACTCATACGCGCGCTGTGCCACAATTAAGTCAACCATTTCGCGCACCACCGAGACGTTGGACATTTCAAGGAAGCGGTGGGCAATGCGTCCCATGCCGTCATAGCCCGGTTGCCCGGCAATTGGATCGCCTGAAGCGCCTGTTTGCCTGAACAGGTTTTCGCCAATCGCCGTAAGACCAACCGGGTTTGGAAAGCGGTACAGTTCAAGCTGCGCCACCTGAATCGGCTCATCGTCTATCTGCGGAACTATTACCGAAACGCGCCCGTCTTGAGTCACTGTAATTGACTCAGGCAGAAAACCTTCGGGCATGATAACATCAGGCAAAAGCCACGCACCGTTGCTGGTGACCATGCGCCCCGTTGGGTCTACGTGAAAATTGCCGTCCCTTGTATACGCCCATGAGCCGTCAAACATCTGGATGCGGAAAAACCCTTCGCCCATTATTGCAACGTCAGTTGGAACACCTGTATTCTGCATATAACCCTGGCTGAAAATACGCTGTGTTGCCGCAAGGCGTACACCGTGTCCCATTTGAATACCGACAGGAACAACGGTGTTCTCGGTTGCGGGACTTCCGGCTGTGCGGATTGTCTGATAAATTAAATCTTCAAAGTCCGCCCGCATCCGCCTGAAGCCTGTCGTGTTGACGTTCGCCAGATTGTTTGAAATCGTATCGATGTTGGCCTGCTGCCCTATCATGCCGGAAGCGCCTGTCCATAAACTTCTAACCATTTATCTGCTCCTTTCTTTGTGCCTAGTTTATTCGCGCAGTCTGATTTATCAGAATGCCGAGCATCGTGTCATGAGATTGAATGATGCGTTGGTTTGCCTCATACGCGCGGTTGACTTCGATCATTTGAACCATCTCACGCACCGGGTCAACGTTTGCCGCTTCTATAAAGCCTTGAATCACCACCGCCCGTTCGGGGTTTTCCATGTCAAAGGCAGGCCCTGAAAACTCGTTTGATGAAAAAAGGCTTGATCCCTGTTTGCGCAGGTAGCGTGTCGAATCAAAGCTGACTACGCGCAGGGTGTCCAGAAGTTCAGGTTCGTTCCATTCATTGTTTTCCATAGAAACAAAGTTAAACGGATCGCCTGAACCGAATTCCGCGTTTATCCAAATGCGCCCTTCCGGGTCAATCTGGAAGTTGTTCGCGTTCACCGCAATCGGGCCGTTTTCGCCCATTACAGGATAACCTTCTTTGCTTAACAAAAGCCCTTCACGCCCAAGTATGAACGAGCCGTTGCGGGTGTAACGATCCCCCCACGGCGTTGAGACGACAAAAAAGCCTTCCCCGTCAAGTGCTATGTCAAACTGGCTGTTGGTTTCCCGCAGCGCCCCTTGAGTGAAGCAGGTGAACAGTTCGTTCAGTTCAACGCCGGTTCCAAGCCGTCCGATGATGGGCGAGGCATCCGCGGAGCCGAAGGGGATATTGTGCCTGCCGTCATCGTTCATGCGCCTGAGCAAAAGCGAAGAAGACGTCCTGAACGCCGCTTGTTCGCGCTTAAAGCCGTCTGTGTTTACGTTGGCAAGATTATTCGCCACAGCATCCAGGCGCCACTGCTGCGCCCTCATGCCGCTTACGGCTGTATACATTCCTCGTATCATTACGTTTACTATCGGCGTTGGGCGGGGCAGGCTTAACATCTATAGGTTTTTTCTATATCATAGCCAAATGGCTTTTAGCGTTCAAAGATGGCAGCAACTGAGTGGTCAAGGCGCAGTTCTTGCCGCTGCCATTTTGTGGAGCACCAGCGGCCTGTTTATCAGGCTTGTTGACTGGCACCCTGTGGTTATCGCCGGAAGCAGGGGTTTTGTCGCGGCGGTTTTCCTCCTTATTATCCGCTTTATTTTTCCTCCCCCCAAACGCGCAGTTCCAAAAAGCCTAACCTTTCCATTTTGGGCAAGTGCGTTCGCTCACGCGTTTATGGTGATAACCTTTGTCAGCGCAAACAGATTTACCGCCGCCGCCAACGCGATTTTGCTGCAGTACGGTTCGCCAATTTGGGTGGCGCTTTTGGCTTGGTGGATAATCAAAGAAAAGCCGCGCTGGGAACACTGGTGCGCTTTGGTGCTTGTAATCGGCGGGCTTGTGATTTTCTTTAGAGAAGGTCTTGGTTCCGGCGCTCTTTTTGGCGATGTATTGGGTTTTGTATCAGGCGTTTTTATTGCCGCCCATGTTGTTTTTTTACGTATGTCCAAAGACGGCAATCCGCGCGATGTATTGCTTACCGCTCACACAATCGCCGCTATCATCAGCATCCCGTTTGTATTTCTTTATCCCCCTGATTTGAGCGTTTCATCAGTTTTGCCCATTCTTTTTATGGGCATTATCCAGATGGGGCTCGCTGCCCTCCTTTTTACGTACGGGATAAAACATTTAAGTGCGATTCAGGCGATGCTCACTTCGACTGTTGAGCCATTGTGTAACCCGATATGGATTTTTATTTTCCTCGGAGAAAAGCCAACGATTTCGGCGGTTGTTGGCGGCGTGTTAATTTTGATTGCGGTTGTTTTTTCCTCGATTGTCGGAAACAGACGAAAAACTTTGACCATTGAATCTGGCGCAAGTGAAAGCAGGAGGCTTGAATGAAAAACCCATCGTTTGCCAAAGGTATTTTCTTCGCCGTTTCTGCGTATTTTATTTGGGGCATATCTCCTCTGTACTGGAATCTTTTGGGCGCGATTGATTCGTTCCATCTCTTGGCGCTGCGGATAATTTTGTCCATGACGGTTCTGGGAGGCATTCTCACGCTTGGCAAAAACTTTGCGTGGCTTACGTTTTTCAAAGACAGGGAAAAGCGCCCGGGGATTATTGTTGCCGCAATCATACTCGGCATTAATTGGGGAGTGTACCTTTGGGCATTTACACAAGGGCGCATAATTGAGGCTTCACTTGGTTATTACATTAACCCGCTTATTTCCATTGTGCTTGGTTTGTTCTTTTTCAAGGAAAAACTTTCGGTTTTGCAGTGGATGGCTTTTGCGCTTGCCTGTTTGGGCGTGCTTATCCTCACTGTGTTTTCAGGCGTTTTCCCGTGGATTTCTGTTGCCCTTGCTTTGTGTTTTGGATTTTACGGTTTAATAAAAAAAAAGCTTAAACTCCCCCCTCTTGAATCGCTGACTTCCGAAACCCTTTTACTTGTACCTGTCGGGTTCTTTTTGCTTTTTGTCAATGTCGATGCAGGCGCGGCAGGCATAAACCTCCTGCCAACCACGGAGAACTTTTCCCATATTCTTTCCCTCGGTGTTGCCGTGCTTGTGCCTTTGGCTTTTTGCGGTGTGTTTTCCGCGCTGCCGCTTTATTTTTTCGGTAGCAGCGTGCGGGTGCTGCCGCTTTCAACATTGGGCTTTCTTCAGTTTGTATCCCCCACGATGATGTTTTTTATAGGGCTTTTTGTTTTTGAAGAAGTTTTCCCCATGCACCATTTTATAGCTTTCGCTGTTATTTGGCTTGCCGTAATTCTTTACATTATATCGATTAAACAAAAACAGGCTCAAGGATGACGGATTCCACCCGGCGCATAGTTGAACAGGTTCTTGCCGTACCTTCCGGTAAGGTTTCCTGTTACCGCGACATCGGCTTTCGCGCCGGACTTCCAAACGGAGCGCGGCAAGTGTCAAGGGTGCTTCATTCGCTTTCACACAAACACGATCTCCCCTGGCACAGGATTGTCCGCCATGACGGGAAGATTGCACTTAGGGAAGGGGAGGGCAGAGAGCTACAAATAAGCCTGCTGCGGGATGAGGGAGTGGAAGTTTCAGACAGCGCTCAAGTGGATATGCGGCGCTACGGGGTGTGAGCCGTTTTGAAGGGCAAAACAACGTGAGGCCGTTTTCCCCCCAAAGATACTTATCCCGCCGCCACCATTCCTGTAACCTCGCGCACGGCTTCAATCAGCCTTTTTATGTCGCATGGATACACTTCGCCTATGTTGCCGATGCGGAAAGTAGCGGCCTGCGAAATTTTACCGGGGTAAAGCACGAAACCTCTGGCTTTGACCGCCTCGTAAAAAACCTTGAAATCAAAACCCTCATTGGGATACAAAAACGATGTAATAATCGGCGATTGCAGGTCGTCAGACAAAAGTGTCTGAAACCCAAGTTCGCGCATACCGTTTACCAGTATATTGTGGTTTTCGCTATATCGCATGTGTCGTGCGCTAACGCCGCCTTCCGCTTCAAGTTCATCCAGCGCCTGGTAAAACGCGCGCACAACGTGAGTCGGCGAGGTGTAGCGCCATTTGCCTGACTTGTCCATTTCGCGCCACTGGCCAACCAAATCCATACACAGCGAGCGGGCATTTCCGGCGCACTGCTCAAGCGAATCAGACTTGGCGATGACAAAGCCAAAGCCCGGAACGCCCTGAATGCATTTGTTCGATGAGCTTGCAAGAAAATCAATCCCCAGCCTGCCTATGTCAAACGGGATTCCGCCGAAGCTGCTCATCGCGTCAACAATCAGTGTTTTGCCCGCGGCTTTTACAACGCCTGAAAGCTCTTCAATAGGGTTGAGAATACCGGTTGTTGTTTCGCAGTGCACAAAAGCAACGTGCGTAATATCCGCATCGCCCTCCAGCGCCGCTTGCAGTTCGGCGGCACTTGGCGCGGCTGTTTCGGCGAGCGCCATTTCAGTGTGCGCGATTCCAAGCACCCGCGCCATTTCAACCATGCGTTTGCCGTAAGCGCCGTTTGTCAAAATCAGGAGTTTGCCGTTTTTCGGAACTGCTGTTCCAAGGCAGGCTTCCACCGCGAAAGAGCCGCTGCCCTGCATGAGAACGGCGGTGTACGATTGCGTCTCCCCCGTTGCGATTGCGACAAGGCGCTTTCGGATGTTTTGGACGATGTTTTCGTTGTAGTCAGCGTCCCATGTGCACCAGTCGCGAAGCAAGGCCGCGCGTACACCTTTTGATGTTGAAAGCGGCCCCGGGGTGAGCAATATATACGAGTTATCCGGTATCGCGTCAAGTGCAATTAAATCGTTCATTTTCAGTCTCCTATCATCGTTACGAGCATCGGAAGTTGGCCGATGTGGTCAATCACAAAGTCAGCGCCTGACCGGAAATATTTTTGCCTTGTCTCGGCAAACAGTTCTTCTTTGCGTTTTGGGGCAAGCGCTTCAAGCTCGCTTTCACTTAAGCCCAGCATACTGGAACCGGCAATAACTCCGGCACTCAGGCATCCGGCGGCTTTTGCCTCTTTCATGTCGGCATCAGTGTCGCCGACTTTCAAAACTTCGCCTACGTGTTCGGTCATCAGCTTTTCAAGATTTCGCCAAAGCATATACGGGTACGGCCTGCCGCGGCCGCCGGTATCATCGGGGCAGACAAGGCAGTCCGGTGCGTAGCCGCGTTCTTTTGCCAGAGGAGCAACAACATCCATCATCGCCTTAGTGTATCCGGTCGTGGAGCCGATTTTTATTCCCCTGTCTCTTAAAATTGCCACTGTTTCAAGCACGAGCGGAAGCGGAGTCGCGTAACGATTCAAGACATCAAACAGCGCCGGTTCAAACTTTTCGTATACAGCGTCAATGTCGGCTTCTGTGTGCGCCCTTCCGTTTTTTTCCGCCCACTGCGCGGCAAGGCGGTTGCCAGAAAGCATTGCCGCCACGTGCGCGCGTTTGGCAAGTCCCATAGGCGCTCTTGTTTCATCCACAGTGGGGCTTATGCCAAAGGCGGCAAAAGCGCTCATAAAAGCATCAACAGGAGCGAATGAGCCAAAGTCCACCGTTGTGCCTGCCCAGTCAAGGATGATAGTTGTGATTCTCATGATTGTCTCCTTCCTGATTTATATTTCAGAAAAATTATAGCGATTTCGTACAACAGACGCACTGCCACGTTTATGCCCAGAATCAGCAGGCTCATTGCGGCAGCCTGGGCAAAAGCACCGGCGGCCTGCATATGCGCCACCGCGATTGACGCAACTCTGAAGTGCGGAGTGTACAGAAAAACCAGCGCGGAAATCGTTACCATCGCGCTGACAAAATAGTACATGAACACTTCCAGAATCGCCGGAAGAGAAAGCGGCACACTGACAAAAGAAAACAGCTTCCAGCGCGGCACACTCATGCTGTCAGAAACACTTTCAAATTCCCTGTCAAGTTTTTTCAGCGCGCCGGTTGCGGTGAGGAACGGCACGGAAAAAAAGCTAAGAATATTCGCCATTACCAAAATCGCCACGGTGCCATGGATGAAGTTCAAAGGGTTGGTCGGGGAATTGAAAAAGAAGATGAATGATATGCCTATAACCATCCCCGGCAGAGCCATCGGTAAAATTGACAGGAGCTTGCCGATTTTTGTCAAAAAGCCAAAGCCTTCCGTTTTTTCAACCATGTAAGAATAAGCGAAAACGAAGGCCGTGCCAACAGCCGCTGTCGCAATGCTCATTTTTATCGAGTTGAGAAAACTACCCATGCCGCCGATAACAGGGTCAAAGCGGAAATTGTTAAGTGTCGGAGTTAGGTTAAAAGGATACAAGGTTGAAAATGCTCCAAGCGCGAGCGCTCCTACAAGAGCGAAAAGTGAAAGCGCAATGGCTGAACAAAACGCAAAGAAAAAAACATCCCTTGTGATACTTTTCCTTATGACAAGCCCGGTGGATTTCGCGCTCATGGCTCCCATGTTGCTCAAGTTTACTACGCGGTTGACAACAAAGGCCAGCACCGCCGGAATCAATAGAAGGGTTCCCACAACCGCGCCCATGCTCATGTTAAAAAGCCCCGTAATCTGTGTGTGCAAATCCGTTGCAAGCACATTGAAGCTTCCGCCAATCACCATAGGCGCGCCGAAATCGGTAAAGGCAAGGGTAAAGCAGACGAACGCGGCGTTGATAAGCGTGAACTTTACTTCAGGCAGAGTTATCTTCCAGAGTTTGGTCAGGGGTTTAACGCCCATCGACTCGGCGGCTTCGTACAATCTTCCATCGACATATTTGAGTGTTACCAGAAACATCAAAAAAGCGTGGGGAAATGTGTAGATGATTTGTGAAAGTATTATTCCAAGCCGGCCGTAAAGCTCCACCTGAAAGCCCAAACGTGTCAACACGCCCTGCCGTCCGAGCAGGTAAATAAGACCCAGCGCGTGAACAACAGTCGGCATAAATATCGGTATCAAAGCGACGTACTGAAAAAATGTCTTGAAGCGGATGTTGGTGCGCGTAAGGGCATAAGCGTACAAAAACGCAAG
>JAIRQD010000074.1:0-19510 GCA_031256655.1 Treponema sp.
CGGGAACTGGCGGGGCAGGAAAGCCTTTTGAAAGCGGTGCAGGATGAGCTTTTCCTTGACCGCAAACGCCTCGAGGAAATTGACGAGCGCCTTTCAAATGTCGAAATTGAAATCGACGAAATCGAGCAGAAGGGCAAACAGCTCACTTCAGATTTGGAAAAGCTTGAACGTGATATAACACTGCGCAACAGCGATGTGGCTGGGAAGCAGGACACGATACGCAAGCGGCTTGCCGAGCTTGCCAAAACGCAGGAGTCTATGGAACGCCTGCATCTGGAACTGGTTCAGTCTGAAACCGAAATCAAAAACATACAGGATAACTTCCGGGAAACTCATTCCCGCGACCTTATGGAGTTTGAGGAGCGCATCTACACGATTACATCCCAAACAAGCGAACTGCGCGAATTGCTTACCAAAAGCAAGCAGGCGCTTAAGGATTTGGGCGCGGTGAACCTCGCCGCTCCTGAAGAGTTTTCGGAAACCAAAGAACGTTATGAGTTTTTGTCCGGTCAGTTGGCAGACCTTGCAAAAGCCAGAGCGGATTTGGAAAAGCTCACCGCCGAAATCCGAATTGAATCATCAGAACTCTTCAAGGCGACATACGACAAAATCAAAAAGAACTTCCATAACATGTTTCGCAGGCTTTTCGGCGGCGGCAGAGCGGAATTGCGCCTTTCTGATCCCAACCACATTCTGGAATCTGGCATAGAGATTTTCGCCCAACCGCCGGGGAAAAAGCTGGAAAACATCACCCTGCTTTCAGGCGGCGAAAAGTCGATGACCGCTGTGGCGCTTTTATTTGCCACCTACCTTGTCAAGCCCTCGCCTTTCTGTCTTCTGGATGAAATTGACGCGGCGCTGGACGAGGAAAATGTCGGGCGCTTTGTTCACCTTCTGCGCGAGTTCGGCAACAAAAGTCAGTTTATCGTTATCACGCATAACAAGCGGACGGTGGCTGGTGCGAACACGCTTTTGGGTGTTACAATGGAAGAATCAGGCGTTACTAAAGTCATTTCCGCGCGCCTTGCCTCCCCTTCAGGGGACGAAGGGGTAAAAACCGCGCCGGCACCACAGAACGAATTTTTGTTCGCGGAGGAGGATGTGGAATACGAGGAAGGCAGGGAGCTGCCGCCCGGCGTGAATGATCCTCTGGCGGTGAGCGAGGAAGAACTGCGCCCGATCCGTTCGCGAAAGGGAATCGGGGAAACCGCCTAATCCGCTTTTGGGTTTTCCGCACGCTCTCATTCTTTGCACAAACCACTAAAAACTCACAAAAAACCGAAGCACTTTCCACCGCCGCGCAGTATAAAGGCGGGGGCAAAATGAACATATTAGCCTATGCGCCGTGGGGCGCGGAAGGAATTATTATACGGGTGGAAGCCGATATACGGCGGGGAATTCCCGGAATCGACATTTCAGGTCTTGCCGACGGCGCTGTGCGGGAAGCGCGGGAGCGGGTGCGGGCGAGTTTTCGCAATTCAGGCTTTACTTTTCCTCAAGACCGCATCCTCATTAACCTTGCGCCTGCCGATTTCCGCAAAGAAGGGGCATCGCTTGACCTTCCCATCGCTGTCTCGGTGATGGCGGCGGCAGGCATGGTTGCCGTTCCCGATAATCTTATGGTTTCAGGTGAGCTTGAGCTGTCAGGCCGCCTTCGCCCTGTGCGCGGGGTTCTGGCTGCAGTTGCCGCAGGATGCAGTGCCGGAATAAAAGAGTTTATCGTGCCGCTTGAAAACGCTGACGAAGCGGCGGTTCTTGCGACACCTGAACGGGGAAGGCGTTTTTTTGCCGCGGCAACACTGGCGGAGGTGGTACACGCATTGACTGTCCGCGCTGAAACGGGCGTTCTGCCTGAAAACAGCAGAGTGTGGGCAAGTGATGCGGACAGGGAGATCGTTTGCCCTTCTGATTCAGGTGACTTTGCCGAGGTGCAGGGGCAAAGCAGGTACAAACGCGCGCTTGAGATTACCGCCGCCGGAGGACACAATCTTTTGGTTTTTGGCCCGCCAGGTTCGGGGAAAACCATGCTCGCCCGCCGCTTCCCTTCAATACTGCCGCCTTTGCATCCTGATGAAGCGGTGGAAGTGACGCGCCTGCACAGCCTTGCCGGTCTTTTGAAAACTGGCGCGCTTATTTCGCATCCGCCGTTCCGCTCGCCGCATCACTCGGCAAGTACAGAGGGCATTCTTGGCGGCGGGAGGATTGTGCGTCCGGGGGAAATAACGCTGGCGCACTTTGGCACGCTTTTTTTGGATGAAGCACCGGAGTTCCGCGCGCCGGTTCTTCAATCCCTACGCGAACCTTTGGAAGACCGCGTTGTCACCATAGTCCGCGCCGAAGGACCTATGCGGCTTCCCGCGGATTTCCAGCTTATCCTTGCGGCAAATAGCTGTCCTTGCGGGCGGCTTGGCCGGGCGGACGGAGCCGAAGGTTCCTCAAGAGAGTCAGGCTGTTTGTGCAGTCCCGACGAAATCCGCCGCTACTGGCGCAAACTGGGAAGCGCCATGCTTGACCGCATTGAGCTTCGCGTTCCCGCCAGTGCTCCGGGTGTTTTGGTGCCGGGCGGCGGTGCGGGGGAAGAGCGGAGTTATAATATAGCCAAGCGGGTTTTAGCAGCGGTGAATATTCAGCGGGAACGCTTCAAGGGAACGCAGGTGCGGCAAAATTCGCGAATGCTCCCTGCCCAAATAGACAGGTTCTGCTCCCTTTCACAGAAAGCCTCGCAAGCGCTCACCATTGCCGCAACAAAGCTTGCGCTTTCAGGCAGGGCGTGCCACGGCATTCTAAAAGTTGGGCGAACCATAGCCGACCTTGAAGGCAAGGATTCCATAGAGCCGGCGCACATTTTGGAAGCGGTTCAACACCGCCGTTTTGGAGACGACCCTTACGACATCATCGCCGCCGGTATTTAAGCGGCTTTTATATTTTCGCAGGGGCAGACGAAGCAGACTGTAAAGCGCTTTCAAAAGCCGTGAAAAAAGACTCATCAATTTTTTTCCCGCCTGAAGTAATACCCAGTTTTCGGTCGGGGCGCGCTTCCCCGTGAAAGTCGCTTCCGGCGGTTACAAGGAGATTCAGCTTCCTGCCAAGTTCCTCAAGGCGGCGGCATGAGGAAACTTTGGCTGTCGGATGCCACGCTTCTAAACCGTCCAAACCCCGATCTTTAAGACCTTTAATCAATTCCGGCAGCCGCCCCCAAGCGACATATAACGACATGGGGTGGGCAAGCACGGCAAGCCCGCCTGATTCTTTAATCACCGCCGCCGCCACGTCAAACTCAAGCCCAGCCTTTGGCATATAAAACGGCTTTCCCTTGCTTAAGTAGCGGGCAAAAGCCTGTTCACGGTTTTTCACGATTTTCCGCCGCGTAAGAAAGTCGGCAAAGTGCGGGCGGCCAATGGAATTGCCTTCGTTTTCAACGCCCGGGGCAAGGGACTTAATTTCGTCATACGAAACATCAATGCCTGATTTTTTCATTTTGTCGATAATTTCCAGATTTCGCTCTTCGCGCCGGCGCGCCAGCTCCGCAACTGCAGCCGTAAAACCAGCCGTTAAGCGGTTTATCCCCAGCCCCAAAAGGTGAAACTCCCCGCCGCTTTCGCCGTTAAAGAGTATCTGCAATTCCACGCCGGGTATAAAACGGATTCCCTGTTCTGCCGTCTGCGCCGCGGCCGCCGCTTCTTCAAGACCAGAAATTGTGTCGTGGTCGGTAAGGGCGATGGCGGTGAGATTTCGGCGTATGGCTTCTGCGACAAGGTTTGATGGGGTAAGGCTTCCGTCAGACGCGGAGGAGTGGGTATGAAGATCGATCACGAGGGCAATTATCAAGAAAACGGCGATGGTTTGCAAGAGGTACTTTTTGCTTAATTGACAAAACACACAAGAAAGGGCAAACTTTCGTTTGAGAGTATTGTATTATCTTGGAGAAGGCATTCCCAAAACTAACATAGGTCTTGAAATATGCTTGGATAATTAAAAAAAAATAGCGTTTTCTGCCGAAAATAGTAGAATGGGCATATGGCTTAAAGATTGCGCTTACTATGGATTCTATTAAGATGCTTAGTTTAAGGAAGATGAGCGTAGCTCAAGATAGGATGGTCTGAAAGTGTCTGGGTTTGTGTTGAAAAATGGCATTATAACCACTGCAGGAAAAAACCCCAATACAGGCAGTATTGAGGTTTCACAGAAGCTCATCAAAGCTGTGAACGGGCGGTTTGCGGACAATAGCTCCGCCAGAGGCAGCTTAAAAAGCAATAAAAAGAGCATCGTTTTAGACCTAAAAGGAAAATCCTTTGTATACCCATCCCTCATCAACACGCACGATCATTTGCAGGGCAATTACCGTCCACCGGTCGGTCCCCCTAAAGGCACATTTTACCTCACATGGCAGCCGTGGGATAAAGATTTAAAAGCGTCAGACACCTTTGCCGAGCGTTCAAAAATGTTACGGGAAGAACTTTACCTTTTAAGCAGTTACAAGTGCATATTTTCAGGTGTTACCACGGTAAACGATCATTTTCCCCATTCCATCAACAAAGATATTCTGCCCACGCTTCCTATTCGGGCGATTGCCGAATACGGGCTGGCACACGAGGCAACGTCATACGATTTGAAATGGGGAGACGGCTTGCTTGAGGAGCACGCAAAAGCGGTCAAAAACAAGTGGCCGTTTATAACACATCTGTGCGAAGGCTTTGACAGCGAATCAATGCACAGCGTGGAAAGCCTGGAAAAACTGAACATGCTTGACAGTCATTGCCTTTTTGTCCACTGCATCAGTGTCAGCGATGAGGACATAAAAAAGATTGCAAAAGCGGGGGCAAGCATTTCACTTTGCCCTTCCTCCAATATGCTTATGTTTAACGTTACCGCTAAAATCCGCAAAATGCTAAACGCCGGTGTGAACCTCACACTCGGCACGGATTCTTCGGCAACAGGTCCTGCAAATCTTTTGGAAGAAATGCGCACGATTAGGCGGCTTTACCAAAAAATGTACGGCGAGGATTTGAGCGCGAAAAACATTTTTGAAATGGTTACAATCAACAGCGCAAAAGCGTTCTGGATGCAGGATCGAATTGGGTCGCTTGACGAAGGCAAACTTGCTGATATACTTGTTATGAAAGCTCGTGTCGATGATGCGTATGAAAACCTTGCCTCATCATCGATGGAAGATATTGAACTGCTTGTTCTTGAAGGAAAACCCATTTATGGGAAGAAGCGTTTTCTGGACATTTTTGGGAAGCTTCCGCAGGGCTATACGGAGATAACAGTTGGGGGAAAGAGTATGTTCGTCTGTGGCGATCCTGCCGCTCTTTACATGGAAATCAGACACAGGACGGGTTTTAAGAAAGTTCTTGATTTTCTCCCTTTTGAACCGGCTTTAAAGGCGAAGGAATCAACGTAATGGCAAAACCGCAGCAATACAAAACAGGTTCGGTTATATACTTTCAGGGCGATCCCGCGGACAAGGTGTTTATTCTGCAAAGCGGGAAAGTGCATCTCACACACCAGGATATTGAAACAGGACAGGATGTACAAGACCTGGTTCAGCAGGGAGAGTTCTTTGGGGTAAAGTCTGCGCTGGGCAGATACGCTAGGGAAGAAAACGCCATGGCGATTCAGGACACGGTAATCATGGCGTTTACAGTGCCTGAGTTTGAATCGCTTGCGCTTGCAAACAGCCGTATCATCGTAAAGATGCTTAAAGTTTTTTCAAACCAGTTGCGCAAGATTCACAAACAGGTTTCAAGCCTTATGGAAAAAGAGGATCAGCAAAATCCTGAAGCTGGTCTTTTTCATGTGGGTGAGTTTTACTTGAAGAATAAAAACTTTTCCCAGGCACGTTATGTTTTCAGCCGTTATTTGACGTTTTACCCGTCAGGGCGCAATGCAACGCAGGCTGCCAATAACCTGCAGCTGGCAGAATCGTCGCTTGCAAGATCTCCTGGTGTGGTGGCGCCTAAAATCGAGGCTTTTGATCTTGAGTCTGATGATGATCAACAAACCCCTTCTGATATGTCAAACACCGCGAAAGCCTACTACGATGCGGTAAGCCTTATTTCCCAGCAAAAATACCAACAGGCGTATTTGGCGTTCAAAAAAATTGTGGATGCGAAAGAAGATGCCGAATATGTGGCGAAAAGCAACTTCGGAATCGGTCAATGCCTTTTCCTGCTCAATAAATTTCAAGACTGCATAAAATACTATACAATGATGATTACAAAATATCCTAAACATCCTGATCTTGCCGATTCACTTTTTTACATGGGGCAGTCTTACGAAAAAAGCAACGGGAAAGAGCAAGCAAAAACGTTTTATAAAAAAATACTTTCTATGCCCGGGAAAGAGGAAGACGGAATTAAACTGAAAGCAAAAAGAGCGCTCAAGGCGCTGGAGGGATAAGTGGCTGAAATGAATTTGGCGGCTTTTGAGCGCTTTGCACGAACCTTCGCGCCCGGTGAGATGATATTCTCGGAGTTTGAGCCGGGCAGTACGTTTTACCTTATTCAAACAGGACGGGTGCAGCTGGTCAAACTCATCGGGGACATAGAAAAAACGCTTGATATTCTTCAGCCCACAGAAATGTTCGGCGAAATGGCGATTTTGGAAAACTCACCGCGCTCGGCAACGGCAATCGCCCTTGATTCAGTGAAGCTCCTTGAGTTTAACAGCCAGAACTTTGACATTTTGATGCTGGGAAACCCGCAAATTGCCTTGAAACTCCTTAAAATGTTCGCAAAGCGCATTTTTGATTCCAAGCGGCGGTTCATGATCTTAACACTTGAGGAGCCGCCGGCGAAAATAGCCGACGTTTTCCTGATGCTGGATGAAAGCCAGCCTGACATAGACAAAACAACCGAGAGGCGCGAATTTAAAGCCACTGTGGATAACGTTGCGCAATGGGCGGGCATGACCGTAAACCAAACCAGGGAAATATTGAGCAACTTTGAAAATCAGCGCCGTGTGGAAATGCTGTCTGACAAGATAGTGGTGAAAAACATCAATGATTTCTCACGTTTTGTGAATTCCAGGCGAAGAAAGATGTAATGAAAGTTGAACTTTTTACCTTCTGCGATTTTGCCCAGGAAAACTCTGGCAAACTCACAATTGTAGGCACCTTTGATACAATAGTTTCCCGCAACTTTCCCTGCGTCCATACGCAGCTTTCGGTTGTTATACGCCTGCGTTTTGACCTGTGGGAGTTTTGCAATCACCAGTTCAGAATCGAAACGCGCGATTTAAGCGGCGAAACGGTGATTAAACCCATTCAGGGAAATGTTGAGGTAAAGGGAGCCGGAAACGCGACTGCGGTTTCGCATTTGGTGTTTACGATTTCCAACATCCGCTTCAAAAGTTCAGGAATGATAAACTTTACCCTTTACCTTGACGATAAAGAAGCCGCTTCCATTCCGCTTTATTTGAGCAAGGGCTAGAAAAACTTGCTAGAAGCAGGCGGCAATAGCCCCTTCCAACGCCCCCAAATGCGCTTCGATGGCGGCAACAGGCTTTACTTCCCGCTTTAGTAACTGGAAACCCCGCGGTTCGGAAGGTACCTGACCTGTGGCGGCTTTCACCATTTCAGGCTCTTTTGCAGGATGCCCTGTGGAGACAACAACAATGTGCGAACCGGGCTTTTTGCCTGAAGCGGCGAAATCCTGCGCGGCGGCAAACGCCACAGCGCCATGCGGGTCAATCAGCTCTCCGTATAACCTGTACATCTTTTCCATCGCGG
The DNA here is from genome assembly GCA_031256655.1 of Treponema sp. Classification (GTDB taxonomy): domain Bacteria; phylum Spirochaetota; class Spirochaetia; order Treponematales; family Breznakiellaceae; genus WRKT01. Next base: position 7,733 of record JAIRQD010000074.1, read on the forward strand.
AAAATGTCTTTTCATCGTCAACGGAGGCGGGGAAAACCATGTCACGCATGACCTGCGGGTTTTCATCGTAAAACGAACGCAGCCGCTGATAGTTTGCGGGGTTACTTACATCAAGGGCAGGGGAACGGGTGGCAATTACCTCTTCAGCCTTAAAATCCCCGCCCTGAAGAAAATCGCCGAAAGCGTTGTTGGCGTTCATGGCGGCTATAAAGCCGCTTGCCGGCAAGCCGAACTTCCACGCGTAAAGACCGGAAACAAGGTTGCCGAAATTTCCGCTTGGAACGCTGAAAACGACATTTTCTCTAAGCCGTTCAGGCAGCTTGGTATAAGCGTACAGATAATAAAACGTTTGAGGCAAAAGCCTTGCAAAGTTGATGGTGTTGGCGCTTGTTATGTTGTAGCGCTGTGCAAGAGCGAGGCTATTAATAACGGCGTTTCTAAGCCGCTGGCAATCATCAAGTGTTCCACGTACCTGTATTGGAATGATGTTTCCCCCGTTTGAAACAAAGCTCTCCTCGTCAAGCCCGAAAATGCGTCCGGATGGATATAACAATACAGCGGTAAGCCCGCGGCGGCGCTGAAAGGCATGTCCTAAGCTGATTCCGTTATTTCCAACCGCTGTTGAAAGGATCATTGCGTAATTATTTTTTTTCAAAAGCTCTTCCATCACCGTTGCAAAAAAACCGGCACCGAAATCCTTAAAATTACCGGTCGGGCTATTGTGCAAATTAAGCAGCGAGAAATTATCATCAAGAAGCGTAAGTTCAGGCTCAAAGCCATACGCGCTTTCGGCAACGCGCGCTGCGCAAAACGGGTTCAGTTCCCCCTGCAGCAAAAGCGGCGTTACAGCCGATGCCAGGTCGTGGAAACTGCTGTTGGCGCTTAGGTCAAAAAAAGCCTGCCGCAAATCCACCGCTTTAGTTGGCACATAAAGCCCGCCGTCTGAAGGCAAACAGCGCAATACCGCATCCTTAAAGGAAACTTCAAGATCATGCGAATTGGTAGATTTAAGCCGCATACTTTGATTTTATATCAGATCCATGGAAAGTCAAACAAAACCCTATGGTTTTTTATTCTGCATCCGGAGTATACTCCTTCGTTATGGGAAACAAACTACGAGTGGGCATTCTTTTCGGCGGCAAATCCGCAGAGCATGAGGTTTCGCTGCAATCAGCCAAAAATGTCTATGATGCCATTGATCGCGGCAAATTCCTGCCGCACCTTATAGGTATAGGCAAAGACGGACGCTGGCTTTCAGGCGATGATGAAAACTTCATTATTGATTCGGATGATCCACAGCGCATAAGGATAAATCCGTCATGTTCAGTTGTTGATGTGCAAACAGCTCTTTCTGATGTTGACGTTGTTTTCCCCATATTACACGGTCCTTTCGGGGAAGACGGCACAGTTCAAGGTCTTTTGAAACTCCTCAATGTTCCCTTCGTTGGCGCAGGCGTTTTAGCGTCCGCCGCGGGCATGGACAAAGATGTGATGAAGCGCCTTTTATTGCAGGCAAATCTTCCTGTCGGCAAGTTAATTTGCCTTAAAGAAAATGAGACGCATCCCGCTTTTGATACGGTATGTTCGCAATTGGGTGTGCCTTTTTTTGTGAAGCCCGCTAACATGGGATCGTCAGTTGGAGTGTGCAAAGTGCGCACCGAGCAAGAATACTCTGAAAGCCTGACATCTGCCTTTCAGTACGACACCAAAGCGCTGCTTGAAGAATTTATCCCCGGAAGGGAAATTGAATGCTCGGTGCTCGGCGCGGCACCTGATGTCTCATCATCAATTCCCGGCGAAATAAAACCGCATCATGAGTTTTACTCTTACAACGCAAAGTACCTTGACGAACATGGAGCCGCGCTTATTATTCCCGCCGACCTTCCTGAACAAACTGCCGCCCGCATAAAAGAGCTTTCTATAGCCGTTTTTAATGCGCTTTGCTGTGAAGGACTTGCGCGTGTTGACTTTTTCCTTAAAGAGGACGGCAGCATCATTGTAAACGAAATCAACACTATGCCGGGTTTTACGCGCATTAGCATGTATCCAAAACTTTGGGAAGCGTCAGGGCTTTCCTACACAAAGCTTATCGACAGGCTCATAGAACTTGCCCTTGCGCGGTTTGAGAAAGAGCAAAAGCTAAAAACCAGCGTTTGATAAAGCGTGCGCTTAACTTTTAAGCGCGCGCTTAAGAGTTAAGCGCCTTTTACCGAACAGTCAGCCTGTTTTCTTCGTAGCGAATCTGTGCTCTGATTTCGCTGATGGGTACCCATTGAACTATAAACGAGATTTCGTTTTGGAACCTGAACGTGGCATCGGCTCCTATTCCTGATAAAACCGGAGAGGAAGCAACGTTAAACCGCACGTTCCAGTCGCCCAAATGATAGAGAAGTGTCACGTTCATTGAACGCAGCTTAAAGCCTGAACTTCGGCGCAAATTCTGGTTATCAAAACGGAAAGAGTTAATTAAGTCAACGAGAATGTTTGTTTCCTGTCCCGGAAAAAGGTCAACAGGGGCGGCATTAAAAAACGGCATATTTTGGAAGTACCTGAAAAGCACATCGTTTCTGGACTGGGTGATAAATGTCAATTCAAACAAATTCGTTATCCGTGCGGTGAAGTTCATGTTAAAGGTAAGATACGATTGAGTATAACGCTGAAGGTCAAAATTTACGTTTGTGTTGATGTTTAGCGAAAACGCAAGCCGTCCGCCCCATAAATTTGTCCGCGAAAATGTTCTGTTGTACCCAAAGCTAAATCTTTGAGCCTCAAGGCTTGAATCAGTCAATCGCTGCCAAAGATCCTCACCGCCGCCTACAACAAAATTAGGGTTAAATCTATACGGCTGGGTGTAAAGAACATAATAGGAAGCGTTAAACGCCCAAAGGCGAAGGGTCGAATTGAGCGTTGTAGACTGGCCTATTTCCGGGTTTATGATAAACCTTTGTATGAAGCTTATGTTGGGTGTGAAGTTAAGCGTTTCGGTGATGTTAATATTACCAAACTCGCGCTCTTCCCTATTCCACGGCTCTGTCACAGTTGTCCCTATGGTCGTTGTGGATATCCACTTGTTAAACGTGGCATTCAGTGTTGCGGTGGCAGCGAGCGGGGGAAGCGCGGTAGTTATGGTAACGGTTTGGTTTTGATCCATTACGTTTGCGACAATATTGGTGGCAATCCGGTGCGCTTCGATATTTTCTCTGTCCCAACTGCCCATTTCCCATATACGCTCCCCCTGACCCGCAGGCGTTCCTGTCGGCAGATCAAATCTGTTCCTCACCAAAAGCCCGCGAAGATCGTACGTTATATTAGTGTTGCCCCATATATCACTTTGAAAAAACGGTCTTACCGAAGTGTTAAGCTCCCACAAAGTGGAAAACAAAGTTGCATTGCTTGCACTATCCAAAGCAGCCAGAACACGCGTTTCATCAGGATTTCCGGCAGCATCAAGAAATTCTCCCGCTTCCTCGTTCATCATCCAAAAATTTGCCCAAGAGCCTCTTCCCAATATCCTGAACGACGCCGAGTATGCGCCTATGCCGGCATGGGTAAGGTTAAAACCAAAATTGCTGTTAACGGTGAAACGCGACTGAATGGAAGATATGTCCGTCCAGTCAACATTTTCCTGAATGTCCCAGTGACCGGGGCGCATTCTTGCGTCAAACTGCATTTCTGTCGAGACCGTTGGGTCAAGACGGTAGTCTATGGTTAATCTTGGACCGCCGCCTGTGCGTATAGGAAATGTCTGTGCAAGCACAGGCGGTGAAAACATCCTTTCATCCGCTGCCAAAGCGCCATCGTCATTTTCTTCAGGTGTCTGCCAGGGTGAAATAGGCAAGTCAGGCAGCATGGCAAGACCCGGCGGCGCACCTATGCCCGGGGTAAACGGCTCCGGCGCGCCAAAGGCAAACGGAGTTCCCGCCATTGCAGCATTGATTGAGAATAAAATCAGCCGCTGTGGAAAGAAAAATGCACTGTCGGGGTTTGGATGCCCGACTGTCGAACCCCTCATATCGAATTCCAGGGAGGTGGAAAAGGTCGAAATTGAAAGGGTCGTAATCGCGGGATGCAATGCGGCGACCGGAAAATTAAAATTATTGCCGTGTATCAGCCATCGGTGTTCCTGTGGTCTAATAAAAGCCTCAGCGTGGGTTAATGCCTCTTCATCTTCGGTAAGATCACGCAGCATACTAAACCAGTCGCCGGGATCCGGGCGGCGCATAAAGTCGCGGTCAACAAAGGGATCTGAATAAAACGGAAGCTGCCAGGAAAGGGAGCCTGCAGGTGTTACGAAGGAGCCTCTCATATCTAAACGGTAGCGGAACGGGACATCTGTGAAGAAAAACTGGCTCCGGTTCCATTCACTTTCACCGTCAAAGTTTGGGAACGGGGTAAACACGCCGTCAATGTTAAAAATATTCCTGGAAAAGCCTAAACCTGCTGAAATAGTGGTTTCCCCGAAGACCCCTCCGGCAGGCAAAGCCAGTTCTGTTCCCAAATAAACACCGAGGTTTACGTACGCATCAACCAAAAAGGAAAGGCGAAGGTCGCCGGGGTCTTGCCTTCTTTCTCCGGTTGTTCGCAGAAAAATGCCGTGCCGCTCTGTTTCCATGTCTTCACCTGCCCCGCCGAAAATCATGGAGATGGAGCTGTCGGTGAGCACTCCGGTTCGCGGTCTGCCCAAAACGTACGTCGTTGTTTGCATGAACGTTCCTTCCCTTGAGCGAAAACCGAGCACCGGACGGAAAACGACCTGATCGGCGGGGAAGAAAAAAAACGGCAGGTAAAAGAGCGGAATATTGCCAACACGGAGAACCGCGTTTGCTATGGCAAAGTCATTTCCCGGCAAAAGCCAAAGGCGCGATGCGGAAATCGACCAAAACGCCTCATCGGTGGCGGGGTTTGTAATGGTAGCGTTTCTTAAAAGCGTAGCGCCTTCAGCATCCCGCGAAATAATCGTTCCTTCAAAGCGGTAAGCGGATGGACTGCCTTCCATCATGCGCTCTGTCACGCCGTCTATAAATATGCTTGACCAGTTGTCAAGGTTCACCGTAATCGATTCGCCGCGAAATATCTCCGTAGTGGTTCCTTCCTCCCTTGTGTATTCCACCCCGCCGGACGCGGACAATACGTTCCTCGTGCGGTTAAAGAGTATCTCCCCCGCCCTAATCCGGTGGACAGAATAACCATCCCGCAGACTGATAATTACGTCCCCCCTGAAACGGGCGTAATCTTCGTCTACCGCGGCAAGGGTGAAGTATTCGGTGATGTTGGCGGATTCTATGGTGATGACCCGCTGCTCAACAAAGCCCTGTCCCATGGGAGCGGGCAGCCTGAAAAACGCGCGAAGCCGCGCGGCAAGGTCTGACCTTGTGCCGCCGTCGCTCAAGCCAAGTTCCCTCGCCCACGCGGCAAGCTCCATAAGTGAAGAGGTTCTTATTTCCAGTTCCAGAAAGTCAGCTTCCGGGTGCGGTTCTTCCGCCGGCGGTGGCGGCGGCTGGTAGGCGGCAATGTCCTCATCTCCGTTGCCGTTATAAAGCTCGCCGTTGTCGTTTTCGGCGGCAGCCAATTCATCATAAAGTTCCGCTTCCTGCGCGGGTGCAACAAAAGCCGCAATCAGAAAAAAACACAGCGCAAACATCCCTGCCGCCGCGTTTGGCATTAAAGCCGCGAAATTACAGCCTTTCATTGTGCCGCCTTTTGCCTGTTAGCTTTTTTCCGCCGCTTGTTTAAAAGCTCCTTGATATAATGCCCTGTGTAGGACGGTTCCCACTCGGCAACTTCCTCAGGCGTTCCTGTAACAATCACCTGTCCGCCGCGTTCCCCTCCTTCAGGTCCCAAATCGATTAAATGATCCGCCTGAAGCAGGACATCCAGATTATGTTCTATCATAACCACCGTATTACCCTGATCCACAAGCCGCTGTATTACTTCCATCAACTGCTTCACATCCGCAAAGTGCAATCCCGTAGTCGGCTCATCAAGGATGTAAAACGTTTTGCCTGTTGAACGCTTGGAAAGTTCCAGCGCAAGTTTTACCCGCTGGGCTTCCCCGCCGGAAAGCGTCAGCGCCGACTGACCGAGCTTGACGTAACCCAAACCCACCGAAAGCAGAGTGTCCATTTTGCGGGCAATTTGTGGAATGGGTGAAAAAAATACGGCGGCTTCTTCGATTGTCATGTTAAGCACATCAGCAATGGTTTTGCCCTTGTAGCGTATGTCAAGCGTTTCACGATTAAAGCGTTTGCCACGGCACACATCGCAGGTGATGTACACGTCGGGGAGAAAGTTCATCTCGATTTTTATTTCGCCGTCTCCCTCGCAGTTTTCGCACCTGCCGCCGCGCACGTTAAACGAAAAACGCCCCGGTTTGTAACCCCGCACTTTTGCATCGGGAAGCCCTGAAAAAAGTTCCCGTATGGCAGTGAAACCGCCAACGTAGGTTATGGGGTTTGAGCGTGGCGTGCGTCCAATCGGGCTTTGGTCGATGTCTATCACCTTGTCGATGTGCTCCGCTCCTTCAAGCGAGCGGCATTGCCCTTCGCGGTGGCTTGTGCCGTTTACCTTGTTGGCAAGTGCCGGATGTAATACATCGGTGAGCAATGTTGATTTACCCGAACCTGAAACGCCTGTGATGCAGGTGAACTTGCCTAGCGGCAGTTCCACATCGATGTTTTTCAGGTTGTGTTCAGCGGCACCGCAAAGACGCAGGCTAAAGCCGTTGCCGCCCCGCCGTTTCTGTGGCGTTTCCATGCGGAGAGTGCCTGAAAGATAACGTCCGGTAAGGCTTTCTTTCGATTTCATAATTTCCGCGGGCGTTCCCTGCGCCACCACACGTCCGCCGTGCACTCCCGCCCCGGGTCCCAAGTCAACGATGTAATCGGCGGTGCGCAGTGTCTGCTCGTCATGCTCCACCACGATGAGCGTGTTGCCGATGTTGCGCAGGTGAATGAGCGTCTCGATAAGGCGCTGGTTGTCGCGCTGGTGAAGCCCGATGGACGGCTCATCGAGAATGTACAAAACTCCAACAAGGCTTGATCCGATTTGCGTGGCAAGCCGTATGCGCTGGGCTTCGCCGCCTGAAAGAGTTGCCGCCTTGCGTTCAAGGGTGAGGTAGTCAAGCCCGACATTCTGCATGAAGCCCAGCCGCGCCTTTATCTCTTTGAGAATCTGGTGCGCGATGGTGCTTTCGGTTTTGTTAAACTTCACGCTGTCGAAAAACTTAATCGACTCGGTGACAGAAAGCGCGGTAAGTTCCCAGATATTGCGCCCGCCCACAGTCACCGCAAGCACTTCAGGTTTAAGCCTTTTGCCGCCGCACTGTTCGCAGGGCTTTTGGCTCATAAACTTTTCAAGCCAGTCTTTGATTCCTGTTGAGTGAGTCTCAAAGTAGCGCCGCCTTAGGTCTTCAAGGACGCCAGGAAAGCGGGTGTTGTAATCGTGGTAGTTTGTGCCTTCACGATTTATGTAGTGTACTTCGAGAACGGCATCGCTTCCGTAAAATATCGCGTCAAGCGCCTTTTTTGAGATGTTGGCAAGCGGCGTATCAAGGGAAAACTTGAAATGCCTGGCAAGGCTTTCAAAGCGGCTGCGATACCATGCCGATTCAGGATTGTACGGCAAAAGCCCGCCTTCGTTGTACGAAAGCGAAGGGTCAGGCATGATGAGGCTGGGATCAAACTCCATTTTAAGCCCAAGCCCTGTGCAGGCATTGCAGGCGCCGGACGGATTGTTAAACGAAAAAAGCCGCGGCTGAAGTTCAGGAACGCTGATACCGCAGTCAGAGCAGGCGCTTTTCTGGCTGAAAAAATGCTCGGTAGTCGCGGGCGCTGTGCCGGACATTGCCGCGTTTTCAGGCGCGTTTGGCGTGTTTTCCGCCGCTCCCGCTCCATCCGCTTGAGCCTCTTGCGCAAGGACAAGCATGATCCCGTCTGCCGCTTGCAACGCGGCCTCGGCAGATTCCGCCAAACGCTGGCGTATGCCATCGGCGATAACAAGGCGGTCAACGACAATCTCTATTGTGTGTTTTTTCTGCTTGTCAAGGCTGATTTTCTCATCAAGGCTTACAGGAACCCCGTCTATCCGCGCCCGCGCAAAACCCGCCTTTTTCGCGTCCTCGATAACCTTTTGGTGTTCGCCCTTTTTCCCGCGAATGACAGGCGCCAAAAGCTGAATGCGGCTGCCTTCCTTCATCTGCAAAATCGTGTCGATAATCTGGTCGATGTGCTGCTCACGGATTTCCTTGCCGCACGACGGACAATGCGGAATACCGATGCGGGCAAAAAGCAGGCGGTAATAATCGTATATTTCAGTCACCGTTCCCACAATCGAGCGTGGATTGCGGTGCGTGGTTTTTTGCTCTATTGAGATGGCCGGGGAAAGCCCTTCGATGTAGTAAAGATCAGGCTTGTCCATCCGTCCGAGAAACTGGCGCGCATACGCCGAAAGACTTTCCACGTAACGCCGCTGACCCTCGGCGAAGATGGTGTCAAAGGCGAGTGAACTCTTTCCCGACCCTGAAAGCCCAGATATGACAATGAGCTTATCGCGCGGTAGTTCAAGGTCTATATTTTTTAAATTATGTTCTCTGGCTCCCCTAATGATGAGTTTATTCATTACCCGCACATAATATCAACAAAAGCCTACATTATTCAATCTGTCGGCAAATACTGTTGAGAGCGGTCCGCTTTGTTAAAAGCGGCGCTTTATAGGGCGGCTGTTAAGGAATTAAAAATATTTTGAAGGCCCAAAACTTCATCGGGGCCTATATCATATAAAATATATAAATCGAGCATTACAAAGCGGTTTGGGGAAATATAGCTGAGACCTTTAAACAATAAAGTATCATCGCCAAGCAGCATCGCCAAAAAAAGGGTGGTAATATTGTTTGAAACTATAGTCTCGTTGGTTATTTCTTCAACACCGAAGTGGGCTTTCAAATTTCTCTTATATGTCCGGATATGCTCAAAAGGGTGTGTTCCGGGGTTTGTACCTTCGATTAACGCAAGTTCTGAAATGATCAGTACCCCTCTGCCGTATATTTCAGCATAGGCATATCGAGGTATAGCCGTAAATGGTGCCATTGCCAGCGTCATAACTTCCAGTTCCGCAAGCGCTTCTTCGGGCAGAAGCAGAAAATTTTCCGGTATTTCAAGGGCAATACCTAATCCGGGAAGTTTTGTGCCGGGAAAAATCACCTCGGTATCTTCCCGTGCGCAGGCGGAAAAAAATACTATACAGGCAAGCAGAATGTATATATGGTTGCGATTCATAGTCATCCTTAACGTAGCACACGGAGCTTGCTGCAAAACCCGGTTAGTTTCGCAGCAAGTTCAATCCCGTGTGCGTTTTTGATGATTACTCGCCTGTTACAGTGGTAGTAACGGTTGTCATGAGTCCAAGAAGCACATGGGTAACCTGGACATCTACAGTGCTAATCCGTGTGATACCTCCATTTGCGGCGGCAGCGAGCATACCAGCATCAGCATTGCCAAATAGACCGAGAATGATCGTACCAGATGCCTGACCGGTTCTGCTGCCTATTGTACCCTCACCGAGCGCCGCAGGCAGGTTTACCGTGGTGCAGGAAGCGGCAAGAAAAAGCACTGCCGAAACCAAGGCAACTACAAAAAAACTTCTCTTCATAAAAACCTCCGAAAACTATTTTTACTCTCCTACGAGAGTAATTTCTATCAGAATCAGTCATATTCTGGGCAAAAATATTAAAAATATCAAGATGTACAATATGAGTTTTTTCAGTATTCTGGGATATGGGTTTTAGAGAAAATTTGAAATCCCAGTTGGAATATTCGGGTATGCTTGTCAAGGAATTGGCTGCCCGTTCGGGAGTGAAATACCGTCAAAGGCGGCGCTTTATTAAAAGCGCCGCTTCAACCAAACAACAATCTTTGAACGGTCAAAACGATAAGGGGAATAAATATTGCAGGAATAAAGTTAGCGATACGTATTTCTTTTATGTCCAGAAGATTAAAGCCTATTGCCGCAACGACAAGGCTGCCGACCGCTGACATTTCCCGTATTACATCGTAGGTGAGAAAATCGCGCGCGGCAGCGGACACCAGCACGATGGCTGACTGGTACAGGAAGACCGGAATCGCCGAAAAAACCACACCAATTCCCATTGACGCGCCGAAAACGATGGATGCCACCCCGTCAATTACTGACTTGGCGAAAAGTATTTCGTGGTTACCGTCCAGCCCGCTCTGCATTGAACCTACAATCGCCATTGCGCCTGTGGAGTACAGGATTGTTGTGGTAACAAAGGCTTTCGCAAACGAGCGCGTATTTCCGGTTTCACTTACGTTCATTCCAAGCCGGCGCTCCGCCCACAAGCCCAAACGGTTCATCGCTCCGTGAATGTCCAAAAACTCACCAATTACCGCGCCAACAACCATGCTTATGATAAGCAGCAATACATGCTCGTTGGCAAGCGCGCCTCTTAAGCCGACAAAAACGATGGAAAGAGCAAGGGCTTTTTTTATGATCTCTTCAAACCTGGCAGGAATTCCGCGAATAAGGAAACATCCCACAAGACTGCAGATAACTATGACAATGGCGTTTACAGTAGGACCTAACACTATTTCCTCATCTTTAAAGCGGATCGTTTATTAACGCCGCGCCTGTTTCGCATCAATGCAGTGTCTGTCTATAATGTAGACACATTATAGACAGACCACCTTGAAAATCGCATTTTCGCAGTCTTTAGACGAGAAAATGCTGAGTCTGTCCGCAAAGTAACCGACTTTGTGGACAGACTCAATGCAACAGATAATCAACTTATTGGCAATGACAAAAAGACCTTCTTGTGTTATCCTTACCAAATGACTACGGGAACAATTCAAGCGGACAAATACAAAAGCGGCGCGGCGGTGCCGTCAACAGAAACGGCAAACATTGCCGATGAATCCCTGGGCATGAGCTTTGTCCGCGTGTTTGCAAGCCCCCGAACCAGAATCCCTGCCCTTCGCTGCGTAGCCTCGATTTTCAAGAATTTTTTCTTCGCCCAATACCGTGCGGCTTTTTTGCCCGGACGCATTCCCGTCTCAAGCGTTGATCATCCCCTTGACGGCAAAATCCCCTTCACGCCCGGCAAAGTCGGCATTTATCTGGATTTTGTGGCGTTTTGGATACGCAGCTTAGGCTTTATAATGCGCACATACGGCAGGCAGGCTGACGAAATTGCGAAAACCTTTATACAGACAATGGGCTCAACGTATGAATGGGCGGCGGCAATCTACCAGAAACACCTTTCCACCACCGTTCGCCCGTTTTACATCGCCAATCCACGCTTTTTGCCCATTCACGGTCTTGACCCGCACCTGATGTGCATCCCAAGCCTGCACGTAATGGTCGTTATCCGCACCTACACGTTTTTCAGAAAAGCGTTTTCCCAATTGGGCGGGCAAAATACGGAGGCGCGAACCGAAGAGCTTTACCGCGGCGCAATTGCCATCACCGAAGCCGTCCTTTTTATAAAACAGCACAGCGTCAACTGCATCCCCGCCGCGATGTATGCCATGACGAAGTTTGACCCAGCCCTTTTCCCGGAAGCGGAAGCCGAACGTTTTACATCGCAGCTTTTCCTCACAGAAAAACACCCGTCCGCGGCGGACGCTGAAGAGATACGGCGGCACATCCTCGTCTTGTATCGGCGTTTTGCCGCCGAAGGTGAGAAGACGGCAGACTGGAGGAAGCCGCTGCTTGATTTCCTGCGGGAAATGCCGCCGGCAGCGTCGTGATTAAAATTCAAGGAGAACA
>JAIRQD010000145.1:0-4554 GCA_031256655.1 Treponema sp.
CGTTTTGTTTTCATAGTAGAACTCCTTAATGCGGCAATTCTACAACAAGTTTTTTTGAAAAAAACAAATAATCATGAAAAACTGATAATTGGTTGCGAGCTATTGGGGGTATGGATTTCTTATGCAATATCCGGAACTAGACTGTCAGACTTTCAAGGTAATATCCTCTCCCGTATTCGGTGCCAATGGTGTAATCGCAATTCCCGTCGGCAAGTTTTTTTCGCAATTCATAAACATGGTTTCGCAGTGTATTTTTATAATCTGATATTTGCCGCCGTCCCCAAACAACTTCAAAAACATATTCCGCTTGCAGGGTTTTTCCATCGTTCTCCGCCAGCAGGAGCAGGATACGAAACTCTTTTTGCGACAACAGCAGATCCTTGCTGCCGGAAAACGCCGTGCCCAAAAGAAGGTCTAACATAAGCTTCCCTTTTGTGATGGTTTTTTGCGAAAAGCTCATTTGCCTGCGCCGTATGGCGGCATGAACACGCAGCAAAAGCTCTTTGGCGTGGAACGGCTTTGTTATGTAATCGTCACCGCCGCAGGCAAGCCCCCTGAAAACATCATCCTGCCGGGCATTTGCCGTCAGAAACAGAATATGCGCGTCAGTTTTGCCGCGTATTCCGGCGCAGAAGTCAAATCCGTTGCCGTCCGGCAGCATAACGTCCAAGATGATAACATCAGGCGCTATCCACTCAAGCAGTTCCCGTGTCTTGGCAAGGGTCAAAGCGGTGTGAACGGCGTAATTCCGCATTTCCAGCGCGCGCCTGTTCGCGTTATTTAATTTGACATCGTCCTCCACCAGCAATATCACACCGTCAGACATCAGTCATCTCCTGTTTACTCGGCAAGTAAAAAGCGGCTTTAGTTCCTTTGCCCGGTTCGCTTTCTATACAAATTCTGCCGCCGTGCGCCTGAACAATTTCTTTGCAAATGGAAAGCCCTAAACCTGAACCGCCTGAACGGCCGTAGACACCGCGCTCAAACACGTGCGGCAAAATATCCGGTTCAATGCCTGCGCCGGTGTCAGCAATAACAACGCTCAATTCCCCATCATCGGTCATTCCCAGCCGGACGGTAACTGTGCCTCCGGCCTCGCTGTGGGTTTTTGCGTTTTGCAGAAGATTGAAAACAACCTGCGTAAGTTCCTCTGGACTGCCGAACACAGGCGGCAGGCTTTCAGGGATTTCCGTAACAAGCGATACGCCAATCCGCTCCAATATGTGGTGGTACAGATCGGCTGTCTGTGCGGTAAGTTTGCACATATCAAGCTCCACCCGCACAATCGCCTTGTCTTTCTGCAAAGGCAGGTTTTTCATGTGGTCAATCAAGTTTGCCACACGTTTGGCTTCCACCGCAATTACGTCCAAATCCGCGGCAATCTGCGGGGAAGTGTTTTCCCGCTCAAGTTCCAGCGCGATAAGGCTTGAATAGCTTGCGAGGATGGCAAGCGGTGTGCGCGCTTCGTGGGAAATGGTTTCCACCATCTCGGCGCGCAGTCTGTTGACGCGTTCAAGGGCGGCGTTCTCGGCGGCAAGGAGCTGGCGCTGGATTTCTATTTGGCGCTGCTGCTCATTTGCTTCGGCAAGCTCATTTTCGGTACGGCGGAAGTACAGGACAAGGGCTATTATATTGATGAACAAAAATATCAATGTGCCGGTCTGCGTGTAGTTCGCGGCGGCTTGCGGTGTCGCGTTGCGAAGCGCCACTTCGGCAAAGCCAAGAATAACGTTGGCGGCTGTTCCCGATAAAATCAGTATGTGCTCAATGTGCCGTTTTTCTGGGTTCTTGATTGCCACCAGGAAAATGTTGACAAGCACCGCCGTGGAAAAAACGATTACGGCGACATTGTAGTGGATTTGCAGCCGCGAATAGATCATTGAATCGGTTACCAGAATAAAAACGGCGTGGGCGGACAATACGGCAACCGCGCTCGTTTTTACGAAGCGGTTAAGCCCGGGTTTTTGAAAAACGGTATCCAGATACAGGATGATAAAAACGATAAAACCGGATGTGCTTAAATACCCTATCAAATAATCGATGTGCCAATCCATGCCGGGGAACAGGGAAGCCAAAAGTCTGAAATCAATGCCGATTGTGCGGATAGCGACCATAAGGCAAACGGCGGAAAACCAGAAAAACTGCATCTGCTTTCTGAAAAAAAGGAATATCCCCAAATACAGAAGCGCCGCCATTAAAGTGATGCCAACGATAACGCTGACGCGCACGTGTCCCAGAACATTCATTGTAGAGATAAGTTGGTGTTCGCCCAAATAAAGCGGGTTAAGCCTTCCGCCGTGGAACAGGACAAAGCTGGATCGCTGTACAATTATTTCTGTCGGCTGTGATGAGGCCGTGAAATAAACTGTAAAACTGTTTGTCCTTGCTGTCATGCTCTGGCGGCTGTAACCCGTCACCCCGACTTCTGTGCGGAGGATGCCGTCTACCCAAAGCCTCATCGCGTGGGTAGCGCTTAAGCCTGAAATACCGTAAACCGTTCCCTCCGTAAGATTATCCAATACAAAGCGGTAGGTAATATATGACGGGTTTTCAGACGCGCCATCTGCGCCACTGCCCCACGGCACAGGTTCTGTTACGAGCCCTGCGGCAAAATCAGAAGGCGTGTAAAGCGCGTATGGATGGCGCTGGAAAAGTTCAGGGGACAAAACAGCGATGCGCGCCGAAAAGTCAAAGCCTTCAAGCTGTTCAGGAGAGTTTATTATCCGCGCCTCGCTGTCTGTCAGCAGAATGATGGCGGAAAAGAGCAAGGATACCGCAATGAAGTAAAAAAGCGTGTTAAGCGCGCGAGCCGGTTTTCCGGCAAGCGGCGGCGCAGGGGAAAATGGATGTGTATATTGATGCTCGTTATCCATTATTGGGATTATTTTAAGATGCCAAAGGCAAAACCGTCAAGGAAGCAAAAGTTTCTCCCTTAACTGCGGTTATTCGCAACGATGATCTCATCCAGCGGTTGTTAATATCGTCATATTATCAGCGTCTGTCCGTAAAGCGGTAACTTTACGGACAGACCTTCCTCGCGTTTAGTTATCCCACCAAAACCTGGGGTGCAAACTATTAGTGTCCCATTGCCAGGGAGCATCGTCGCTTGTCCCAAACGCAAACCCGATGCTCTCCCACCATGCTTGCGTTTGCGTTGCGGCCAGCGTTACATCCGCGCCGTCTCTGGCGTTGATATTGGGCTCGGGGTCACGAGCCGGATTCGCTGTAAGCGTCATATTCGATCGCGCGTGGTTGTTTATTCTTGTACCGTTGGTGGTTCCAGTAATTCGGCCAACATTCGCCCCTGTGCCCGTTACACCTAGGTTAAGCGCGACGTTGTCTCGCACTGTACCTGAGGTAACATTACCCAGTATGCCGCCAACGTTGTCAACGCCGCTTATTGTACCGGTAGAAAAGTTATTTCTTACTGAACCTGTCGCGCCAATAGCCCCTCCACCAAGTATGCCGCCGACGGTGTTCCCGTTGCTGTTGATATTTCCCGTGGAGAAGTTGTTTATGACGTTAGAGCTCCCTGCGCCTTGCCCGACTATGCCGCCAGTCCAGCCACCTGTGCTGGTGTTGGTCACGTTGCCTGTGGAGAAGCTGTTTCGTATTGTGCTGTGGTTAGCTCCCACTATGCCGCCTGCATTGTTGGTGGCGGTTAGGACGACGTTAACATCGGAGCGGCTGTTTGAAATTACAGCGGAGCCTCCGGTGTTAATCCCCGCTATACCGCCGACACTGCCTGATCCTGTTACACTACCTGCAGCGTGTACCCTGTCCACCAAACCGTAATTCCGGCCTACTAAACTACCAACATGGGATGCGCCGCTTATGTTTACATTGGTAAGGTTAAGGTTTCTTACCACGCCGCCTTCGCCAATTACACCAAAAAGTCCCTGTTCGTTGTTGTTGCCGGTAATGGTAAGGCCGCTTATGGTAAAGCCAACGCCGTCAAAGTTGCCTGTAAAAGGCTCTGCGACGCTGCCAATTGGTGTCCATGTTCCGGCTGTAATATCGGCCGTAAGAACATAAGACGCATTAAGTGACCAGTCTGAATAATAGCCTGTGCCACTGCCAATCATGCTCAGCTGCTCCGCTGTGGTGATACGGAAGGGATTGGTTGCCGTGCCCGGGGCTCCCTCGTTTTCAGGCGGCGGCCCCATAACGGTTCCCGGTCTTTGAATATAAACACTGCCTGCAAACTCTTCCCTGTCAACCCTGAATGTTCCGTTGCCTTGCTCAATAAAAATTGCATCGTTAGGGAGAAGACCTGCGCCTCGGGTAATAGCCACGTTATAAGTTTCACTGGCAAATGTAATGTTCCTGCCTGAACCTATGGTAAGCTGGCTTGCCGCCTCTATGTCCTGCGTTATCATAATTATCTTCTCAAGACCATCGTCTCTGGCGGTGTTAATGGCGGCCGAAAGCTGGAAGTAGTTTGCAACTTCCGTGGCGCTTATCATATCAATCGTTGCAGGGGTGCTATGTCTTGCCACGACCTGGACTCGCCCAAAGCCCAGCGCCCGCAGTGTCAGCGCAGGTTCAGGACTT
>JAIRQD010000165.1:0-21676 GCA_031256655.1 Treponema sp.
GTCTTACCTTTATAAGTAAACCGACTGTTTATTGCCCCAATACAAGAAAGGTTTTTCCACTGGTCTTTGCCGCCAAACCAGTCTATATCATCAGTGACAAACCCGGTGCGTTCCTCAAGTCTGCCGCCGTTTTTCTCAAAAGTCCTGAAGGTGCTCATGGTTTTTCGCAGGCAATCATCTTGAACATAGTCTTCTATCTCCTTTTTCGCTGTACTTTGGTTGTCTTTGGCGTTAAAAAGATAATCCGCCTTCTTTTCGACAACAATCGAAGCCGTTTCTTTCTGGCAATGCATCGCGTCGGCCACGATCATACAGCCTTCTACCTCAAGCAAGCCTATCAAATCACGGACGACCGGTATTTCATTGCTCTTGTCATCCACTTTCCGGCCCGCAAGGGTTATTCCATGTTCCGCAAGGTACGCGCTGACGATATGCAGAGGGCTGTCGTACTTCTCCATCTTGCCGGTAGAGCGTATGGTCTTGCCGTCAAACGAAATCGTCATCGCGCGTTTCCCATCGGGTATCAGCGATTGCGTCCACCTCATCAGGCATTGATTGAGCGATTTTAGGTCAATGAGCTTCAGTAAACACAAAAGCCAGTAATAACAGGGTATTCTTTCAATGCCCAAATGCTTCAATAATAAACCTCTAACGCTTTCTTCTTCCGACCACTGGCTGATCTGGCTCACATTCTTTAAACCGCACAAAGTTTCGAGTATCACAACTGTCAGCGCCTCCCCTACGCTGCAAAAATAGCCGTTGTGTTCTTTGGTGGTTTCTACCTCGCTAAAATACTCCTTGATTCTGGTGACCTCTCCCATGCCGCATTATAGCATTTTGGGGGATGCTTGAAAATTGATTTCCGTGGCTTTTTCAGATCAACATACCTTGACACTTGTTTAATGGAGCGGTATAAATTTACCTTTCTGGATGCTTATTTATAAGGGAGTAAACACCATTCAAAGTGCAATATGTGTTTACTCATACAAAGGAGGGTAGCACTATCGAGACAATAAGAGCAAGCGGGTTGAAAAAACACCTGCCGAACATCGCAACAAGCATTCGCCTTGTCGGGTCTTTTTCGCTTCTGCTTTTGATGGGGTTTGAAAGAGATATTGGTCCTTTCATGGCGGTTCCATGGGTTTGGCTGATTGTTTACATCTTTCTGGCATTTACCGACTCAATTGACGGCGCGATGGCACGAAAATTTAACGCAAAAAGCGATTTTGGGGCATTTCTGGATGCTTTTAGCGATATTGTAATACTGGCAATTGGAGCGGCGACCGTTTTTGTCGTGTTCGCGTCCGATAATCTTACGGATTTCCATGTCCGGTTTTATGTCGGCTTGTTGATTTTCTGCGTAGTTAACAGATTAAGCATGAATCTTTACTCAAAAATATTCTTTGGTTTTGCCAATATGCTGCATTCTTATGCATGGAAAATTTTTGCCGCAGGTTGTTACATTGCTGTAGGAATATGGGCATTTCTCCGTGATGTGCCTTTGTGGTCTGTCTTTATCCTTTTAGCGTTAAATTTGTATGGCGCTATAGATGAGATCGTTTATTGTGCTAGAGCCGCCAAATACGATGTCAACTTTAAGGGTCACTGGTTTCAGAAATACGAGGCAAGAAAAAAATGAATGATATAAAACCGCCGCCGCCAAAGTGACGGGCAAGCGGTTTTATACTTCAACAGGCGTACTGCGCCGTACGACAAATTCCCCCTGCGTTGCCCCTTTACTGTTTCCCGCTACCGCTTCACCTGCGCGCGCGTGGAAAAAAGCCTGCGCCCGGAAAGGCTTAACACCCGGTGCCGGAGTAAGGCGCGTCCACGTTCCCTGTGCGTCCAAAAGCCATGCCCGGCAGTTGTCTTTGAAATAAGCCTGCAACGTTTCAAGCGCTGCCTTTTTGGTGTCCTCTTGCAGCAGCGGAAACATCAGCTCCACCCGCCGCTCAAGGTTTCGCGTCATCCAGTCCGCGCTTGCAAGGTAGACTTCCTCGTCCCCACCGTTGGCAAAATAATACATCCGCGAGTGCTCCAGATAACGGTCGATAATGCTTACTACGCGAATGTTATCTGAAAGCCCTTTTACGCCGGGGGTAAGCATACAAATGCCGCGAACATTCAAAAGCACAGTAACGCCCATTTGCGAGGCACGGTACAGCGCCCAGATAATTTCCGGATCGGCAAGCGCGTTCATTTTTGCCATTATTTTGCCCGGCGCTTCCGGGCTTGAGCGGTTGGTTTCGCGCGAGATGAGGTCAAGGATGCGGCGCTTGAGCGCAGTCGGGGCGATGACAAGCCTGCCCGTTGCCTGAACCGCGGAATAACCTGTGATCATGTTAAAAAGGATGCCGGTATCATAAACGATATCTTCACGGGCGGAAAAAAGGGCAAGGTCTTCGTACAGCCGCGCTGTCTTTTCGTTGTAATTGCCGGTGGAAAGATGCGCGTAACGTTTGATGCGCCCATGTTCACGCCGCATCACGATGGTGGCTTTGGCGTGTATTTTCAAATGCGCCACACCGTAAACGACAATAACCCCCGCCTTTTCAAGACGGTGCGCCCACGAAATATTCTGCCCCTCATCAAAACGCGCTTTCAGTTCCACAACGGCTGTCACGTGTTTACCCGCAAGGCTTGCCTGCTCCAGCGCGCGCACCACAAGCGATTCTCCTGATGTGCGGTACAGTGTTGTCTTGATTGCCGCCACCTGCGGGTCTTCAGCCGCCTCCTGAAAAAAGCGCACAACCGGATCAAAAGACTGATACGGCAGATGCAAAAGAACATCACCTGCCTTAATGCTGTCCCAAATCGGCTCGTCCTTGTGCAGAACGTGATGCGGGTAAATCTTCCACGCTTTTTCCCGCAGGTGATCAAAACCGCGGCTTAAAAAAAGCTCATGAAGTTTAAGCGGGTTTATCGGGTAAAGCGCTTCGTACAGATCGGTTTCTTCAAGTGTTAGCCGTGAGGCAAGAGCGTTAAGGATTTTCAGGCTGCCTGGCATATAAACCAAACGAATGGGTTTGGAATGATCCCTGCCTTCAAGCACTTCTTCCATTGCCTCAATAAAATCCTCATCCCGTTTTTCGTCAACCGAAATATCAGCGTCACGGTTAATTTTGAAAACGAGACTTTCTTTTATTGTAAATCCAGGATACAGAAGATTTGAGAAAGTTTGGACTAAATCCTCAAGCAGAACAAAACGGCACTGCCGCGTGGAATCAGGAATTATTTCCATCGGGAACAAGGTTTCAACCGGAAGCTCTGTTTCCGGTAGCCAAATGACGCGGTCAAGGGCGGAAGGAATGCGCATAATGGAAATATGCTCTTGCGGTAGGGAAGAGTTTTTTGCCCATGCCTGGGAATTGTCCGCTTCAAGTAAAAACGCGGCGTGTATGGAATAATTGTCTATCGTAGGAAGGCGATCTTCTTCAGGCATACGCAGGGGCGTGAGCAGGGGATAAATCTCGCGCGCGAAAAGCGACTGCAAGTATTCGGATTGCTGCTGTGACCACTGGTTTGGGCGCAAAAGCGACAAACCGCCTTGAGCAAGGCTTGGGAAAACTTCATCGACAAACGCGGCGGAAAGGCGTTCTTTTACCGAGCGGACTTTATGCGATATTTGGCGCAAAAGCTCATTGGGCAAAACGCCTGAAACTTCTTTTGCGCCGCCTGATTTTTGGGAGCGCTTAATGGCCGCAACACGAACCATAAAAAACTCATCCAGGTTTGCCGCCGCAATCGACAAAAACTTAAAGCGGTCAAGCGCTGGCAGATCCTTTCGCAAGCCCTCTTCAAGCACGCGCTCGTTAAAGTCAAGCCACGAAAGCTCCCTGTTAAAAAAAGGGGAAGAAATGCTGTCAATTCTGTCATTATCGTTTTTCATCTTAGCTCACCATTATTTTATACCCAAAAACATCTTCAAACAAACCGCCCTTTTCTTTAATCCCTATAAGCTCCAAAGAAAGATCGTGATTTCCCTCCGTATGTAATATCATCGTTTGGTTTTTCTTTTCAACTGTGATGCGTTTTGTGTTTTGCGAATGCCCGCGGTCAAGCGCGTCTGCAACCCGCAAAATCGCCGCCATTTTAAAAAGCAAAATCCGCTCCTCACGGTGCAGGGCTACATGGTGAATCTCTGAATATGACGGAACTTTGCCGCGGTGATAACGCACAACGCTTGCAATTAAGTCGACTTCTTCCCGCTTAAGCCCGAAAATTTCTGAGTTGTTTATGATGTATTGTCCGTGAAGATTGTGATCTTCAGCTTTGATAAACATCCCTATTTCGTGCACCAAAGCCGCAACTTCCAAAAGCATACGTTCGCGGCGGTTCATGCCGTGTTCGCGGATTAATGCATCAAAGAGGATCAAACAAAGACCTGATACATGGCGGCAGTGCGCTTCGTCGATGTGGTACTTTCTGCCCACGTTTTCCGCTGAAGCAATAATCTGTGAGAAAAACTCCTCCTGCATGGCAGGATCAACGCCCCTTGCCAGGTCAACCAAAAGCCCTTCGCGGATTGAAATGCGCGGAACGACAACGTGCGCCGCTCCTGTGCGCTCCAAAAGAAGCTTGTACACCAAAAGGCCGGGAATAAAAATTTCAGCCTCCCAAAACGGCATTCGCAGTTTTTCCATGCACTCTTCAAGTGAATAAGTTTGCACTTTGCGGACAAACTCGATAAACGCCTCGCGTGTTATTATCCCGCAATGCTCATTCAGGTTTGCCCCAACCTGATCGGCGGCGATTACGGCATCGGAGCCTGCAATGACGACTGTGCGCACATGGGAAAGGTTAAGACCCGAACTAATGATGTCAGAGGCATTACGGATGTTTTCGGCAATGTAGCGTTCCTGCATTTGGGAAGTGCCGCCGCGCAAGGTCTGATTTATCAAAAGCGTGCCAAGTTTTAAGCTGTGCGCCGCCACCATCTGCCCGCGCCGCAAAAGCATAATAGCGGTGGAGCCACCGCCCATTTCCAGCACCATAGAGTTAGCGCGCCAAAAAAGCGGCAGATCGTTTTTCAGCGCAAAGCGGGTGGCAAGGTACATCAGGCGGTTTTCTTCGATGCCTTCGACAATGTTTATCATAAGCCCGGTTTCCTGGCGCACGCGGTCAACGAAGATGTCGCGGTTTCTGGCGGCGCGCAGGGCGCTGGTGGCGATCACGCGAATGTCCCCTTCACCGATTTCCCAGCCGCGCATAAACTCACAAAAGTTTTTGATAACCGTTATGCATTCCAGAAACGATTCGCGGGAAACCTGCCCTGTGGTAAACACATCCCGCCCAAGCGTCACAGGTCTTCCCGCCCGATCCAGAACCTGCCAACGCCCGTCAGGGTAAATTTCCGCCACCAGCAACCTGATTCCTGTCGAGCCTATTTCCAGTACCGCCATGAGCCTATTTTTACTTTCCATAGGCACCCGCTACAATTTGTCTATGAGCATGGAACATTTGCCTGATGGAATGGGCAAGGTTTTTTTCTTTTTCCCAAGAATGTTTATCGTAAAGTAATAGAGCTTTTCGCTTTCCATGTGGATTTCCCAGCCCCGCCCGCTTTTGTTTGATAAAATCGTTATCATGTTTTTTTTAAGCGACAGGTTTTCCACACCCATGATTTCAAGGTTGGGGATGATCCAGTCAACGGTCTTCCGGGGCAGCGATATTAAAAGCCCAACGATGTTTTCTATCATAAGGCAAATGGTGGAAAGGGCGGCGAAGGTGAGGTACTGCGGGCGGGGGAAATCAGGCTTTTCAGGCCATATGGCAGGTCCTTCCTTGGTCGGCAAGTACGCTTCCCACAGTTTGCCTTTTTGCTGATTTGCGTCTTCGCTCATTGAGTCAAGCACAAAATAAAGGTGGCGTATTGCGCAGTCGCGGGCAATGTCCCAGCGCTGGTAACGCTCAAGCCCCTTGATGACCATAAACGTTAGGTGCGGGAAAACCGAGCCGCGATAGCCGCAGCCGCTTTCCTCAAAAGCTTTTTCAGAAACTGAAAGGCTTGGGAAAGGGTGGGGCGCGCCGAAATGCAAGGGGTCAACAAGTCTGGCTATCATGCGCTCGGCTTTGTCGTCGTTGGGGATTTCCGCCAAAAGCGGCCAGTAAGCGGCGATGGTTTTTACCTGAAGGCGCTTTTCGTTTTTGTCAATGTCGTAGTAAAAACCGTCTTCGTTGTCCCACATCAGCGCATTTATGCGTGTTTTTAAGGCAAAATACTGGCGCTTGTACTGGAAACTGGCTTCTTTGTCGTTGAGAATGTCCGCAAGCGCCGCCATGTAAAGCACATTTATCGCCATCATGCAGTTAAAATCCAAAAGATACGTGGCTTTTTCCCGCGGCGCATTTGGAGCGCCGGAGGAACTTAAGGGAACCCGATAAAGCCCGTTGGGCTGTTTGAAAACTGAATCAATCCACTCATTGTAGCGGTGCAAAGTCGAAAAAACATCCTTGACGCGCTTTTTGTTCGCTGTTTTATGGTACAGGTTATGTTCAGCCCACGCGAAAAGCGGCATTCCCAGGCCTTCAGGATTATCCTCTTCCACCACCGGAAGCCCTGTTTCGATGTTGTAGGAACAGCGTATCGCACCGTTTGGCTCCTGACGCTGGTAAAAAACGTCAAGTGTTGGATTTGCCTGATAAATCCGGTTTGAGTACACCAAAAAAAACGAAGAAAAAATCGCATCAACCTGCTGAACCACCGGGCTTCCATGATAGGAAAAGAAATTCCCCTCCATTGCGGTTTTTTCGCTGGTGGTATTCCAGTTATCCTGTATCCATGCCCACGTTTTATCATATACATCGACAAAATCCTGATCATAGAAGTGGATTTTGGGAAAATCTCGCTTAGTCACACATACTCCTCATGATACTCAATTATACTACAAAAGTTTCAGTTTTTGTTATAAAAAGATATTCTTTCAGCAAACCCGCGGTTCGCTCATCTACACGTGCCTCCATTTCGATGTACTCTTCACAAAAACTTTCAGACGTTACCTGCCCGTTGCGGTGTAAAAGGGAAGCAAGGTCGGTGCGTTCAGGCGGAAAGCGGAATCGCTTGACAGCCCTGGAAAGTGAACTCTCCACCAAAGCGGTCAATTCCGTAAGCCCCTTGCCGCTTGATGCAGACACCGCAACGCTGTCAGGATACTGCTTTTTAAGCGCCGCAAGCTCCTCTTCAGAGGCAAGCAAGTCGATTTTGTTAAGTACCGTTATTACAGGTATTTTCCCCGCACCCAGCTCTTCAAGCACCGACATTGTTGTCCGGTATTGAGCGGCAGAATCGATTTCAGCGGCATCAATCACGTGAAGGAGGATATCCGCGCGCGTTGCCTCCTCAAGCGTTGACCGGAAGGCGTTGACAAGGCTGTGCGGCAAGCGCCTGATAAAGCCAACGGTGTCAACCAGAAGTACGTTAGTCCCGCAAGGCAGTTCCAGCCGCCTTGAAGTGGGATCAAGAGTGGCAAAAAGCTTATCTTCCGCCAACACTTCCGCTCCGGTAAGGGCGTTTAGTATAGAGGATTTCCCGGTATTCGTATAGCCCACCAGTGCGCAGACTGATATTCCCTGCCGCTGGCGGTGCTGGCGCTGAACCTGCCGCTGGCGTTTTACCACCTCAAGCTCCTGTTCAAGCTTGTGTATGCGCTGCTGAACAAGGCGGCGGTCAGTTTCAAAGCGGGTTTCGCCTGAACCTTTGGTTCCGTAGCGTCCGCCGCGCTGTCGGGACAGGTTTATGTATTTGTGCTGCAAGCGCGGCAAAGCGTATTTCAGCTCTGCAAGGCTTATTTGAAGCTCCGCCTCTTTTGTCCGCGCGCGGTGGGCGAATATCTGAATGATAAGCTCTTGCCGGTCGATGATGGGAATATTGGCAAGCTGCTCCCAATTTCGCTGCTGGGAAGGGCTTATATCGCGGTCAAAAATGATGCACTGGACACCAAGTGAAGCCGCTTTTTCCGCCAGCTCTTCTGCCTTTCCGGTTCCCATGCCGTACTTGGCGCTGTTTTCCCGCACACGAACCACTTCCAAAGCGGCGACTTCCAGCCCCAGCGTGTCCACGAGGCTTTTAAGCTCTCTTGAAAGGGTACCGGCTTCCTCTGCGCTCATTTTTTCATCTTGCACGCCCACCAGGAGCGCACGCTTTGCACTGCTGTCTGTATCTTCTTGCATATGTATATATTAGTTATAGCATAAAAATTGCATTTAGTGTATTCTTTAGGATGAAATCTTTAAGTTTTTACCGATTATTAAAGCATGGAAGGAAGTAACATTTGGCAGCGGTATTAAAAAAGGCAGCAATTAGTTTCCTCATAACAGGTGTGCTTTCAGGAGCATTTGCGGCCATGGCGCGTTATGATCTGTTTGACCTGATTGAGACACAGTTTTATAACCCTACAATGTTTGCCTCCGTTACACGCGATGTTCAGCGTAATGCTTTGGTAATCGACAATTTCTTCACCGATGCGCAGTCCCGTTTTTACCTCGCGCTTTCTGACCAAGCGATTAAGCGCACATTTCTTCCTGATCAGAGCGAAGATGACATTTATGAGCGCTCGCGTATTTTCGGCATTCTGCATGAATCGATTGCTCCTCTTCAATGGGTGCGCTTTATAGATTACAATGGCGTGAGCATTCACTATTCTACTAATCCGGATGACTTTACAGCGCATAACCTGCAACCTGCGGTGTTTAACAATTTTTACGAGTCTGGTTTTTCCTTTAGCGTAATTGCCGCGCGTTCAGGAGAACCAATAAAGTTTATTTTTGACGGCGTTGGGGATCGTGTTTTTGTTTCCATGCCGTTTTATGATGCGCGTGACGTTTTTCGCGGAACAGCGCTGTTTTCCATCTCTGTCCGGGCTTTGACAGATTCACTTGCCGCGGCAGGAAGATTTCTTGTTAATTACGATTATTTTGTTGTTGCACAGCCTAACGGGTTTTTGGAAGGCGCAGTTGCGGCGCTGTATGAAGATGCCATTGTTCGTGAAGTTGCGGCAATTTGGGCTTTGAATGGCGGACGTTCCGCCTGGCTTTATTCAGAAGAGTCCGGCGTTGCATTAACACTTTTGTCAACCCAAACAGGGCAAGGGTTTTTTGTCGGCCGCCTTGTAAATAGCGAGTTTTTTTTGTTTTCACAAACGATGAGGACAATCTTGCTGGTTTTAATTTTACTGACCGCGTTTTTAACGGTGTTTTTCATTCTTAACATAAAGCAGGAGCCGGTTGTCGTTGTAGAAAGCCGCATGAGAAAGCTTCAAATTGCACTCTTCCAGCAATACTACCAAAGTGATGTAAACATAGACTTAAACCGTTGGAAATGGGAACTTCAACAGCGCAAGGAGCAAATCGGCGAACAATTGAAAAATGGGCTTGGAATCACCTCACCTAATGAGGTCAAAAATATTGACGATTTGATTGAAGACTCATGGAATGACCTTGTTTCAGTAGTTTGTGATTCCAAAGAAGCCGGTATTGACGAAGAAAAACTCCAGACAGTTTTAGGCCGCTTCACCGCCGCGATTCCCAAAAAAGTGTTAAACTTGAATGAAGCTGAAAACGAAATATCAGGCGGCGTCTCTAATGCTGCTATTGTGACAGAGGTTGTTGAAATTCTTGAGGAAATTAAACCGGCAGATGAATCTGAAATAATTGCGGCGGCAATGAAACTTGAAGAAGAACATAGGGAACCGCAAACCGGTGACGCTCCGGTTGATATAAGGCATTTGTCAAGCGAGATTGAATTTAGTGACAGCGGCAAACAGGAAAACGACGATGTTGTTATGAGTGACCTGGAAGTTTATTCTCCGTTCAGCAGTGAAACTTTTTCTACACTCACTACTTTGGAAAACGAAACACAAGATGAAAAGCAAGATGAGGAAAAGAGTTTTGAAAAAGCAAAATGACGAAAATACCGATGGTTCCTTAACGGAAGAAGTTTTCCCGCTGACAGAGTTTTGCATAAAAAAAAATCCACATCATGGGCAGCCGTTTGTGTTTGTGCCTTTTTTCAGCGTGAGCGTCGGCGGCACTGTAGTTCTTGAAACTTTGCCTTGTGCAGATGATGTTGAGGCTGATAATAACAGCGCAGTTGAAGGCTTGCCGCTTGAACAGGAAGCCGAACTGGAAGCCATAATTGAAGACTCTGAAGGTGTTCCATACATAAACGCAAATGCCGTAGCGGCAAGTAATAATTCGGAAGCCGATAGTAACGTAGATTTTAAAAACCTTGTGGACTCTGTAATCAATTAAATAATTTGCAAACCAAAGATCAGTCTTTCAAAAAATGAATCGAAGAAAAAATTGCTGTAATTGCAATAAGCACCGCAAAAAATGACGGGAGCGCCGGACTTGTTATGGTCATGTTATATGCGCCATGAATAAATACCGCAAAAATGAAACTGAACAGCGCTTTTTCAGGCTGTTTGGTTGAATAAAAAACCGCCATTCCGACTCTTATGCCGCACGCCGCGTGAATGGGCGATGCGGTAAACGCGCGTAAAAAGGCAATGCTTACATCGGCAATGCCGTAAAGGGCGTTTTCAAGCATTGCAAAGCCAAGACCGGAAACCAAGCCCAAAGACGCGCAGGTTTTGGCATCGACAGGATTGCGGCGTTTAACAAGGTAAAAAAAAGGAATTAAGAGTATGAGCCGCGCCAGTTCTTCCAAAAACGCAATTCTAAAAAACACGTTAAAAAATTCCTGAAACGCACCGCCTCTGTACCAGGAAGGGATTAAGCTTTGCAAAAAAGCAGCCACAGCAAGGGAAACAATTCCCGCACTCAATGCGGCAAAAAAGCGCAGTGCCGTAACCGATGATTTGCGGAGACGAAACCAGAAAAACACAAAAATCACAGGTGATGCCGCAGTTAAAATTAAAAGCAGCAAAATCCAAATTTCGCTCATGACAAATCTTTGCGCGGACGACCGCGTTTGGCCGGCACTTTTGGCGGTGGCGTTTCCATTTGCGGCGATTTTTCAGGTTGAATCTTGCGCGGCCGTCCGCGTTTTGCTTTAGTTTGCGGCTCTTGCTCCGGGCGTTCATCTTTTACATTCCCGTCTTTTATTGCCCATTTATGTATAATCGCTTTAAGCCCATCGTTTACCAGTTTTAACGAGCGGTCGCAACAGGAACAGAGGAACCTGCCTTCAGTATCGGTGTGCTCTTTGGCACAGCCTATGCAGTAGGTTTTTCCGCAATCGGCGCAGGAGCCGGCAGGTAAATCATCAGGGGGCATGGCATAAATGCGCAAGGCTGGCACTTGAGGTAAATCTTTTTCTATCTTCCATGACCGGGGACAAGCATCGCACTGGATCACTCTGTAAAGGAGATTATCCAGTTTTGAACGTAATTCATCTCTGCCTTTTTGCGCATCGCTTGAAAGTTCCAATGTATCAAGCGTTTTAAGAAGCCCTGCAATTTCATCATGTTTGCCAAGCGTAAGCAGTATCCAGCCAAGTGATGTAAGCGAAGGTGCGTGGTGAGGATCAATTCCCAAAGCCATGCGGCAGGCTTGTTCGGCGCGAGTATATTCGCCTTTTTTTGCCGCGGCATAACTTATCATTTCAAGCACATCGGGGCTTGGCTTAATTGTGTTGGCGCGGACAAGAAGGTCTTCGGCTTCAACAAAAAAGTTAAGTTCCATAAGATTAGAAGCGCGATTGCGTAAATATTCAAAGTGATCAGGCATTATCGCAAGCGCTTTGCGGTACTTAACATCGGCGTCTTCAAAACGGCCTGCGCGCACAAGCAAGTTTCCGGCGCAATTTGCCATTGCCCCGTCATGATCTTCAAAGTTATCTCCGTCAAGCACCTCAAGCGCTTTATCCAAAAAACCCCGCAGGTACAAAAGCAAAGCGCGGTTTATCCTGACAGCGGGTACATCCCCTAAAATATTCGCCGCCGCCTGAATATAATTGATGGCATTGTCCACATTGCCGTTATGCAAAGCGATTTGAGCGGCAAAGTTATTGACCCAGCCTTCAAGCCCGTCATCTTCGCTTTTTGATGCAGGTGCATCGCTTGATTCTTCGTTCGATTTTTCATCCGAAGTTTCAGCCTCACTAATATCCGCACCGCGGTAAGCGCCGCGGCAAAGGGAAAGCGAGCTATCCAGAGCCTTAAGCATTTCCGGGTTTTTCGGGTCGTTATCCAAAATGAAAAGAGTTTCCGCAAGGCGGAAATGGAAAAGCGCGTAATTTTCTTCAAGCGAAACCGCTTCCCGCAAAAGCGGCAAAGCTTCGCGGCGCTTGCCGGCACGTATAAAAAGCAGGGCTTCCAGAAAAACCTGCGCACCGTCCTTGGGCGGCTGTAAACGCCGCGGCAAAGAAGAACGCAATTTTTCTGCGTACTCAAATTCCTTTTCCGCCATGTTCCAGTCCTCAACGGCGAAAGCCCATTTTCCTGCGAGACTGCGTACGTGGTAGTTTTCTTGGTCAATGGCAAACATGATTGGAATTATAAGCCCCAGGTCGTTGTAGTTGCCGCTTTTCATAAAAGCGCTTGCGGCAGCAAGATAAAGCTTCAGCGCCGCTTTTTTGCGCCCCATAATGTCATACATATTCGCCGCGTTTTTTGCCAAAAGACCGTTTTGCGGCTGAAGCTCAAAAGCGCGTTCATAAGCAGAAGCTGCTTCCTTGTTTTTCTTTAAATTCCAAAGCGCGTGTCCCCAAAATGTCCACAAAGCCGCGTCATCGCTTTTTATTTTGACAGCTTCAGCGCAGTAATCAGAAAGCTCACTGTGGCGTTCGGCTGAGTACAAAATTTTTGCCATTTCCGTTACAGCTTCCATTCCGTGAACGTTTTCCAGATTTGCCTGAAAACATTCACTTATGTAACTTTCTGCTTCCTTAAGCCGCCCAAGCACATGGGAAATCTTGCCAGCCAAAAGCAGCTCTTTTTGAGTTTTCGCGCGACCGGAAACCTCCCAGCTCTTTCGCAACTGGGTCATTGCCGCGTTATACTGCGTCATTGCGGTGAATGTTTCGGCAAGCCTTAGGCGCGCGCCGCTGTCAATATCGGGGTTGTCGCGCCATTTTTCAAAGCTTTCTGCAACTTCGACAAGATGGGAATCCACCGTAAGTGATTCCAGAAACGCTTCGGCAGTGTGCGTAATGTCATCATTGTTTCTTAAAATAACCTTGTATGCGGGATCTCCTGCATCATACGAAACGGCGGCAAAACCCAAGCTTCCTTCAGTGATGGAGGCATCATTTACCTCGGCAGCCCAGTGCCCCCGAATAATAATTACGATATGGGTTCCGTAACAGATTATGGAAAAATCCACACTTTGATCAGGACTAAGGAGCGCCCCCGGCATCTGCGGTATTTCAGTCCAGCCCACAAGCGCAAGCGGCATACCGTTGCGAAGCGCGTCAAGGCGAAAGTAACCCTTACTCGAAATCAGAAACGAATAGTGCGTTCCATCATCAACCATTCTAAAAAGAATACCGGCAGCACTGTATCCGCCGCGAGCGTCAATGCGGAGAGAACCTGAAATATGCTGATCGCGGTAGCGGCACTCAGGCGCTTCCACCCATGTCAAACTACCCGTCTTATGCAAGCTCAAAACGAGGGAATGTCCGGAATCGTGAAGATTTTTCCTAAGGCTTACATCGAAGTTTTCTTCGGACTTAATCTCAAAACGGGAAGCGCTGTGCCTGGAAAAATCGGCACTCCATTTTTCCTCAGCGATTTCTCCGTCTTCAAGTTCCGGCTTTCTAAGAATATTGCGGAAAGACATCAATTTCCGTAAAATTGAAGGCATGTTTAATATGTACATCAAAACCACAAAAAAGTCGAGGCTTCAAAAATGAAGAATTCTTATTTTTCGCAGCATGGTGACAGGCTGCTGTTTGCTCTGGCAATTGCCGTTCTTCTTACCGCCGCTATTTACAGCCACGTCAGACGTGTTATGCAGCCAGAGGTAATCGAAGTCGTGTTCACACAATGGTGGGATGAAGCTCTTGCGGATGGTTCCCTGGCAAGCCTTATCGATGAGTTTGAAAGCTTAAATGAAGGGATACGCATTATCCTTAACACAAAGCCTTACGCTGAAGTGCGCGCAAGCCTTTTTGCCCCGGTCGATTGTGAAAAGCCGCGTTATTTTTCCGGTGATGTAATCGCCCTTGATCCCTTGTGGGTTTCTGAGCTTTTGGAGATAAACGCTATTGACAGCGCCGAGGCTCCGTTTTTTTCGTTCATCAATGTCCTTTTTTACAACATAGGCATTTTGGAGCAAGCAGGTCTTGTTCGCCCCCCGCAAAATCGGGCTGAGTTTATAAGTTTTGCCGCAGCCGCCGAAGGAACTGTCGCTTTAGGTTTAAGTTTAAAGCCTGAAAACCCAGGCGGTATTTTCAACACGGTTTATCCGTGGATTTGGGCGGCGGGTGCTCATCTTGTCGGTGAAAACAGAATGCCGCAGGTAAACTCACCTTTGGTAATACAAACACTAAGTTTTCTTGCCCAGCTTAATGAGGCGGGGCTTATCGAAGAAAATGCGTTTACCGCAGACACAAGCGATATGGTCAACGATTTTATCGAAGGCAAAACGGCGTTTATGATCGCCCCAAGCAGCTACCTTTCGCTTGTCCGACAGCGTATGGGGATTGACACATTCAGCATCACCGCTGTTCCACCGCCTGCTAATCATCTTGTAACACCGCGTTTTGCTTCCCCGGGCTGGACTGTCGGCATTCACATTGATTCACCGAACAAGGAAGCTGCCAATCTTTTTACCGCCTTTCTTGCGGGAAGGGCGCCGTTCCTTGCCCATCGTGCAGGCGGAACCGTGCCAACATCCCCAATCGCTGACCCCTTATACTCCAAAGTGTGGGAGATTGCGCTTGCGGGGCAGCAGGCAACTGACTTTGCCGCAATCGCACAGGCGCATTTGCTTGAGGAAATTTTTCAGGAGGAGTTGGCGGCGCTTTTTTCAGGCGAGAGAACACCGGCAACGGCAGCCGCCGCCATTCAGCAGCGCTGGATGGCGGTTTTGCAGTGAAGCCTAATGGATGTGTAAGGAATCACTGATTAATTCTACTTTTTGTTCAGTGATTCCTTAGGAATCACTGATTGATTTTGTTCAGTGATTCCTTAAAGTTCTTTGAAAGCTTTCATTGCCTTGCGCGTTGAGTCAAAGGCAAGGTCGTCAGGGTTTATTTCTGAAAGCCTCACAAAACGAGCGCTGGTAATTTCGTCTTTCTCAAGGCAAAGGTCGCTTTCGCTAAGACCCGGCGCGAGGACGTAAAAAAACAGGTCGCAGGTGTTATACGTGATGCCCTTGTATGGATAGACATTGGCAAATGACGCAAAAAGGGTGAAAGGTTCGGATGCAGGTGAGTTTTGCGACTTTAAAGGCGGTTCCCAGCCAAGCTCTTCCTTTAATTCGCGGCAAAGCCCTTCAAAAACCCCTTCGCCGGGATCCACAAAGCCGCCTGGGAGATCGAGCTTCCCCAAAGCGGGTTCTTTGCCGCGGACAAGCATCAACACACGTTCTCCGTTGTAAATTACGCATCCGGTCGCCGTTGCGACATTGTGAAAATAGACAAAGCCGCAATCAGGACAGTGGACTTTTCTTCCGTCAAAGACTATATTTTTCAAAGCACATTTCGGGCAATATTGAAACATAACAGGAAACATTATAAAATATAGGTTATGATTTGTAAATGTAGTATTAAAGTCCGCACGTATGAATGCGACAGTTATGGTCATGTGAACAACGCGAATTATCTGCAATACCTGGAATATGCCCGTTACGAACTTTTAAGAGAGGTGGGATTTGATTACCCCGCGATGGTCAAATCCGGTTATGGGGTTTATGTTGCGCGCGTAGAGATTGATTATAAAAAGCCCGCTGTGACTGATGATGAACTTGTAATTGAGTCGTGTCCGATCAAAAAAGGCGCGGTATCAGGTGTTATCGCCCAAAAAATATGGCGGGGGGGAGATTTGCTCATCGATGCAAAAGTTACATGGGCGTTTGTTGATTCAAAAGGGATGCCAACAAAAATACCGGAAGCGTGGGATAAACCTGGACTTAAGCCTTTAGCCTTTGTCCGATAGCCGTCCGACCATCGTGCGTTGCTTCCAATGCTTTTTCAATCTCGTTGATAAGACTATCAGGAGTTGAGGCTCCGGCACAAAGACCAACAGTTTCGTACATTGATATTTCGGCGGGTATTTCTTCGAGTTTTTCAACCAGCCATGCCGGTTTTCCCAATTCTTTGGCAAGCGACAAAAGCCTGAGAGTGTTTGCCGATTCTTTGCCGCCTGCGACAATCACAGCCTCAACTTTGCCGCATAATTTACGCAAAGCCTGTTGGCGTTGCGCTGTTGCGGCGCAAATCGTGTCTGCGATTTCTACATTTGGGAAAAATTTCTTTATCGCTTCCGCAATGGATGAGTATTCGTCAGCACTTATCGTTGTTTGAGCAATTAAGGCGGTTTTTTCCTCGCGTACTGAACAATTTTGCGCCGCCTGTGCGGCAATATGCGCTTCCAAAGCATTGCCCACAACGTGATAGTTCACAGCCTTGCCGGAAGTTCCCGCAAGCGCTATATAGCCGCAAATGCCTGAAATTTCCCCGTGGTTTTTTTCACCCGCAAGAAAAATGCGGTATCCGTGTTCCGCAAAAGACTGCGCTTTTTTCTGGTTTAATTTTACGTGAGGGCAAGTGGCATCAACAACTTGCGCTCCGTGTCTGACAAGTTCGTTTTCCAGTTCCGGAGCTATTCCGTGCGCACGGACGATCACGGTGCTTCCGGCGATGTCAGCACCAATTGAAGTTTGTTCAAGAATTGTTACGCCGCGTTTTTCTAAATCCGCCAAAACGCTTGGGTTGTGGATAAGCGGCCCGATAGTGAAAACCCGCTCACCTTGTGCAGAGGATTCCCGCCAGGCAGTTTCTACAGCCCGGCGGACTCCCATGCAAAATCCCAGAACGCTTGCTCTGACTACTTTTATGCTTTGGCTCCCGCGGCAACTAAAGACATTCGGCGCTTTTGTTTCTCAACCTTTTTTAGCTGCCAGAAATACACAAAGCCTGAAGCGATAAATGTTGTTGTATACACTCCTGATGCCATACCGACCATCAAGGCGAGCGCAAAATCCTGCATTGCACCGGTTGCGAAAATGAACAGCGACAGCACCGCAAGCATCGTCGTAAAGGTCGTGATGATTGTGCGCCCAAGCGTCCCGGTCAGCGAGCGGTCAATAATGTCGATGAACGAGTCATCGGGGAAAATCCGCAAGTTTTCACGTATCCTGTCAAACACAACTATGGTGTTGTTGGTCGAGTAACCGAGCGTGGTAAGAATTGCGGCAATGGTAATGGTGTTAAATTCCATCCTTGTCAGCGCGACAAATGCCACGATGATGATGCCGTCATAAACAATGCCGATGATAGCGCCCACAGCGTATTGCAGTTTGAAGCGGAACGTCATGTACAAAAGCATCAAGAGCAATGTGAGGGTTAAAAGGATCGCCGCCTGATCAGTTAAGTCCCGCGCAAAACGCGCACCGACAAAGTCCGAGCGGTTTACGACCACCGTGCCTTCGCCAAAATAAGCTTCCAAAGCGCCGACAACTCTGTCGGTGGGAACTCCCATCCCTTCAATTTCGCTGGCTTCCATACGAACCATAAACCGCCGTTCGTCAGGCGCGCCCAAGTTCTGAACCGCCACCATTCCGAGCACCTCAAGACTTGCCCGGACATCCTCGATTGAAACCGGAGGCGCGCCCAGCGGAAGGTAATGAACAACAAACGGGCGCTCAACTTCGAGAATGGGACTGCTTTGGGCGCTTTGAATCAGCCACAGCGAGCTGATAGCGGGGGAGGCGACATCTTCGACTTCCACTCCGGCAATTTGCCTGATACCGGCAACCAGAGCCGCTTTTGTAGGATATGTGGCAAAGGGGAAACTGTAACTTGCCTCTTCAACGCCGATGCCAGTCATCACGATGGTGAGGGCGGTTTGGCTTAACGAGACGGAAGCGGTTCCGGGCCCGTCATAGGTGAGGCGGAAAGCGGTGGACGCTATCTGAACCTCTTGCAGAAGACCGGCCTGAAAATCAACGCCGAGGTTAAAACCCCTGTTCATCACAAAGCCTGAAATGCCGACAATAACCAAAACCAGCGAAATAATCGCCGCTGGTATAAAAAACCTTGAAAACCTTATAATTCTGTTTATCTTCATCAACCTATGCCCTTTACCGGTTCGCTTTCCGCTCGTATGGGGAACCAACTAATCGCCAAATTCTTGCTCTTCAAAACGTCAGTGCCGAAGTCGAAAATGAGCCTTGACACAAAAAGGGCTGTAAAGACCGACGAGAATACACCAATTGCAAGCGCCACCGCAAAACCGCGGATGGGGCCTGTACCAAGCTGGGAAAGGAACAGCGCCGCGATAAATGTCGTTATGTTTGAGTCCATAATCGCCCAGAAAGCTTTGCCAAATCCAAGTTCAATTGCCGCCTTGCGGCCTTTGCCCAAGCGCAGTTCTTCTTTCATCCGCTCAAAGATGATAACGCTCGCGTCTGTTGCCATACCTATTGTCAGGATAAAACCCGCGATTGCCGGCAAAGTAAGTGTGAAGTTGAAAGCGGAAAGAACGCTGAACATAATATAGAAGTTTAAGAGCTGGGCAACAACGGCGTTTATGCCGGCGGCCTTGTAATACATAAGCATGAACGCAAGCACTAACGCAACGCCTAAAAGCAGCGCGTTAAGCCCGCGGCGGATGGTGTCCTCGCCAAGTGAAGCGCCTATGTTCTGCTGGCTTACCACTTCAAGTTCCACCGGCAAAGCCGCGGTTCGCAGCATCAAGGCGATGTTGCGCGCTTCGTCTGCCGGAAATCCGGTAAGCGAAACTTGATCCCAAATAGGAACCTGAATTGTGGCGACTGCCCTGACTCTGTCCTCAAGCACAAGCGCAAGCGGATTGCCGACATTGGCGGAAGTGAGCCTGTGAAAAATATCCCCGCCCTCGGAATCCAGATTAAACGCTACGATAGGGTTGCGCTGGGTCGGGTCGGGGTTCTGGCGCACCTCGGCGCTCTGGATATGGTTTCCGTCAAGACCGATCTCCCTTCTAAGCGCCACAAACATCGGGTTTCCGGCGGCATTTCGCCTTTGAATGTCAAGCCCGTATTCGTCACGATCAAAAACTCCCCGCAAAACCACATCCGGGTGCAAAAGCGCCGGGTTAAGCAGGTTCCCGTGAACGTCCACAGTAGCGCCCGGGTTGGCGTTGAAAGCCGCGTTAAAAATATCAGTTTGGTGATTGTCAACGATATGGAAGTTCAGGCTGCCCCTGCCCATAATTATGTCGTTGATGCGCTCCGGGTCTGCGGTGCCGGGTATTTCCACGTAAATCTGCTCCGCGCCTTGTCGGCGAATTACCGGCTCTGTCAAACCGAAGCGGTCAATGCGGCTGTTAAGAACATCCAGCGCCCGCTCCATAGCGTCTTCCCTGTCGGCATCGGTTACCGAGCGCCCAAGCCTTTCTTGAAGGGCATCCATATCCGCCTGCAAGACGATGCTCAAGCCGCCTGAAAGGTCAAGCCCAAGCTGCACCGCGTTTCGATGCAAATTCCTTAAGGCGAAAATCTCTTCACGGTGGTGGGCTTCTATTGCGGTTAGGGCTTCCTGGCGGGTAAACGCGCGCAGAACAGCCGCCGCATCCCAAGTGCCGGGGATAGGCTGCCTTGTGCTTCTGTAAATACTCCGCGCCTGGGGAATTAAAAAGGACAGTTCTTCAGGTAAATCCCCGCCAATTCGCGCCTGGTAAATAAGATATTCCAGTTGAGTGTTGGCGCGCTCTGTCGCGTAAGCGCGTATCTGCTCGCGGGGCGCCAACGCCCTAACCTGATCCTGCACGGGCGTCCAAAAATACCATCGTATGGAAGGCAACAGGAAAACAAAACACAAAGCCATGATCCCAAGGATAAGGGCAAACCGAAAGCGTTTACTCATACTTTTCTCCACGTTAAATGAGCCTTTTGCAAAACTCGGTTAGTTTCACAAACGGCTTTTGAAAAAGCGGTCTGTCGAACCAAAGGTTCGCGCCCACTTTTTCCACCAAATCTAAGGGTGCTTTTGCAAAAACTGAAGTTTTGCAAAAGCCTCTAAATTATAAAGCTAATCAGAAATCTCTGTTCCAAAATGCAAACTTTAGAACAGAGAACTCATGGTTAACTCTTTTCTTCTTCCTCTGAAGCCTCTTCCTCTTTGTCATCCTTGGAGTGGCCGTGGCTTATCACTCCGGAAATGGCGTTGCGGTTAAACTCCAGCTTTACGTTTTCGTCAACTTTTACGATGACGGTACTTTCGCGGACGCTCTGGATAATCCCGTGTACCCCGCCGATTGTAACGACTCGGTCGCCTTTTCTAAGCGCAGAAAGCATTTTCTGCGACTCTTGCTGGCGCTTTTTCTGCGGCCTTAGAATTAAAAAGTAAAAAATCGCTATAATAGCTATCAGCGGCAGGAACGTCATCAGCCCGCCTCCCTGACCCTCCTGAGCAGGGGCCATAAGCCGTACCATTGGACCGAGGGACGAAATAATTGAATCCATAAAACATCCTTACAATAAAAATAAAACCTACGGTACAATAGTAACATAATAGCGAATGGCGGGTCAACACTTTGTGTTGGCTGTTTTACGTGGTATACTCAAAGTTTAAGGGGATCCGCATGACGCATTTGAGCGAGTTCAGCGTCCGCACCAAACGGACAAGCGAGTGGCTTAACATAACGGCTGAAGTTCAAGGGATAGTGTCAACTTCAGGCATAAGCGAGGGTATTTGCGTGGTGTTTGTGCCGCATACCACCGCCGCCGTTACCGTGAACGAAAACGCCGACCAGGATGTGCCCGGTGATATGGTGCTCGCGCTGGACATTATCTCTCCTGACAGGCGGGAATTTCGTCACGGCGAAGGCAACTCGGCAGCCCATGCGAAAACAAGCCTTGTGGGACCGTCGGTTACGCTCATCGTTTCAGGCGGCAGGCTTTTGCTGGGAACATGGCAAGGGGTGTGGTTCTGCGAGTTTGACGGGCCCCGTGCAAGGAAGGTTGTTGTGAGGGTGCTTGGCGAATAGGGAGCGGTCGTGCTTGCCCTGCCTGCGCAATCCGAATAACCATGCAAAAAACTCCAACCATTTAGAAAAGCCGTTCTTCGGGGCGGTTTTTCTAAAGCGTAGACGGCGGTCTTTTGTTGTGTTATAGTGTTATGTAGCGGAGAAAAAGTCATGAAAGTACCCGAAACCGAACTTGAATATGTATATTGCCGGGTCGATGAAGGCGGCTACGTTGGCTACTTCAAGGACTTCCCTCAGCACGTAACTCAGGGAGAGTCAATCGAGGAACTGGAAGAAATGTTGCTGGATATGTTTGAATGCCTTGACCTTGCTAAATATCATGTTCGCAAACTGACAATTGCATGAAGAGGCAGGAATTGCTTAAATTACTTAATCAGATGGGGGTTGTATTTGTTCGCCACGGAAAAAAGCATGATGTATATTTGCAGCCCGCTACGAAAAGTATAACAGCTGTTCCGCGCCATGATGAGATAAAACAGTTTACCGCAAGAAGTATTATCAAAGCATTATCGAAATAATGTCACAAAAAAATCGGCAATCGTTTTTTTGCCTCAATCGCGTAAAAACTTCTCCAGCTGCTC
>JAIRQD010000174.1:0-5896 GCA_031256655.1 Treponema sp.
GATCGGAGGGTGAGGAGCCCATTTGCGCAGGATTCCCCGCAGAGGAGACGATGAGCTTTCTGTAGGAAAGCCGGCGGCTCTGCCGAACCGAAGGTTCGCCGGATCCTCCAAGCGGGCGATGAGTCCCTCCTATCCGCCAACCGGGTGTTGTTAAGGATATTACGCAACATAGTTTTGTCAAATTTAAAATTGCTGGTCGTACATATGACGATTAAACGCGCAACTTTCGAATCGCTACTTAGCGTCCTCGGCGAGATAAAATTCGAAAATTAATTTCCGTACCGCGCCACCGCAGGGCGGGCGGCGGACTCACCCCCGCTGTCCTGCCTCTGCTGTGCGTTGTCTACGCACACCCACAACGTTGCCGATGTGGTGTTCCTAAAATCAGTCCCGTAATGCGAGCGGACGGGCGGCGCACCCGCCGCTTGCGTTGCGAGGCGCTTCCATGTGTCGCGCCTCTCCCGCTCACCTCTCCCCTATGGCTGCCTGCTCCAGCTTCCATTAGCCCACACAAACGTCCCACCCAGCTGGTTGTTGGTGCCTTCATAAAACGCGCGGAAATCAGCCCCGTAAACGCCCATTGAAAAGTTGTCACCTATGTATACGCTTGCTCCAATGGTAATGGTGTTCAGGGCGTTATTCTGAAATGCTTCCGCTTCAATGCTTCTGACTGCGGGAATGGTCACGCTGGTCAGTCTGTTGCCCCGAAATGCGGCTACCCCAATATACCTAACACTGTTGGGAATGATCACGCTGGTCAGGTAGTTATAAGTAAATGCCCAATTCTCGATTCTCTGAACCCTGTCGCTAATGGTCACCCACTCCAAGCTGTTATTCTGAAATGCGCCTATCCCGATATACGTAACACTGTTAGGAATGATCACGCTGGTCAGGTAGCTCCCATTAAATGCGCCTTGCTCGATGTACCTAACACCATAGTGAATGGTTACGCTGGTCAGTACTCTGTTGACCGTAAATGCTTCAAACCCTATGCTATGAACAGTACCGGTAATGGTCACGCTGGTCAGGTTGGTATTCCTAAATGCGCGACGCCCGATGCTCTCAACGCTACCGGGGATTGTCACACCGGTCAGGTTGTCACCATCAAATGCATAATCCCTGATGCTCCTAACAGTTGGGGGTATCACAATATTTGTAGCTGCCCAATAATATCTGCCGTAAAGAACATCGCCTCTGATATCAAGCCCCCGTGTAAAATAAGCAGGGGGCGAAAGACCCGGCATGCCTTGAACGTAAACGCCGCCTGTAAATCCTGCCCTGCCGACAGTCAGCGTTCCGGAACCCTGCTTAACGAATATATCATTGCCGGGGGCAAAACCTGCACC
This sequence comes from Treponema sp., assembly GCA_031256655.1. Lineage (GTDB taxonomy): Bacteria > Spirochaetota > Spirochaetia > Treponematales > Breznakiellaceae > WRKT01. The sequence goes on from JAIRQD010000174.1 coordinate 1,347, forward strand.
ACGGCGAATCACCACATTGCTATTACTGGCAAGTATGATTTGCCTGTCTGTAGCAATGGTTAATTGGCTTGCAGCCACTATATCTTGCGTTACAACAATTATCTTTTCCAGGCCGTCAGTTCTTGCACTGCCTATGGCGGCGGCAAGCTGGGCGTGGTTTGTTACTTCTGTGGCGCTTATCATATCGATTTCTACAGATGTCTGCCGTCTGCCTACGACCCTAACTTGCTCAAAGCCCAGCGCCCGCAACCTTTGTTCAGGACTTTCAGCACGTATTCTGATGTTCCAGTTACCGGGCAAAACAGAAATAGATATAGTGCCTGCTCCTATAAGCCTTTCGGTAACCTCCGCGCCGTTACCGTAAAGCGTTATTATGTGCGTCAGGTTCGGGATTTCTTCAGGTGTAACGGCGCTACGCGCGGAGGCACTACGCGCGGAGGCACTACGCACGGCAGCCTGCTCCTCCGGTGTGTATTCACCAAAGTTTATGGTTATATAACCAGGGTCGCCTGCCCAGGGGCTAAAACACGCGCCAAACATCGCCATTACAACGATGATTCCTGATAACTTCAACATGTTTTTCATCTCAAACACTCCTTATAAGTGATTTATAAAAAGCCCCGTCATCCTGACCGGATGAAGGCACACGAAAGGAAAGCTGGAGGGCGTTTTACCTGGGGGTAACATTGAGTTTTCAGTACAGGCAAGGGAATTGCGAAGCAATTCCATGGGCGCAGATATTTTCTAATGACTACCTACCGTAGTAACTATATCCACTATAGGCGAAAAAAACAAGGTAAATCACAAAAAAACGCAAAAAAATTAATCTTATTACTCTCGACAGATTACTAAAAGCGTTCTATACTCAAAACAGTCAAACAAGCATCTTTCAAATCTCATTTGTGTTTTGCATCCGGGCTTTGCATCTGAGTTTTGAAAGAGGCTTTTCGGAAAAGCGCTTTTTCTGTTAAGTTTTCTGGTGCGCCCCGGATTGGAGCCTGCCGCAATCTGTAGATTGTTTAGTCAGGTTCTAACTAAATCAAATCTCGTGAGGAGGTGCTTGATGATTGAAGTTCTGTCCATCGTACTGGGCGGCGGAAAGGGTACAAGATTGATCCCATTGACAAAAGAGCGGGCAAAACCCGCTGTTCCGTTTGGGGGCAAGTACCGGCTTGTGGATATTCCCATTTCAAACTGCATCAATGCCAACTTAAAGCAGATTTATATTCTCACCCAATTCAATTCAGCATCCTTGCACTTGCATCTTTCAAAAACGTACAACTTTGATATGTTTTCAGGCGGCTTTGTTGAGATTCTTGCGGCGGAACAGACGTTTGAGCACACAACATGGTTTGAAGGAACAGCCGATGCGGTGCGCAAAAACCTGCCTCATTTTAGAAATCAGTCGCCTTCGTATTACCTGATTCTTTCAGGCGATCAGCTTTACCGCATGAACCTGCGCGATATGCTTAAAAAGCACAAGGAATCAGGTGCTGCCATAACAATTGCCTGCACGCCTGTTGACCGTCCGACATCAAGCCAGCTTGGTATTTTGAAGGCGGACAAAGATAACGTGATTACGGAGTTTCTTGAAAAACCGGGTCCTGACCGGGATATAAGTGAATACAAGATCCCCAAGGAACTGAAAAAGGATAAATCCAGAGGCGATGAGTTTTTGGCTTCTATGGGCATTTATATTTTTAATGCCCAGGCGATGGAATCCTGCCTTGCAAATGAAATGCCTGATTTTGGAAAGGAAATTATTCCCCGGGCGATAAACACCATTAAAGTAAACGCGTATATTTTTGACGGTTATTGGGAAGACATCGGAACCATCAAAAGTTTTTACGAAGCGAACCTTAACCTTACCACCCTGCGCCCGCGTTTTGACTTTTACGATGAAGCGCACCCGATTTACACGCACTCCCGCTGCCTTCCCCCCTCAAAGATGAATTTCAGTAACATGAATCAGTCAATTGCTTCAGAGGGTTGCATCATAACCAACGCGTCAATTGCCGATTCCATTGTCGGGGTAAGAACGATAATCGAGTCCGGTTCAAGCCTTAACGGTGTTATTTGTATGGGAGCGGACTATTACGAATCGGAGGAGCAGCGGCAAAAAAACGCGGAGGAACGCCGCCCCAATGTGGGCATCGGCAAAGGCGCGCTCATCAAAAGGGCAATTATCGACAAGAACGCCTGCATAGGGGAAGGCTGCCGCATAGGCGTGGATGATAACATAGACAGAGCGGACGGCGATTACGGCAATTACCATATTGTTGACGGAATAATCGTTATCCAGAAAAACGCGGTGATATATCCGGGAACTAAGATTTAGGCGCGCAGGATTATGGACGCCAAAAAACTATTCCTGTCAACTGTTTTTTTATTTCTGTCTTCGTTTGCTTTTTCAGTTGGTCCTTTGTATTCCCCGACATGGGGTTTTTCCCTTGACCTGCCTGTGAGTTTTGAACTTACAGACAGCAACGGAATTGACCGCTTTTCTTTTGCCAATACCGGCGGCGCTCACTTTGACGTTATCGTTTATCACGCCGCGGATGGCAGACCGCACCACCACCCCAACCTGCAAGCCCTGGTTCAGGACGTACAGCAAAGGCTTAATAACTCTGGGCAGACGGATTCTTTTGATTTTCGCGGGCGCACTGCGTATGTAATAGAACTCAACTTTGAAATTTCCACAGCCGGCGGTGAAACACAGCGTATGTCAGGCTGGGCTTTGGCTCACACGCTTGAAGACAACCGTTCAGGTGCCGCCGCAAACGTGCCGGGAAGTGCGCCGCCAAAACTCTTGGCGCTGGCGTACGGTCTTGCTGAAAGGGACGACTTGCTTGTGTACCATCTTTCGGCGCTTAACTCAATTGCCCTGCAAGTGCAAGACAGGCTTGCGCCCGGCCCCATCACGGAGTTTCTGTATCCACGGCGAACCCAAGTGCGCGTTCCCGTTTTCGGCATGGACATACAGGCGCAATTTTTCACAGAAGATGCCGAGGCGGCACAGGCGCTTATCGAGCGGGAGTTTTTGCTTCTTCGCCGTTATGAACACGCGCACAATTGGCAGCAGGCATGGCAGCGCTTTTACCGCGCAATTTACCGCGATTCGTTTTATCGTTTGCAGGATGCCGCCTTCCACATTGAGCGTGAGCTTAATGCCCACTCAAGCGGCGAGCGCGATTTTGCTGAAAGCCTTTTGCGCTGGGTACAGACGTTCACCTTCGAGCGCGATTTTGAAGGCAGCGATTTTGTGAACCTTGTCAGCGCCGTCACTGAAGGAAGGGGCGACTGCGACTCGCGCGCGATGCTTTGGGCGCTCATTTTGCGGCAGGCAAACATTCCATCAGGCATCATGGTTTCCCGCCATTTCAGCCACGCGATGGGGCTTGCGTACCTTCCGGGTTCAGGCGCGCGCTTTCCTGTGGATGGGCAGGGTTTTCTCGTGGCGGAAACCACCACCGATGTCGGCATTGGGCTTATCGAACAAGAGATGAGTGTTATCGGGCATTGGCTGGGAATTATTTTTGAGTAAGGTTTTTTAGTGTTTACTGGCGGCAATCCCAACCGGCGAGTTTTGGAATCTAGCCCGCTAAAATGTTGTACGCTTCTTCGGTGGTTTTCGCTTCCAAAAGCGATCTTCTAAGCTCGGTGTTTTTAAGAAGGGAACTGAAAAACGAAAGCGTTTGAAGGTAATAAGCGTGCTGACTTGTGGCAGCGCCAATCATGATAAGCAAGCGCACAGGTTCTTCGTCCAATGCCTGAAAGTCAAGAATCTCTGTTTGGCTGATTCCCACAGAAACAACCAAATCGGTAATCGAAGCAAGCCTTATGTGCGGAATCGCAATGCCCCTGCCTATGGAAGTGCTCATAAGATCCTCGCGTTTAAGTATCTCATGCGCCAGCTCCTGGCGGTTTTTTATTTGGGGAGATGTGGAAATGTTGTCCACAAGCGCCAAAAGCGCATCCCGTTTCGCCTGGTGATTGAGAAAAATGACGCGATCGGGGGAAAGGATGGACTGCAGGTGTATGTTCCCGTTTTGCGGGACAAGCCTGTTGGATGACAAGCGTTCGTTCACCCACTTCTCAAGATCCGCTCTTTTAAAGCGCCAGACAGTTCCAATCTTCCCGGCAGGAATCTCGCCCTTCTGCGCCCAATCATAGACAGTCCGCTCTGAAACCCGCAAATATTTTGCGACTTCATCAATCGTTAGAATATCGTTTTCTGTCATCCTTTTTCCAGCTCCTGACCGCTTTCATCGTTAGGCAGAAATGTACACGATACCGCAACAAATGTCAACAAGCCGTAATGTCTCGCCGTTAGATACTATTTATTAATGAAATTAAAACACGCGTCTGACGTTGTTTTAATAAAAATGGTTGATGCACCCCCGACACATAGTGTAGTAATTACCTGTCAGCCGGATTAAGCAGTTTGCTGTGTGAATGAGGAGACAGGTATGTTTAGAAGTTTGAAGGTGAAAATCATTGTCCCGATTGTCGGCTTGCTGATTTTCATGATCGGTTTCATTTTTTTGCAA
>JAIRQD010000208.1:0-6497 GCA_031256655.1 Treponema sp.
CCTTCGCCCATAAAACTTAGGCGGTTACCTTCGATGAGGATTTGCACGTCTATTACGGTGGGAAACTCTGTGGCGGTATAGACAATCTGCCTTAGTTGGGCAAGATAACCTTCCACGCCGTAAGTGTTAAAGCGAAATTCCTCGCTAAAGCTGATGTACGCCGTCCCGTCCCGAACCGAGGCGGAAAGAACGCGGGTTCCCGGCGGAATGAGCGTGATTAACCCGCGCCGCACTTCATCATCGTTTGGTCCTTCAATTAGTGCGTTCAGCGTGTCAGTCAGCGGCGTGTTGGTAATGGGAACGCTGCGATTCACGGCGGCGCGAAAAACCATGCCGTTGCGGTCAACCTGCGTGAAGTAAATCGTTCTCATCGCGCCTTGCGGCGGCTGTTCCGGCGGAGCTACAATTTGCGGCTGTGGCGCGATGTCGGCAATAGGCGTTACAGGCTCCGGCTGGGCGATGACCGGTTGAACGAGCGCCGGCGGCTCATGCGGCGGCAACACAGCCACAGGCGGCGGTAAGCCGGCTGGCGGCTGCACAACCGGCGGCGGAGCTGCAACGGGAACGTTTTCGCGCTCTGATCTTTCGTTTCTGATGATTTGAATGCTGTCAGTGATGGTTTCGCGGTTAAAGAGGAAAAGACCGTAAATGACAATTATAAAAGTGAGCCAAAAAAGTATCGTAAAATACCTTCTTATTCTCGTGTTTGATGGCGGACGCCCCCGTCCCCTTTGAGCGGATGAATTACCTCTTGCCGGGGTTCTTTGCGCTCCGGCTCCATTGCGGACAGCCACGGCTAAATGATAAAGGTAAAAACCCGGCTTGTCAACGCACGCAAAAACGCACCCTCGCGCACTGCGAGACTGCCGTGTTCGCTCCTACCATTCATTGCCAACCACCTGCGAAAATCCGTATAAATCAAAACGGGTGGTGAATTCAGGAAGATGATCAATACCCGTAGTCACTTTAGCAGCACCGGAAAAGCGATAGCTCACATCAACAAGGTTGATAATCTGATCCAAAAGCTCCCGCCTCATTCCCATAAAATTCATCAATAGAAGCACGTTTCCCTGCACAAACGACTTTGGCGGAACCTCAATGATGTTGCGCTCGATTCCTTCCGCCCAAAACCTTCCGTTGCCAAACAGAACATAACTAAGGGAAGAAAGCTCAACCGGAAACGGGTTGGGATTGTCAATCCGCAAACCAACCCTAAAGCGCGTATTGATAAGTTCTGCCTGAAAAATGGCAATGTCTGTGATTGAAAAAACAGGAGCACGAACGCCTGGAAAAGCGGCTGTGGCTGACACAACAAAAGGCGCACTATAACCGTCATACAGCGCCGCCTGAAAAGAAGCGGCGGCTTCGGCATCACCTGAAAAACGCATTACTGTAATCAGCTTAACTTCGTAATTGTCTTCAGGTGCAAGACCGGTTTCTGCAAGGGCTGCGACATCCATAAGAAGTTGCAGCGGAAAAGAAGCGGTATTTTCCGCCGATACAGCAAAGCCGCTGTCCCAGCCATCAAGCGAAAAGCCTGAGTCCGCTGTGCGCCCGTTCACTTCCACCCGCCACGAATCAAAAACAGCGAAAGCAGGTGTCGGGAAGGGGTTTTCTATAGCGAGGGCAAACGATAACGATAAGTCATCTGGCGTTGCCGCCTGTATCCCGTTAAAGGCAAGCGTTGGCACAGGAAACGGCGGTCTTTGAGTTTCCGGAACAGGTGAGTTTGCGCAGGCAACGATGAGGAAACCGGCTGTTAAAACTGGAAAAAATTGCCGCATATTCATCTATTCTTATCGGCGGTTTTTCCTGTAATATCCAGCTATGCGGCAAATTCTTTCAAGCGATCTTGCAAGCGCTCATCTTTGACGTACAACAAAGTGCTGCCTATGTTGCAGGCTTTCTGGTGGGTTACATAACGGCAGCAGGGCAGCGAAGACGCGGTTAAAAGGCTGTAAATCCCGTTCAGGCATTTTTTTGGACGCCGCACCAGAAGTTTTGTGCCGGGGTTGATTTGGCTTTTCACTTTTGATACTACGCATTCCATGGGGAATACCTGCAAGGCAAAATGAACAACAGAGAAATCTGAAAGCGAAAAATCTATATTGCCGCCGTCTTGCCATACCGCGTGAACGCGGCGGCTTAAACCTAAACGGTCGATAAGCTGCTGCGCTTCCTGAACGCAATCTTCGCTGTTGTCGATAACCGTTACTTCGGCACCTGTTATCTGGTGGAACAAAATTGCGCTAAACGGACAAATGCCGCCGCCGATGCAAAGGACATGATCGCCGCTTGTTATGCTTGCAAGGTCAATTTCCCGCTGAATTACATTCCGGTAATAGTGAGAAGCAAACCAGTAAAACAATTTTGACTTTGCCGCGAGATACTCAATCGCGTGTGTAAATCCAATAATCCTGTGCGTCATTGTCTGTTCCTCCTACAAAAATAATCGCGCAATTTGATTTATCAATCCTCCCACAAATAACGCCGTCACAATGGTTCCTGTGAAAACAAGAAGCGCGACTTTAATCTTGAACTCTTTTGCAAGAACGCCGAACACCGAAATGCAGGGCAGATACATAAGCGAAACAACCCCTGCAATAAACGCCTGCAAGTGCGTAAGATTAAGCGCCAGCAATGGGACAACCGACATTTCACGGCGGACAATGCCCAAAATAAGCGCCACAACACCCTCTTCAGGCATTCCAAGCCAGCCGCTGACAATGGGCTGGGCGTACACTGCCACGACATTCAGAGCACCTGTTCCCGCCAGGAGAGCGGCAAGAACAACGGCGGCAAGCATAGGAATTTCCGCCTCAACCATGAAGTGCTTCATGCGGATCATCAATTTTCTGAAATACGCTTTCGGGTCGGGCATCAGAAGATTGGGAACTTCAAGTATCAGCGGGTCAACTTTTCCCTTTATGATTTTTCCCGCGACAAGAGCTGTCGCAACGAACAGTGAAATGGCAAAAAGCAACATTAAAGGCGACATCCACCACGAAAAAGCGGACATCAGGGCAATCAACGCCCCGATTTGGGAAATGCACGGGATAGCGAAGCAGATAATCGTGGCAATCATCAGGCGCTCTTTGCGGGTTGTCGCCGTTCTGCTTCCAAGAATTGCGGGAACCGCACAGCCCAATGCCAAAAACACGTGGATTAAGCTGCCGCCCTGAACGCCGAGCTTGCGCATAATGTTATCAAAAAGCACGCTGACTCTCGGCAGATATCCTGAATCCTCCAGAAACGAAACCCCGATATAAAACGAAAACACAAACGGCAAAATCAGCGCGATAATCCACTGAAAGCTAATGACAAAAATGCCGTATTCCCCGATTAGCACATTCAGGAAAATGCAGGCGGCTGTGCACGGAACGTCATAACCGTAACCGGCAACTGTGCGGACTGCTGTCGCGAATCCTTCCGCGCCCCAATAAAGGTAGCGGTAACACAAATGCCCGCCTTCGTGAATAAAAAAGGCAAAAATAGTTTCAAACAGGTTTCTGAAAAACGGAATGATTAAACCATCTGTAAGCATTATAAGAGGCGCACGAAACCCTCTGCCGCCGAATACAACCACACCAACCAGCAGCGCCAATGCCAAAAAGGCGATGGGAAGACCGGGGAAGGGTTTCATCATGCTTTCGCCCAGTTTATCGATGAAACCGGGTTTGGTGTCGCTTTTCCCGCTCACTCGGCGGGCGATTTCCCTCGCCGATGCCCATGTGTCGTCTTCTTTGTGCCGGCACTTGGACGGGCAAGCGCCGTTATGGCCATCTTGCGAAGGCTGTTCCGCCGCGTCAAGCAGGGTTTTCAGTTGTTTTTCAAGCTCAAGTATTCCCTGCTTTTTAACGGCTACTGTCGGGACAACAGGCGCGCCCAGATCCTGCCCCAGCAGTTTTTCGTTGATGGTTATCCCGTTGCGTTTGGCAACATCCATCAGGTTCAGCGCATAAATCGTGGGGATGTTATATTTCAGCAGTTCCAGCGCAAGGTGCAAATTGCGTTCCAGATTGGAAGCATCCAATACACAAATAACAGCTTTTGCCCCGCTTTCCATAAAGCGCACGGCTACGGCTTCCGCCTCGCTTGTCGGAGTCATGGAATAAGTGCCGGGCACGTCAATTACGGTATATTCCTTCTTGCCGGACTTAAACGTTCCTTCCATATAGCTGACTGTAGTCCCAGCAAAATTGGAGCTTAATGCGCGAACACCCGTCAGTTCAGTGAAAAAAACGCTCTTTCCCACATTCGGGTTGCCCATAAGTAAGATTTTATTTTGTTTTTTCAGCACTTTTTCATCTTGCTGAATGTCGTGGCAAAAACTCATGAAGCCTCTTCAATTTCCTTGACGGTTATGCACTCTGCGATATCCTTCCCCAGGGCGATGGTATATGCGCCTTCGACACGCAGCAATACGGGACCGCCCATAGAATAGCGGTTTTGCAGCGTTACGTGCGTACCTGTACGCAAACCGAGGTTTTCCAAAAGCCCGGCTCCGGGTGTGGAAACCACCTGAAACGTGCCCATTTTTTCCGCATCGTAGAGACTGCTCAAGCCTTTTTGCTCTATATTGCTCATCATGAAATACTCCCTTTTTGGTAAGTTTAAACTAACCTCTAAGGCAAAATAAGTGGTTAGGAATTCCTAACCACTTTCAATTTACCGCCTTCTATTATTATTGTCAAGCGGTTTTTTAAAAAAAATAAAAAAATCTATTGACAAAAAAGTTAGCTTAAACTAACCTATTGATAGTTAGCACATGCTAACTTTATTTCTATTCCGGAACATACTGATGGGCGGTTTTTGATTAAGGAGAAGTAACATGAAAAGAAGTATGAAAAATAGTATCGCTATTTTGCTGGCAACCTCGCTGTTTCTTGCCGTTGCCGCATCGGCTTTTGGTCACGCAATTATTGTGGGTCACGAGTATACGTTTGAATGGAGCATTACCAACGATCGAACAGGCGAAGTGATCGAACCGGGCGGCATTGAAACCATCATTCCCCTGTCCGGATGGCGGCTTACGGGGCCTCGCACTATGGAGGCTTACACAAGAAACAACCGTTTTGGCTGGTCAAGCTGGACACGGAACGTTGGCGGAGTGAGACAGCGCCTTAACATCACGATGCTGGATCCTTGCCCGGAAACCGGTCACATTCACTAAAAAAAGCGCGCGAAGGCAAACGCTTTCGCGCTTTTTATCGTCCGGACAGCGTAACGCATAGGAGAAACACATGAATATTGTGATCGTTGGCGGCAATGAACGTATGGTCTGCCAGTATTCGGATATATGCAAGAATTACGGGTGCAAGGCAAAAATATTTGTTAAAGAAAACGGGATGAAAGGAAAGCTGGGCTGTCCTGACTTATTGGTTTTGTTTACCAGCACCGTTTCCCACGCGATGGTAAACGGAGTTGTGAAAGAAGCAAAGCGCAACAACATCCCCATCGCCCGTGTCCGTTCCAGCAGCGCTACCGCACTGGATCAAACATTGTTTGCTTTTCGCAAAACTCAAGGTCTTGCAGGTTAGGGGCAATCCTGAAAACCGGATTAGCCATGCGCGGGAAGCGGCCTTGCTAAAACAGTCCCGCTTTTTTACAGAAAAAACTAAGGAGTAAATATCATGAACAGGAAAACAATTTGGATTGCCGCGCTGGCGGCATTGGCAGTGCTTTCAGGATGCGCCGGCGCATGGCAGCAAACAGAAAGACCGGCGGCTATTGGAGACGGCTTTATCAGGGTTGAAGGTGGAACCTTCCTGATGGGCAGCCCCGACGGCGGCGTACGGGATAACAACGAACTCCCCATGCGCAGTGTAACGGTAAGCACGTTCCACATGGGAAGGTTCCCGGTAACGCAAGGTGAATGGTACGATTTGGTGGGCGAGAACCCCAGCCTTTTTCAGGGGGACAAAGAAGACGGAGGAACAGCATGGAGGAACCTTCCGGTGGAAAGAGTCAACTGGTTTGATGCAGTACAGTTTGCCAACGCCAGAAGCGAGCGGGCAGGGCTTGCGCCCGTGTACACCATAAGCGGAACCGCCGTAACATGGAACCGCCAAGCGAACGGCTATCGCCTTCCGACAGAAGCGGAATGGGAATTCGCTGCGAGGGGAGGAATAGTTTGCCGGGAAAACTTCACCTTTGCGGGAAGCAATAATGTCGCAGAAGTAGCGTGGCTTATGGAAACCAGCGGAGGGACAACACATCCGGTGGGCTCTTTATTGCCCAACGCCCTTGGGCTTTTCGACATGAACGGGAATGTGTATGAGTGGATGTGGGACTGGTACGGTCCATATCCGGACATTGCCGAGACGGATCCGGTTGGTCCGGCTGATGGAACTGCCCGCGTGAGGCGCGGCGGCTGCCGGAACTGCCAAGCTTGGTATGTTACCGCCACATTCCGGAACGGGTTCAATCCGGAAGCCAGAACCGGCGGAATTGGTTAGATCGGAAGAGCACACGTCTGAACTCCAGTCACCCACATT
>JAIRQD010000215.1:0-4262 GCA_031256655.1 Treponema sp.
GACGGTAACTTTTTCAGGCCGGCAATACACGCCTACGCGATGTATGATGAGTCAATTCGAGGGCTGATTCCGGGGCTGCGGAGATAGCGGCGGCTGGCGGAGACTGCGGGCAGTGAGAATTGCCCGCAGCACGCTTGCGGGTGCTTTTCAAGCGGGCGCTTAAAAAGCGCTTTTTATAGAATTTACTCCATACAAAAAATATATAAGCCAGATATTGTGAAAAGATTACATTTGTTTTAAGCTTTAGTTAATTAAAAAAAATGGTTTCCTACTATGATTGTCATAACAGTTCATGAAAGCGGCGGCACTAACGCGGCAGACAACACAACACGATACACACGACTTGATCAAAATTGTCTTCCGTTGGGGGACTACCTGTAAGGGCGGATTAATCACTGTGGTTCCGCCGAAGGGTCGGTGCTGCAAAAGAGGTTTTTATGAGAAGATTGTTTTTAGTTCTGGTTCTCGCGGCATTCGCCATAGGAGGAGCTTTTGCTCAAGTACCGGTTCATATCAGTGCAGGCGGCGGCTTAGTGTTTGACGGCGGAAGAATTGGCGGGGATAGCTTTAGTGAACAAGGCTTTTCACAATCAATACACATGAATGCTTCAGGCTTTGGCGGATTTTTCTTTCTTGATATGACATATGCTGAACTGTCAATAGGATTAATGGCAGGACCGCTTCGACATCATTGGGAAGTTATTGGACTTGGTCAAAACGTTCGCAGAAGTGAAGGTGGCTATTTACTCACCAGGGCGGATATAAGCCTTTTGGGTAAAATCCCCGTTAGTGTTGGCTCAAACAACTTTGTGGTTTTTCCGCTTTTTGGTATCGGCTACAACATTGTACTCTCGTTTACCGAAGACGGGAATAATGCTTTGGCAGGGGGACCGTGGAGCGCAAGTGACTTAAATGCGCTTAGGTTCAAAGCCGGGGTTGGCGGGGATGTTGAAATTTCCTCTATTATGTTTTTCAGGGCTTCGCTTTTGGGATATTATCGATTCCCAGCAAATTTTTTCAGAGACATGGAACTTTTGGGATATACTGCTCGCGGCGGTTTTGGTGCAATCATCAGGCTTGGAGTAGGATGGCGCTTTTAGATGAGCCTCTTGCAAAACTCGCAAAATGAATTGTGATACATCAATTGAATATGTGTAAAACCAGCCCTTGTGGGGTGGATGTTTAAAATGTTAGAAGTGAGGGGAAAATTATGAAGCGTATTTTTTTCTGTTTTTTGGTTGCTGCGCTGGTTTCAGGCATTATCGCCTGTGCCACGCCCGGCAGGCTTAGCTTTATTCCAGGGACATACCGCGGTACGGCTTTGGGTTATGGCGCTGGTCTGACAGTGGAAGTGAGTGTTGACAGCGGGCGAATTCTGGAGGTCAGGGTTGTAGAACATACCGAAACCATAGACCTTCCATTGGTTGCGCTGGCATTTGAACGCATTCCACAGGCTATCGTAAGCGGGCAAACACTGGCTGTAGATAGGGTAGCCGGCGCAACATTCACCAGTTTTGCCATTACGCAAGCAGCAACCGAGGCCCTAATGCAATCCGGAGTGAACATGACAGCTCTACAGCAGCAAAGAAGGGCGAGGGGAGCGGCGCGGCGTGCCAATGTGAATATAACAACCGATGTGGTGGTTATTGGCGCAGGCGGCGCTGGGCTTTCGGCGGCTATGAGCGCCCGGCAAAATGGTGCCAGAGTTGTCGTATTGGAGAAAATGCCCATGGCCGGGGGTAATACTGTTTTGGTTGGCGAATCGTTCAATTCCGTTAACCCTGAACTTCAGTCACAGCATCCCATGAATCCCGCCCACCATGCCGCAATTCAGGCGCTTATCAATGCGCCTCCCTACAGCGCATTTGAAGCGGAACTGCAACAGACGGTTAGAGGGCAGCTTGCTGATCATGTCGCGCAAAACCGACCGGGGCTTTTTGACAGTGTGGAATGGCATATGCTGCAAACCTATGTAGGCGGTGACCGTGTAGGAAAACCTGAATTTATCAGGATTATGGCAGAAGAAGTTGTGAATACACGGCATTGGATGACAGAAAACGGAATGCAGTGGTCAACTGATCCCAACATCCATATAAGAATATTCACCGTCGCCGGAGGTCTCTGGCCGCGCGCCAACCGCCCTGCGATGCCTTTGGGAACAGGCTTCATTGATATGGGAGTAAGGTACATCCAGCGGCATAGCGATCAAATTACGCTGAAACTGGATACAAGAGCCACTGAATTAATCGTCCAGGGCGGCAGGGTAACAGGGGTCAGGGCAACAGGTCCAAATACAAATTACACCATCATTGCCACCAGGGGCGTTATCCTTGCCACCGGTGGTTTTGGAGCCAACAGGGAAATGAGGGAGCGGTATAACAAGCACTGGCCCAGCCTGCTTCACGCGCACACTACAAATCACCCCGGCGCTGTCGGTGACGGCATCGTCATGGCAGAAAGAGTTGGTGCTAACCTTATAGATATGGAGTGGATACAGCTTCTTCATGCAGGAGATCCCAGAACCGGAACCCTTACAGGGGTTCTTTCAGCAGACCCGGCCGAACACCTTATGATCAACAACAACGGTTACCGTTTTGTTGACGAAAATGCACGCCGTGATGATATGGTCAGCGCTCTTCTTCAGCAGCCTGATTCAATGATGTGGATGGTCGTTGACAGTAGGGTTTTCCCCGATCCACACAATACCAGGACCGTTTTTGGTGCAACCGTAATGGAGCTTATCGAAGCCGACAGAGCCTACTCCGCCGCCACAATTGAAGAATTGGCTGTCATGATGGGTGTTCCGCCGGAAAACCTTCGCAGATCAGTGGACGAGTTCAACGCCGGTGTCGCAGCCGGGGTCGATCGTTTCGGCAGAAGAGCCTGGCGGGACAGGATCGACCAGCCACCGTTCTATGCCAGTCTGCGGGTTCCCACGATACACCATACCATGGGCGGCGTACAAATTGACACACAAACCCGTGTTATAAACACGCAAGGACAGGTAATCCCCGGCTTATTTGCGGCGGGTGAAGTAGCGGGCGGTCTTCACGGTGCCAACCGGCTTGGCGGAAACGCCTTGGCTGATATTCATGTATTTGGCCGCATTGCAGGAGCCAGCGCAGCCGGAAACAGGTAAGGTTTTTAAGTTTTGACTGCAGATGCGCCAATGCCAATCACTGGTGCATCTGCCTGCTTATCAGTGGGCACACGGGAGGTAGCAGTTGCCGAAATTCCCTTGTGTGCCAGCAAGCGTTGATAGATATTAAAATATCCTGTAAAGTATACCCATGGGATATTTTTTGTTCCGTACTGCCATAGCGTGTTAGAGGATATATGGGGAAATATGACAAACTATTGGCAACTATCCTTTCAGGAAGAAGCGACCAATCTATCAGGTTTACTGAACTTACCCATTTATTGCTTGCTATGGGCTTTAATCAGCGAATTAAAGGAGATCATCATATCTTATACAGGCAGGATATTGACGAAATCCTTAACTTACAACCAAAAGGGGCGCAAGCAAAGGCATATCAAGTTAGGCAAGTACGAAACGTAGTGGTGAAATACCGATTGGAGGTTCCGCATGAATAACTACGAACTCATAGTATATTGGAGCAATGAAGACAACGCCTTTATCGCGGAAGTACCGGAGTTGGACGGATGCATGGCGGATGGTCAAACATACGTTGAAGCGGTTCAGAACGCCGAAACTGCAATTAGCCACTGGATTGAAACAGCGCAACTTATGGGGCGATCCATTCCACAAGCCAAAGGCAAATTAGTTTATGCATAGGATGTGGGTACGCGGGAGGTAGCAGTTGCTGAAATTCCCTTGTGTGCCAGCAAGCGTTGGGTTTGCCTGGGGGAAGAGGCACGGAAACAAGTCTGCACTCGTTGGGTTTCATTGCTTGATAAAATCTGGGCTCTCTGCGAAGGCGCTCCCATCACTGTTGATAGTCTTCTTGAAACGCGCCGAATGGATAACGAATTTGAAGAAAGTCAATAACAGGCACTTCTTGGCTGGTTTTGGAGCATCAAATTGACCTACGTTCTTGATGCCTGCGCATTGATTGCCCTAAAGGTTTTGTCAATGCGAATCTTTCGTAACGGACTCCCCAGCACTCTACCTTGTGATAACCCGCCCCCTCATGGTAAACTCCTAAGACTTTAGTCACAGGAGAACCTAAACTTGAAACATACAGAAAAATACCGTCCGCTGTATTATATGCCGCCTGAGGAGCACATAGACTGGGTAAAGC
>JAIRQD010000217.1:0-8566 GCA_031256655.1 Treponema sp.
GCAAGCGCGTGCCGGCGAAAAAGTATCGCTGGTGGATAACGACCGGGCGCCGAGGGGCGAAAAGGTTATAGTCCTGTACAACCCGCCGCTGGTGGATGCCTTGCAGGGAATACGCCGCAGTGTTGTCACCGAAAGCCGCCGCTGGATGCTTGCCTTTCTTAAAGCGGGCATTAAGACAATACTTTTTGCCCATTCCCGTGTGAGAACCGAAGTTGCCGCCGCTTACGTAAACGAGGCGTTAGCAAATATTTACACTGATAATTCAAGGATTCGTGTGGAACCTTACCGCGGCGGATTTTTGCCCAACGAGCGGCGGGAAATTGAAACGGGCTTGCGGGACGGCAGTATACACGGGGTTGTTTCAACAAACGCACTTGAGTTGGGCATCGATATAGGCGGGCTTGATGCTTCGGTCGTGGCGGGCTTTCCCGGTTCCTTTAACTCCTTTTGGCAGCAGTCAGGGCGCGCAGGCAGGCGGGGCGGAACGTCTGTTTCGGTGTTTGTCGCCTCATCATCTCCCACTGACCAGTTTATCATGAATGAGCCTGACTGGTTTTTTAACAAGTCATCGGAGGAAGCCCGCATAGACCCTGATAATCCGTATATACTCACCGATCATGTTAAGTGCGCCTGCTTTGAACTACCGTTTAAAGATGAGTCACTTGCCGACGGGGAAGGCGGTTTTGGCGAGGGTGTGAAGGATGTCCTTGAGTATCTGGAAGAAGAAGGCATTGTCCGCCACACAGCCGGCAAATGGCATTGGGCGGATCGCTCGTACCCCGCCGAGGGAATAAGCCTGCGCTCGGCTACGGCGGATAATGTAGTCATTATCGACACGACTGCCGGACGTAACGCGGTGATCGGCGAAATGGACAGACCGAGCGCCAAAGAGTTGATTTTTGATAACGCGGTGTATATGCACAGGGGAAAGCAGTATCTTGTAGAAAAACTTGACATTGAAAACCGCAAGTGCCTTGTGCGCGAGGCAGAGGTAAATTACTTTACAGACGGGCTTGTGAAAACAGACATCAAGGTTTTGTCAGAGGATGATTTCTTTTCTTACAGCGCCGCCGCCACGGGCGTTTTATCAGACGTGCTTGTGCGCGCCCAAGTATCAAAGTTCAAAAAGATACGTTTTCACACGCACGAAAATATTGGTTACGGCGACATCAGCATTCCGGAGGAGGAAATGCAAACGCGCGCGCTCATCCTGCTTTTCGGCGATGGCACTCGAGGCGGTTTGAGTCTTTCGCAGATGGATGAGGCAAGCGCCGCTTTTGTGCTGGCAGGTGTCGGGCAACTCATAAAACTTATCGCGCCTGTTTACATCCTGTGCGACCCGCGCGACTTAGGCGTTGCCGAACGTGTGCGCGATCCGCATTTCGGCGTAAGCGCGTTGTACATTTACGACAAGTATCCCGGAGGAACGGGGCTTGCCGAAGGGCTTGCAAAAAAAGCGGCGCTGCTCTTTAAATCAGCTCTTGCGGCGGCGGTGCGTTGTCCGTGTAAAACAGGCTGTCCGTCCTGTGTTGGGGCAGACGGCAATAAAAGTAAAAGCGTGGAATTCCTTAAAGCGTTGGTTGGTTCCGGCGGTGAAAGCAACGAATAAACAGGCAGGCAGGTAATGAAACATTACAGACGGCACAGATTTTTAATGAACTTCATGCGAGCGACAGTTGCCAAAATTGTCGCCCGCATGTTGCGTTACAGTTGTGTAAAAGCAAGCGGCCCTGATGAGCCGTCTATAATAATAGCGAACCACAACGCCGATGTTGATCCCGCATTGGTTGCGCTTGGCTTTGCAGGCCACATGTATTTTTTGGCAAGCGAGCACGCATTCAGAAAAGGTCTTTTGTCAAAGTTTCTGGTGTTTGTTTTCGATCCTATTTCGTTTAACAAAGTAAAACCTGATACTTCGTCGTTAAAAGAAATGCTTAACAGGGTAAAAGCCGGAAGCAGCGTGGCGCTTTTTGCCGAAGGTAACCGCTCTTACAACGGGCTTACCGGGCACATTCCCATTTCCACAGCGAAGCTTATTAAAATGAGCGGTGCGGCGCTTATTACCTTCCGCATTGAAGGCGGCTACTTTACAACACCGCGCTGGGCGAAAAACAGGCGGCAAGGGAAAATGACAGGCGCTGTTGCAGGCCGCTATTCCGCGGCGAAAATAAAAAACATGACCGTTGAAGAAGTTTACGCAATAATTAAACGGGATATACATGTAGATGCGTACAAGCGGCAAAAGGAAAATCCCGTTATATACCGCGGGAAAGAACTTGCCGAATACATTGAGCGCATTCTGTATTTGTGTCCGCTTTGTGAAAAAATCGGGACAATAAAATCAAGCGGTAACAGGTTTTTTTGTATCTGCGGGCTTGACGCAGTTTATACCGAAACGTGTTTTCTTGAGGGGAAAAATCTTCCCTTCACGACTATCACAGAATGGGATTTATGGCAGGTAAAGCGCCTTGCCGAAATGATAAACACAAGCGGAGAAAAAATATTTTTCTCTGACCTTGAGCAAAAGCTTTTTGTGATAAAGCCAAACGAGAAGCGGGAGTTTTCAGGTATTGGAACCATGAGCATGAACGCCAATGAGCTTTGTTGTGCCGGAAAAATTTTCCCGCTTGGCGAGATTACAGGATTTGCGGTTGTCGGGAAAATGACGTTAACCTTTGCGCTTAAAAACGGAACAATGTATGAAGCGTACAGCGATGCTCCGTACAGCGCGAAAAAGTATATTGAAGCTTTGCGGATTTTACGCAATGAAAATTCAAGTAGTTAATCTTTGGATTTACTTTACAACTCTAATTTTTAATAAACGAGGTATTTGTGGACACTAATTTTTTTGGCGGGCTATTAAATCTTGACAATGAGAATTTATCTTTTGGTGTAATTACGGTATGCGCGGTTTGCGTATTTATCCTCTTGGCAAATGTAATGCGGCGAAAGATTCCACTGTTCAGACGCTCGCTTATGCCGACCGCTGTCATCGCAGGTTTAGTCGGACTAATCGTTAAAGAAATTGTTTTCGCGATCACAGGTGTTTATATTTTCAACACAATTACTCTCGGCGCAATGGTATATCACATGTTGCCTATTGGGTTTATTGCGCTGTGTCTGCGCGAGCGGGATAATTACACAAAAGAGATAGGGCAGGGTACTGTGAAAACCGGAAACGTTCCGGCTGTTAAATCAGGCAGCCTTATTATCAGTACATATTTGCTGCAGGGAATTATCGGCATCATCGTGACTGTGCTGCTTGCAATTACGATAATGCCTGAACTAAACGAAGCCACAGGCATTATGCTTGCGCTAGGTTTCGGGCAGGGGCCGCAGCAGGCAAACGCAACAGGCATTATTTGGGATGCCGCAGGGCACATGGCATATTGGGGCGATCATGGTGCGCGGAATTTCGGGCTTACAATTGCAGCGCTGGGATTTTTGTGGGCATCAATTCCCGGCATAATTTTGGTCAACATGGTTGCAAAGAAAAAGGGAATCCAGCGCACAAGGAACGAGTACCAAAAATCAGGCGATGTTTCAAGTTACAGCGTAGAAGAGCCTGATGAAATTCCGCTTTCTGAATCAATCGACAAATTCACACTGCAGGTATGCATGGTTTTAGGTGTGTACTTGATAACGATTGGTATTATCATTGCAATAGAAATTCTTTTCCGGTTTACAGGTGTTCCGTTTCTCATCGATTTAATTCCTACGTTTTGGGGATTTGCGTTTATGCTTGCGGCGGCTGTCGCAATTTGCGTGAGAATGATTTTACGCCGCCTTGTCAAATCAGGAATAATGCACCGCAAATATCCCAACAAATATATGATGAACCGCATTTCAGGTGCGTCATTTGACATCTCAATTGTGTCGGCGCTTTTCCTGGTTTCGATTTCCACGCTTGGCTCGCTTTGGATTCCCGTCCTTATTATGACAACAGTAGGCGGACTTGCAACCGTGTTTTATATGCGCTTCATGTGTCCGCTCATTTATAAAAATTACAAAGATGAAGCGTTTCTTGCGTTTTACGGAATGCTCACCGGAACAATAGCCAACGGCATGATCTTGACGCGCGAAATTGATTCCGATTTCAAAACACCGGCGGGCGATGATTTGGTAATCGGATCATCGGCGGCAATTGTACTTGGGCTTCCGCTGCTTTTGCTCATCGCCCAAGCGCCAAGACCGGGAAATCTGTGGTGGGTTTTCCTTGTTGTTGTATTGTACTTTCTTGCCCTGTTCGGTTTTCTCGTAAAAGACGCGATCATAAAACCGAAAAAGGCAGCAGGATAAAAGGAAGCCGCTGTCATGCCTGCAAACTTAAAAGCCCGCCTTGGGCGCATTCGCTCAAGCGCCGCCACAGAACTTCCCCCGGTTTCCGTTTCCGCGCAAGGTGCGGAAACGGCGCAAAGCGGGATTGAAAGCTCTTGGCAAGGCTGGACGGAATCAGGCTTCAAAACGCTCAAAAGAGTTTTCCGCGCCGATCTCGCTTTCCCTCTGCCGGAAGTTTTTCCAAAGGCGCTTGCTATTCTCGTTCCGGACATTGCCCGCGCAGGCCGCTTTCCCGCCCCGAAAGACTTATTGTTTTTTGACCTTGAAACAACGGGGCTTTCAAGCGGGGCGGGAACTGTGGCGTTCCTTGCGGCTTTCGGGCGCTTTGTCGAAAGCTCAAACGCAAGTCCGCAAATCGAAATTACGCAATACCTGCTTTTGGATTATCCGGGCGAAAGTGATTTTATCGAAAACGTTGTGTCGCAATTTTCCGATGAAGCGCCTTTTTTGGTAACGTACAACGGCAAAAACTTTGACTCACAAATATTGAAAACCCGCTGTCTTATGAACGGAATTAAACCGCCGCAATATTTCCATGCCGACCTGCTTCATCCTTCACGGCGTTTGTGGAAGGGGCAAATTCCCAATTGCTCGCAGGCGACAATTGAAGTTTCCGTTTTGTCTCTAAGCCGTGACGGGGATGTTTCAGGCGCGCTTGCCCCCGACATTTGGTTTGAGTTTTTGCAAAGCGGCGAAAACTCCCAACTGCTTTCGGTCTGCGATCATAATGCTTTAGATATAACGGGGCTTGCCTGCATTTTTTTGAGCTTCTGTATTATTTCTGAAGATCCGGTTGCAGGCGGCAAGCGCTTTAATGTAAACGAAGATTCACTTGCGGTTTTTTGGAAGGAAACGCTTTCCATGTATTTTGAGTTTTTCCCTGAACCTGAACATCGCAAAACAGGCGAGGCGCTGTTAAAGGCGGCGGCGGAAAAAGGCTTTCCCCGTTCATCAGTTGTGATGGCAAAAATAGCAGAATGGCGCTTAAAGGATTTTGTGAAGGCGCTTTTTTACACTGACCGCGCGCTTACATTAAGCCAATTGCCTGATAAATTGTCAGGCGATCTTGAAAAAAGGCGGATGCGGCTTTTGGGGAAAATCGCCTGCGCGCCAAATCCGTCACAATAGACTCACCGGATCAACATCAACCTCAAGATACACACGGCTGTCTTTGCCTTCCTCATAACGTTTGAGCATAACGCTTGCGGCGGCGTGCAGGGCAGCCATGTTTTTCCCCCTCAAAGTAATATGCCTGCGGTACTGGTTTGCAATAACGCGCAAGGGACATTCGGCTGGGCCAAGAGCATCAGCGGACGGCGGCAGGAGAGAGAAAACGATAGATGCAAGGCGGGCTGAAGCATTTATCGCGCGTTCCTCGTCCCGGCAGCGGAGTGTGAAACGGATAAGGCGGGTGTACGGCGGGAACTTAAGTTCCTTGCGATGGGAAAGCTCAGACTGAAAAAAGCCTTCAACGTCGAGGGCGCAGGATTTCATGATTGCGGGATCGCGGGGGCGCAGGGTTTGGACGATGACCTTGCCGTCGGGGAAGTAACGTCCGGCTCTGCCAGCCACCTGCACCACAAGGGAAAACGTGCGTTCCGCCGCGCGAAAATCCGGCAGGTGAAGTCCAGAGTCTGCAAGCACAACTCCCACAAGACGCACTCCCGGGAAGTTAAGCCCCTTTGCCACCATCTGCGTTCCCAAAAGTATGTCAATTTCCCCGGCCTTAAATTGGTCAAGCGCTTTTTTTAGACTTCCCTTTTTTTCGGTTGTGTCGGCATCGACACGCATTATCCGCAAATCCGGAAACGTCTTGCGCACTTCCTCCTCGATCATCTCCGTGCCGAAACCTGAAAATCCAGCTTCGACAGAACCGCATTGGGGGCAGTCAGGCGGCGGCGGCGCGGAGTATCCGCAGTAATGGCAGACTGCCCTGTTGCGTTTTTTGTACCACGTAAGGGAAACCGAACAATGCTCGCACATGAGCTCATATCCGCAGGTGCCGCAGTGGTAAAAATACGCGAAGCCCCGCCGGTTGAGAAAAAGAATTGTCTGGCGCTTCATTTGGCTTGTAAGGCGTATTTCGTTTTTCAGTTCCGGCGTAAGACAGCCCTGACAATTGGCGAGATTTACAGGTATTATTTCAGGCGGGCTTCCCCCTGAAAGGCGGCGGGTGAGGTCAAGCCGCTTTATCGCCCCGTCCTGCATGAGCTTCCACGCTTCGGCAGACGGCGTGGCTGAACCCATCACCAGACGGGCGGCGGAAGACGCGCAGCGCTTCATCGCTGTCTGCCGCGCATGGTAGCGGGGCGTATTTCCCGATTTGTACGATCCGTCCTGCTCCTCATCAATGATGATAAGCCCCAGATTTTTTACCGGAGCAAAAACCGCCGAACGCGGTCCGACCACAATGACAGCCTCCTTGCTGTGCCGTATCCGCATCAGCACAGTCAGCCGCGCCGCTGGGCTTAAACCTGAATGAATTGTCGCCGCCTGAGCTCCAAAACGTTTTCCTATTGCGTCAGCCGTCTGATGGGTAAGCGATATTTCCGGCACAAGGTAAATGACCGACTTTCCCTCGCCAAGCACCGCCTCCGCGGCGCGCAGAAACACTTCGGTTTTGCCCGAACCTGTTATGCCGTAAAGGTAAAAAAGCGGGTGCGAACCGGTGGTTTGATGCGCATCGGGTTTGATGATTTCCTCAAGCGCCTGACGTTGTTCAACAGACAGCTCAAGCGGCGGCGGCGGGAAATCGTCCTCCGAAGCAAGCGAAGCATACTCGCCTGTGCGTTTGCCTGATGGGATCATCGCCGAAAGCGCCTGCCCCAGAGAGCAGAAATAAAAACCGGACACCCACTTCGCAAGCTCAAGGTCGCGCTCGTCGAAAACCGGTTCCGGGTCAACAACGCGGGAAATTGTTTTTATCGTGTCTTCCGCTATGCCTGAAGGCGGCTCGTCTTTAACGCCTGAAATATAACCCAGGCAATTTCTCCCGCCGAAGGGAACCATAGCCCGCTTACCAAAAGCCGCCTTGCCTTTTTCATCTGCCCTATAGCTGAAAGCCCGATCTGAAGGAATGTTAAAAATGAGCTCAAAGTACGGCAAGGTTATTCCCCGCCGCCGGAGGCTGCATCAAGATGCGCTCGAAGGAGTTTGAGATCCTCCCATGCCGGGCGCTTTAAGGACTCATCCCGCAAGAGAGCGCTTGGATGAAACGTACACAATACGGGGATAACTTCCGCCTCTTCGCTATCTTCCTGATTGTGAAATTCCGCGAAGGTCAAGCGCAAAGCGTTAATCCCCTTGCCTGTTTTCAGTAGGTTTTGCGCCGCCACCCTGCCCGCACAGAGTATCACGCGGGGGCGCAGGGTTTTTATCTGCTGTTGCAGAAACGGGAAACAGGCGGCAGTTTCTTCAGGATTTGGGTCACGGTTTTTAGGCGGGCGGCATTTCACCACGTTGGCTATGTAGCAATTTTCTTCCCTTGAAAGCCCGATTGACGCAAGCATCTTGTCCAAAAGCTGCCCGGCCCTGCCGACAAAAGGCCGCCCGGATGCGTCCTCATCCGCGCCGGGACCTTCGCCAATAACAAGCACGAGGGGCTTGGGCGCGCCTTCGCCTGGAACCGCGTGAGTTCTTGTTGCGGCAAGGGCGCAGGCGCGGCAGGCGGCAACGTCAGCGGCGATTTCTTGCAGCGTTTTTTCTTCAAGCGGGGCTTGAGTTAGGGCTTGAGTTTCCGCCGCCGATTCTGCCGCCGGCTCCGATGCCTCAAACTCATCAACTTGATACGCCAACGGCAGGGATGAAAAAACGGTTTCTGCCGCGGTTTGCGTTTGCGCTTTTGCGTTAGGCGGCGGCATCTCATCATCGGCAAAAACATAGGCTTCCCTGTTTCGGGCATGGCCGTCTTTGAGGAAGTCCCCTGTTATATCAAGGAATCGGGCAAGGGTGGTTTTTTGTTCGGCAGTCATCAAGTGATTTTCGCAAAAGCTTAACCCTTGGGCAAGGGGGCGGATCGGAGGGTGAGGAGCCCATTTGCGCAGGATTCCCCGCAGAGGAGACGATGAGCTTTCTGTAGGAAAGCCGGCTCCGGCGCGGGTTCCCCAAGCGGGCGACGAGTCCCTCCTATCCGCCTCACCGGGTGTTGTTAAGGGTATTTACACAACATAGTTATGTCAAAATGAGAATTGCTGGAGGAGGCGGGACGTGGAACTATTTTTTTCATTTT
>JAIRQD010000009.1:0-8336 GCA_031256655.1 Treponema sp.
GCCTGTTGCCTGTTGCCTGTTGCCTGTTGCCTGTTGCCTGTTGCCTGTTGCCTGTTGCGCGGCGGCGGGTGGGGAGCTTGTTATGTCTAACCTGTCAGTTCTGTGTGTTCTCATACTCCTTAATGAGGCAACCCCGATTTTTCAGCACAGGCTAAGTTGTAGGTATTTTCGGATAATCACCCACCGTTTATATTATATCCACCAATGGTTTGAAGATCAATAAAAACGCAAAAAAAATGCAAAATATTTCTGTCGTGCCTGACAATACTTGGCAGCGGGTTCTAAAAACCAGCCGCAAACTCCCGTACATATTGCCGCACGATAGCTGCCGTCTCCTCCTGTGAAACGCCTGAATAATCGACCCATTTCACATCCGAAAGCGAGGCGAAAAACGTGATCTGCCGTTTTGCGTAACGTCTTGAGTTTTGCGCGACAAGCGCCCGCACTCCGTCCATGTCGGCGGAAAGCCGCCACGTTTTGCCTTCATCTTCCACAAAAAACTCTTTATAGCCGATTGCCTTTAACCCGGGATCTTCAGGTGTGTAACCTGCTTCATAAAGCCGCCTTACTTCATCGGCAAGTCCTGCATTAAACATGGCGGCGGTGCGCTCGTTGATGCGGCGGTATAAGTCTTCGCGGCTTCTGCGAAGACCGATGAGCAAAAAGCGAAGCGCCCGGGCGTCTTCAACCTGCCCGTCTTCAAGCCGCCGGGCGCTTTCCCCCGCTTGAGCGCTCCACGCAGATGAGTATGAACTTAAAGGTCTGCCTGAAACGCGGTAAACTTCAAGCGCCCGCAAAAGGCGGTATTCATCGTTTATGTGAATGCGCTGCGCGCTTACAGGATCAACCGTCGCAAGTTCATTCATAAGATCACGCGCGCTTGAGTTTTCAAGTTCTTTTTTCAAAAGCAGGCGTACGCCCTTGTCGGATGGCGGTGATTCCGCCAAACCCATCACAAGGTTTTTCACGTAAAAGCCCGTTCCGCCTGAAACCACAGGCAGCGCGCCGCGGCTCCATGCCGCACGGCAGGTTTCTTCGGCAAGGCGCACAAAAGCGCCCGCGTTAAATTGCTCATCGGGGTTTAATATGTCGATAAGATGGTGCGGTATTTTCTCCCGCTGGGTTAGGGAAGGTTTTGCCGTTCCTATGTCCATGCCGCGGTAAACCTGCATGGAGTCAGAAGAGATAATTTCTGCCTTTAAGGAATTGAGCGTTAAAATTTTCTCAAGCAGTTCGGTCTTGCCGGAAGCTGTAGCACCGAAAAGAACGAGTACGGGTATAATTTATTTCTACTCCGAATCCAGGCGGAATTCCACTTGCCTGAAAAAAACCTGGCGGGCTGCAAGAGAGACCACTTTACCATCGTTTTCATCGATCCAGTACAAAGCATCATCATCCTGCGCGGCGTACAACATGGAAAGCTGATACGACCTGCGGGAAGACGCGGCGGTTATCTCATACATATTCTTGTCATACTCGATCAACTCTTTTAACGGAAATATCATGACTTCTCCTCATAAGTTATGTTCAGAAATTTTTCTAAACTCATCCTCAATCGCCAAAAAAGCGTCAACGATTATCGGATCAAATTGCGTCCCCCTGGCATCCGCGATCATTGCGGCGGCTTCATCGTAGGGAAACGCCTTTTTATACACTCTCGCGCACACAAGCGCGTCGTACACGTCAGCCAAAGACGCAAGGCGCGCAACAAGCGGTATCGCCTCGCTTTCAAGCCCCTGCGGATAACCTTTCCCGTCCCAGCGCTCATGATGACTGTAGCAAATATCTTCGCTGTGTTTCAAGTACATCGAACCATTAATATCGCCCAATTCGCCAATGATTCTCTTGCCCTGTATCGTGTGCGTTTTGATGACATCGTATTCTTCAGGAGATAAACTGCCGGGTTTAAGCAAAATGCGGTCAGGAATCGCTATCTTTCCAACATCATGAAGCGCCATTGCCTTTACAATTAACTCCGGCTGCATTTTCAGAAGATTTTCCGAATATTTTGAGCGGGACAAAATCAGCCTCTTAATAAGTGCCCCAACGTAAAATTGCGTCCGTTTAACGTGGCTGCCTGATTCCAGGTCGCGATGCTCAATCACGTTTGCAAGACCTTGCAGGGCGCTTCCCAAAACATGGTTTGCCTCCTCAGTTTTTTTTATCACTTCTTTGGTTTTTTCGGCAACCAGAACTTCAAGACTTTCGCGATAACTTCTCAGCGCGATTTGGTTGTGAACCCTAAGCTTAACAACCTTTGGCGAGAAAGGCTTGCTGATAAAATCCGCAGCTCCCGCGGCAAGCAGTTCGCACTCTGAACTACTGTCGGCGGTTATAAAAATCACCGGTATTTTTCTTAAAGTCTCATCCGCCATAAGGATATCAAACATTTCCCTTCCTGACATCTGCGGCATTTGCAGGTCAAGTAAAATTATATTGGGAAGTTCTTTCGCTTCATTGAGCACCTGCAAAGCCTGCTTTCCATTGTCGGCAGTCATTATAGCGTATTCGTCATGTAAAATTTCATGTAAAATTTTTACATTCAATCTGCTGTCATCAACAACAAGAACTGAAGGATTTTTAGCATTATGCATTGGCAGCTATTACTTCTTCAACTTGCACCAATGTTTGTGAAAAACACAGTTTGAAATTCTCAAGTGATTCATTTTTGAGCGCTTTACTTTTGAGCTGTGTTTCCACATCCAAAGACTGCCTGAAAAGCTCTGGTAAAGAAAGGTTTGCGGCGACACCTTTTATGGCGTGTATTGCCGCTTGCGCTTGTTCCCAGTCCTGGTCAGCGATGGATGAAAGCAAGTTGTCGAGGTTTGTATCAGATTTGAATTTTGCAAGAATTTTAGCATAAAGCTTGCTGTTGTTCATAAGCCGCTTTTTTCCGTCTTCTTCATCAATATAGGCAATGCTAGACATAAAACCTCCACGTCTATAAAGACTATACGAAAATACGGTTTTTTTCAAGATTGTCAAGCGAATAATTTTGAGGCAAAGTCAAGCGGATATGGCGTTATGAAGATAATCTTGTTATGATGAGAAACCATGAATGATGTGAAAAAAGCTGAATACATGACGAGCCTTAGGGGAAACTGCCTGGTCAGCAAAACTCACCGATGCATAGCTTTTCGCGGGCGCATCGACACATTGCAAGCGGAAGTTATTCAAGCGCAGGTATTGGCGGCGGCGGAAGGTGAAAGTGAAGTTTGTTCGCACTTGGGCGAAATTCTTGATTACCTGCGCACAATAATGTACGCTGAAGTTACCGAGTCGCCGCTATCGCCGCCTTTTTTGTTTGGTCTTGACGCCGAAACTCTGCACCGCCAAAGCCACAACACGCAAGACATTTTCGGTAAAGCCGTTTTACCTGATTATTCGCAAGGGCCTCTTGCCGCCGCCATAAACTCACTGCGTGCAAAAACGCGCGAAGTTGAGCTTTTGGCGGTGAGTATTTTCGGCCCCGGTTCAGGCGTAGGCGAAAAGCCTGAAACTGAACGCCCTGACATAATACTTGCCCTTAACCGTCTTTCAAGCGCCTTGTGGTGGCTTTTCTGTAAGCGCATTTCTAAAAGATAAGGATTGGAAAGTCCGCTCAAATACTGTACAATAATGGTCTATGTATAGCGTGATTGTGGCATATATTTTATGGCTTTTTTCCGGCTTTGGGGTATTTGGTTTTCACCGTTTTTATCTGGGGAAAATTCCCACAGGGCTTTTGTGGATGTTCACAGGCGGCTTTTTCGGCTTGGGCGCAATTTATGATCTCATAACTTTGCCAAGACAAGTCAGGGACGCGAACCTGCGCAAAGCCTTGCTCGATCAGATTAGGCGGCAATATGAATCACCCGCCTCAATGCCCGGTAGCGCGGGGCAGGGCAATTGGCGCTATGCAAATGACGCGGAGTTTCGCGTTATGGGTGAAAAAACGGAGAACAAAAAAACTGAAAAAGAGCGTCCTGAACAGGTGATTTTAAAGCTTGCAAAGGAAAATCATGGTATACTCTCTATAAGCGATGTAGCTCTGGGAGCTAACATCCCCATGGAAGAAGCGCAAAAGCTTCTTGATTCGCTTGTCACAAAAGGCTTTGCCGAACTTCGGGTTAGGCAAAGCGGCACACTTGTTTATGTCATCCCGGATATGCTTGACAAACATGTGCCGTTGGAAAATTTTTAAGCGCCGGCAGCGTTTGACCACTTAAGTGTTTGTTTTGGAAATGCCTCAAGTAATTTTACCGGCGCACCGATATTAAAACATCGGGTGTACAGTTCCCCTCCCAATCACTGTATGGCCGATATGCCTCAAGGGCAGGGCCTGCCGTCGATTTTATTGCGGCAGGCTTTTTTTATGCTTTTGCCTTTGAAACCTCGAAGTAGAGATTGGGGAAAAAAGCACTTGACAACTTTTCGTTCAGTATCGTACTCTTAGGGTATGAGTTCAAGAAGTTCTTCTATTGTATGCGGGATTGCTATACGCACACTGGCGGCTGTGACAGTCGTTTTGACTATGGTGATTGGAGTCGGGCTTGGTCTGTCTTTAGCCGAAACAACCAACATCAGAAACCAGGAAAATTTTCTTGAGTTTGCGCCGGCGCTCCCGTCGCGAATTCTGGACATAAGCGGAAACGTTATCACCGAGTTCGCTGCCGAGGAAACACGCACGCTGGTCACAGTGACAGAGTTGCCTCAACACCTTATAGACGCGATTTTGGCGCGCGAGGATCCGAACTTTTTTAACCACCGGGGTTTTAGTGTGCGGGCAATAGCGCGTGCGGCATGGGGGCAGTTGACGGGTGTAAACCTGGGCGGCGGCTCAACCATCACCCAGCAGATTGCCGGAACGCTCCACCTTGACAGGCGCGAAATGACTTTGCGCCGAAAGATCTGGGAACTTTGGTGGGCGATACAAATGGAACGCCGCTTTACGAAAAACGAAATTCTTGAGATGTACTTAAACCAGATAAACATGGGGCCCGGCGTTTTCGGCGTGGAGGCCGCAAGCCAGTTTTTCTTCGGTCACAGCGCACGTTACGTAACGCTTGCCGAAGCCGCTGTCTTGGCGATTTTGCCTTCCAGCCCCAGCCGCTACAATCCGCTTAACAACCCCAACGAAGCGATGGATCGCCAGCGTTTTGTCCTTGACAGGATGATTGGCTTCGGCTTTACCACGCCGCAGGAAGCCGAAGCTTCTTTTGCGGAATTCTGGGCAAACTACGATTTCACGCGCGCTTCGGTGGCGGCGTACTTCCTTCGGGCGGATGCCGCGCCGTGGTTCAGCGAGTACGTTCGCCGCGAGCTTAACTCCCTGATGGTCGGCGCGATGGACTTCCACCGCGATGGGTTCACCGTTCACACAACGCTGAACATGCGCCACCAGGAAGCCGCCGAACGCTTCATGGCTGAAGGTCTTGCCCGCGCGAATACCGAGTTTAACCGTTCGGCAAGCAGGAACCTTGAGGTAGCCGAACAAAACTGGCGGCCTATCATCGATCTCATTTCCCTTTACTTTGGTCTGGATCAAATTCATTCAACCGGAAACGCCCAAAATCAGCAGCGGGCGGTAAGCCATTACGACAGAATCCTAAACCCCGTATTGGATGTAGCGGCGCTCGTTTTCGGTATTCCCGAACTTCAGCCGGCGACCAGCGTGAGTTTTGCAAACCGCAGAACCGCGGCTGAACAGACTGTGGTAGAAGGCGCGCTTATTTCCATTGAAAACGAAACCGGACATATCACCGCGCTTATAGGCGGCTCGCGTTTTGATCAAACCAATCAGTTTATCCGCGCAACGCAGGCGAACGTCCAGACCGGAAGCGCGTTTAAGCCGCTTTTCTATTCGGCGGCGATAGACAGCCGGCGTTTTACGGCGGCAAGCAGAATAAACGACCTTCCCATCGTGTTCCACAACGAAGACGGAACGCCGTACATACCCTTGAACTTCATGGGACGTTGGCGTGGATCGGTGCTCATGTACGACGCGCTGGCGCAGTCCATGAACGTTCCGGCGGTATCTATATTGGACGGTATTGGCTTTGATGCCGCAATCGACCGCGCCGCCGCTTTGCTTGGCTACACCAACCAGGATGAAATCAACAGGCGTCTGCCCAGGGTATTCCCCCTGGCGCTCGGTGTCAATTCAACTTCCCCGCTTCGCATGGCGAGAGCTTTCGCTGTCCTTGGAAATCAGGGGCGGGAAGTTACCCCCATTGCCATTCGTTCCATCGAAGATCGTAACGGAAGGCTTATAATGGACATTGAACAGGAAGTCAGGGCTGACCAGCGCCGGAGAGGCAACGCCGCTCAAGTCGTCAGCCCGCAGAATGCCTTCATCATGAGCCGGATGCTCCAGCGCACTCTTGAGCGCGGTCCGTCCGGACATGGAACGCTGTTTAATCCGTCCCGCTGGGGCACACTGTTCACTTTCAGGGACGAAAACGGCAACAACTTCCGTATGCCCATGGCAGGTAAAACAGGCACAACGCAGAACTGGCAGGATGCCTGGGTTGTCGGTCACTCACCGTATTTCACGACGGCTGTTTGGTTCGGCTTTGACCGCCCCGGCAACTCCCTCGGGCTCACACTCACAGGCTCTACCCTTGCAGGTCCCGTTTGGGCAAACTATATGCGGGAAATCCACCTTGGACTTCCGTTCAGGGATTTTGTCCGCCCCGCAACAGGCATCACTGAAGTAACTATCTGTACCCGATCGGGTCTTCTTCGCACCGACCAGTGTACGCATGGGCAAACCACCCTGCCCTTCCTGACGGGGACACAGCCGACAATGTTCTGTGACTACCACGGTAACACAAGGGTTATAGACCTCGTTCTCCCGCATCTTGAAATGGGAAGCGCGTTCATCGACACAAGCGGTGTCTTAAGCAGCATTATGCTCCCTGTAATACGCGATGAGCAGTTGTTGCGGGAAATACAGTTGGAAGAACAACAGCAAGCAAGTGCCGCACGTACAACAGGTCCTCGCGCTCGCGGTGTTGCACCTGCACAGCCTCAAACCGCTGGAAGTGTTCCATTCGGCGGCACACTAAATCCGAGTCCGGCGCTTGATTTACAGCTTCCTGCCTTGAGCTTGCCTGAACTGGCACTGCCATCGCTTCCTGATGCCTTATTTGCTCCGGAAACGGCGGTTCCAGAGGCAGCACTTCCGGTTCTTCCGGCTATCGATGAAACTTCACTCGAAGCGGTTCCTGAATCGGGCTTTGTAATGACGCCATTGTTCAATCCTCTGATTGACTGAGGTTTTCATGCTTGTTCCCATCGAGGACATAAAGGTGAAAAAGCGCCTGAGGAAAGACTCAGGCGACATTGCGGCGTTGGCGGAAAGCATGAAACGCTTTGGGCAGATAAGCCCGATTTTAATAAACAGGAAAAATGTCCTAATTGCGGGGGGAAGGCGGCTTGAGGCTGCCCGATCCCTCGGATGGCGGACAATTAACGCCATCGAAGTTGATGTGACAGACGAACTTACCAAGCTGGAGTATGAACTTGAAGAAAATGTCCAGCGCCATGATTTTAACGACGAAGAAACCGCCGAGGCGATAAAAAAAATTCAGCGTTTGAAAAACCCCAACATCCTGCGCCGCATCATTAACGCAATTGTGCGGTTTTTCAAACGGATTTTCGGAATCGGCGGAGATTCGACCTAAAAGTAACAGTGCCCAAAGCGAGCCTTATCGATCCTTTCTTTCAAAGTGCGAAAACTTCATGGTAAATGTGGCACGTCCCTGACTTACACTGCGGAGCGTTGTCATAAAACCGAACATCTTTTCCATTGGGGCGTTTGCCTTTATCTCATCCCCGCTTATTTTGGATTCCATATTTAACACCTGCCCTCCCCGCTGTGTTACGCTGCTAATTGCCTCACCGACAAATTCCTTCGGGCACGCCAAATCCACAGCCATGATGGGTTCAAGCAGGATGGGAGAAGCCCCGCGGCAAGCTTCGTCAAAACCCATGTTGGCGCAGGCTTCAAAGGCAAACTCGGTGGCGGTGAGTTCTGAATACCCTGCGGCGGTGACCGTAACGCCAATGTCTATGCAAGGATAACCCATAACAATGCCTGAACTAAAGGCGGAAGTTATGCCGCGCTCAACGGCATCGCGTATTTCATTGGGAACGGCTGGGTTTTTTACCGCCCACTCGAACTTGTTTCCTGTGCCGCGGGGAAGCGGCTGTACGCATAAAGTCAAGGAAGCCGCATTTTCTTTGCCTGCAATCACGCGGGAAAACGTTTCTGTTCTTTCCCCGCCAACGCTTATCGATTCCCTGTACGTTACTTGCGGGTTTCCGACTTTTGCCCCTACGTTATATTCCTT
>JAIRQD010000029.1:0-3136 GCA_031256655.1 Treponema sp.
CCGGTGTGTCCAAGCGCCCTGCCTGACATCATGGGAACTTTAATACCAAGCGCCGCCACAAGCGGGGCAAGGATGAGGCTTGTTTTGTCGCCCACGCCGCCTGTTGAGTGTTTGTCCACAAAAGGACCGGTTATACCTGAAAGGTCGATGACCGCTCCGGAGCGCAACATCGCTTGAGTTAAGGCGGCGGTTTCTTTCATCGTCATCCCGTTAAAAAAAACTGCCATCGCCCAAGCGGAAATCTGGTAGTCAGGAATATTCCCCGCCGCATAACCACTTATAAGGAAGGTTATTTCTTCGGTGGAAAGTTCGCCGCCGTCCCGCTTTTTCGCGAGTATGTCAACCGTGCGCATAGTGTTACTATAACGCTTTTTTCGCTTTCTGGCTATGGTTGCAGGGTAATTTACCGCAAACAATGTTTTGTGTTATATTGGTTTTATACGCTCAAAACGCTTGGGGGAAATTATGCAAAAAGTACGATTCGGCAAAACGGAACTTATGGTAAGCAAGGTTGCGCTTGGCGGCATTCCCATTATGCGCCTTACAACCCCGGAAGCTGCCGCGTTGGTGCGGGAAACTATTTCTTTGGGCATTAACTTTATAGACACTGCCAACGGTTACGCCGATAGCGAGGAGAAAATCGGTGAGGCGATTAAAGGTATAAGGCGCGAAGACCTTGTGATAGCCTCAAAATCCATCGCAAACGACAAAAAAACATTCAGCGAGCATATTGATTTAAGCCTGAAACGCTTAGGCGTGGATTACATAGACATTTATCAACTGCACAATGTATCAACAGAAGAAAAGCGTGATGCGGTGTTTGCCCCGGGCGGCGCGAAGGAAGCCCTTGACGATGCGGTAAAAGCGGGCAAAGTGCGCTTCCCAGGATTTTCCAGCCACAGCATTCCGCTTGCCATTCAAATTATGAAAAGTGCCGAGTTCTTCACCGTTCAGCTTCCATTTAACTTTATCGACCGCGAGGCGGAAAGTGAAGCAATTCCTTTGGCAAAAAAGCTTGATATGGGTTTTATCTCCATGAAGCCAATGGGCGGCGGGCTTTTGGAAAGCGCCGCGCTTTCGTTCCGCTTTCTTATGTCCTTTGATAACATTGTTCCTGACCCGGGCATCGAAAAAATCGAAGAAATACGTGAAATTATTGACATTGTGAACAAAAATCAGGCGCTTTCAGCCGCGGACAGAAGCGAAATAGAAAAGATCAAAGCCGAACTTGGTTCCACATGGTGTCACCGATGCGATTATTGCCTTCCTTGTCCGCAGGGAATTCACATCAGCATGGCTTTGAACCTCAAAAGCATCTTCAAGCGCATGACACCGCAGCGGGCTCGTGCCTTCGCAGGTCCTCCTTTGGAAAAGGCGCGGACTTGCATATTCTGCGGCGAATGCAAAAGGCGCTGTCCATACAATCTTGATGTTCCGCAGCTCTTAAAAGAGCGGCTGAAAGAATGGGACGCCATCACTTGACAATTATCGCTTGACAATTGTCATAAACGCAAAGCATACTTTTAGTGCAATCAACAACCTCACAGGATATTTAAATGGAAATCAGGAAAAAAGCGTGCGCGGGAACACTTGAATCAAGCGATGTCTATGTGGAAGTAGCGCCATGCGACTCAATCAAGATTGAAGTTGAATCTGTTGTCGCGGCACAATTTGGAGAGGCGATTAGGTTTGCCGCGGATGCCACATTAAAGGCGCTTGGCGTGTCAGGCGCTTTTGTTCTGCTTAAAGACCGGGGAGCGCTTGATTGCGTTATTCGCGCGCGGGTCGAAACCGCTGTACGCCGCGCCGCTGGGGAGGTTCAGTGATGGTGCGTTCACTGCTTTTCTTGCCGGGAAACAATCCAAATATGCTTATAAACGGCGATGTTTTGGGCGCGGATGCAATAATACTTGACCTTGAAGACGCTGTAACCCCGGACGAAAAAGATGCCGCGCGAATCCTTGTCCGCAATATTCTTGCTTCGCTTGATTTCAGCTCTGTGGAAGTTGTAATCCGCATCAATTCAATAGCGCCTGACGGCTTTTGGAAGCGGGATCTTGACGAAGTTATCCCGCTTAAGCCTCGGCGGATTATGGCGACAAAGGTTCGGGATGCCGAATATATACGGGAAGTTGCCGCTTACATTGGCGAAGTTGAATCCAGCTGTGGAATGCAGGCGGGAACGGTGCAAATCATCGCCCTCATTGAAACGGCGGCCGCCCTTGAAAACGCCTTCGCCATCGCCGTTGCCGACCCGCGCGTGACAGCCGTTTTCCTCGGTGCTGAAGACTTGACCGCCGATTTGCGGAGCGGGCGCACGAAGTCTGGTGAGGAAATCGCTTACGCGCGCGGGCGCATTGTCGCCGCGGCGCGCGCCGCCGCAATTGACGTGTACGATACGCCGTTCACTGACGTAAATGACGATGAGGGAATTCTTGCCGATGCAAACATCGCGAAGCAATTCGGCTTTTCAGGCAAGGCGGCAATAACGCCGCGCCACGTTGGGATAATCAACCGCGTGTTCAGCCCCACCGAAGACGAAGTTGACTACGCCCGCCGCGTGCTTGAAGTTATCGAAGAGGCAAAGGCTCAAGGGAAAGGCGCGGTTTCACTTAACGGGAAAATGATTGACGCGCCGATTGTGGCGCGCGCCCAACAAGTGCTTGACATGGATGCCGCAATGAAAAGGAGGACAACTGCATGAAAACCCGCCCGAACAAACTTGTATCCTCCATAACTGACGCGATAAAAGCGGCGGGACTTAAAAGCGGCATGACAGTTTCGTTTCATCACCATTTGCGCTCAGGTGATTTTGTATTGAACGCTGTCATGGCAGAAATTGCTTCACTTGGAATAAAAGACATCACGGTAAACGCAAGCGCGATTTTTGACTGCCACGCGCCGCTTATCGATCACATAAAAAACGGCGTTGTTACAGGGCTTGAGTGTGCGTACATGGGCGCGCGGGTCGGCAAGGCTGTATCGCAGGGTATTCTCGCAAAGCCTGTAATTTTTCGCAGTCACGGCGGAAGGCCAGCCGGCATAATAAGCGGGAAAAGCCGCATTGACGCGGCGTTTATCGCCGCTCCAAGCGCTGACAACATGGGAAACTTGACGGGCAAAACCGGCCCTTCCG
>JAIRQD010000095.1:0-3703 GCA_031256655.1 Treponema sp.
AACAAGCCGGATGACATAAAAGGCATCCGCGAAAACGCGCTGCATGTCAGCTCCTTTGATGTTTTTAATCAAAAACAGGCAATCAAAGAGTATGCTGAAGCAGGTATAAAACTAATAAGCCTGGAAATGGTGCCGCGTACAACCCTGGCGCAGAAAATGGACATTCTCAGCTCCCAGGCCTCGCTTGCAGGTTATTACTCCGTTCTTTTGGCGGCTTCAAAACTGCCAAAGATTTTCCCCATGATGATGACTCCGTCCGGCACCATATCGCCGGCGCGTGTTTTCATCATCGGTGTCGGTGTTGCGGGTCTTCAGGCGATAGCCACAGCGAAAAGGCTTGGCGCCCGTGTTGAAGCCTTTGACACCCGCCCGGTTGTTGAAGACCAGGTGAAATCGCTTGGTGCCAAGTTTGTGAAAATCGACCTTGGCGAAATGGGAGAAACCGCGCAAGGGTATGCCAAAGAACTGACACCTGAACAGGTGGAATTGCAGAGGAAGGGGCAGGCGAAAGTGTGCGCCACTTCCGATGTTGTCATTACGACCGCAAAGGTTTTCGGGGGCAAAGCCCCGCTCTTGCTCACAAAAGACATGGTTATGCAGATGAAAGCCGGTTCGATCATCATTGACATGGCGGTTAAAACAGGCGGAAACGTGGAAGGATCAGACCCCGAAAAAGAAGTAGTGCTTGAAAACGGCGTGCGGATTATAGGCGGGGACGCGCTGGAACGCTTTATTCCCAGAGACGCATCGGATATGTTCTCAGGCAATATTCGCGCTCTCCTGGAACATTTTTGGGATTCGGAAAACAAAACTTTCCGTCTTGACACTTCGGACGAAATTCTTAACGGATGTCTTATAACAAACGACAAAAAAATCGTCCACAAGAGTTTTATGGAGCAGGGGTAAAAGATGAACACGATCCTTTTAGTTTTTATATTTGTAATCGCGGCGTTTTTGGGCAAGGAGCTTATTTCCAAAGTTCCTTCCCAGTTGCATACGCCGCTGATGTCCGCGACAAACGCCATATCAGGCATTACAGTCGTCGGCGCTTTGGTTGTGCTCGCCATGAGCACAACCGGAAGGTTGAGTATGATTCTGGGATTCGTCGCGATTGTATTGGCCTCTATCAACGTTGTCGGCGGTTACATGGTAACGGAGCGAATGCTTGGAATGTTCCGCAAAAAGGAGGATAAAAAATAATGCATGGGGAAGCTTTTACTAACCTCGCGTATATAATTGCGTGTGTTTTCTTTATCCTTGGCATAAAAAAACTGAATAAAGCCGCAACAGCGCGTCAGGGAAACTTTCTTTCTGCCTTCGGGATGCTGATAGCGGTTGTCGCAGTTTTTTTTGAAGGCGATTTCGTGCAGGCATGGGATCCCGCAAACTGGATGCAAAGCCCCCATCTTTGGGCGTTTATTGCCATCGTAATCGGCTCGGTTATAGGTTTTGTGTGGTCTAAGGTAGTTAAAATGACCGGAATGCCTGAACTCGTTGCCTTGTACAACGGCTTTGGCGGACTTGCCTCAGCGCTGGTAGCTTTTTCGCAGGTTTACATTGCCTTTTTCTTGGTGGGCAGATACCACGATCTTGTGGAGTCGGTTGCGATTGGCGTGACGATATTTATCGGGGCGCTCGCTTTTTCCGGTTCTATGATTGCCTGGGGCAAACTTGCGGAAAAAATCACAGGGCGCGCGGTTGTGTTCAAAGGGCAGAATGCCATCAACTTGCTTTTGCTGATTGCCGCGGTTTCTGCCATCGCCATTTACACTATTCCGGGCATTGACATGGAAACGAAGTTCATAGCGATTTTGGCATTGTCTGCCATTTCGTTAATCTTTGGTGTCATGTTCGTCTTGCCCATCGGCGGCGGAGATATGCCGGTTGTCATAGCGCTGATAAACAGCGCCACAGGTCTTGCCGTTGCCGCCGCGGGCTTCATAATTTCCAACACCGTGCTCATCGTGTCAGGCTGTTTGGTAGGCGCGTCAGGTATGATTTTGACGTTGATTATGTGTAAGGCGATGAACCGCTCAATCGGCAACCTGTTGTTCTCAGGATTCGGCGCAACGGATGCTGTTTCCAACAAGGGTCCCGCAGCCGAGCCAAAGGCAATTTCGGTTGAGGATGCGTACATGATCTTGGAAGCCGCGCAATCAGTCGTTGTTATTCCAGGTTACGGTATGGCTGTTGCTCAGGCACAACACGCGGTAAAAGAACTTGCCGAAAAACTTGCGGCAAACGGAACTGAAGTGAATTACGCGATTCATCCTGTGGCAGGACGTATGCCCGGTCACATGAACGTTTTGCTTGCCGAAGCCGATATTCCGTATGAGCAGTTGAGAACTATGGACGACATGAATCCTATTATGCCGACTCAGGATGTCGCAATCGTAATTGGCGCGAACGACGTTGTAAATCCCGCGGCTGAAACTGACCCTTCTTCACCGATTTACGGAATGCCGATTATAAAGGCGCATGAGTGCAAAACTGTGTTTGTCCTTAAGCGCGGAAAGGGAAGGGGCTTCTCAGGCATTGAAAACGACCTTTTCTCCATGCCGAATACGCTTATGATTTACGGGGATGCCAAGTCAACAATCACTTCGCTTGCAGGAGAGTTTACCGCGGGATAGCGGGAACTTTCTAAAGTTGTTCTGAAACTTAAATTGCCGGAGGCTCATTCAAACTCAATCTTTGAGTTTGGATGAGCCTTTGCTTTTTTACAGCAATATACCCCTCTATATTATCGCATATTTTCAAAAATATTCTTGTGGTAATTGAAATTATTGGTTATAATTCTGTTTGATTAGCTGAGCTTAACTAGGGAATCATTTGAACACTGCTAACGGCTATCTTTGAGTAAAAAAACGATGAATTTCTTTGTTATGCATGCCTAATTACTCATAAATCAAGAGAGATCGGGGGTCGTATGGAAATTCGGGAAGTGAACGAACAACTAAAAGTTGATGAGCAGGGCGGAGAAAAGATTATAAGCAACGTGCGCCTACTCATGGCAATTATTTTTGTCATGAGTACAACCGGTGTTGCTGTCATGGTGTATCTGGGGGGCGGCGCGTGGATCCCGTGGCGCGCTCACATAGCTGTTGGTCTTCTTTTGGCTTACGCTGTTTGCGTGTTCTTTTATGTTCGTAAAGCCGAAAGACTCAGTGATAATTTTAAATATCTCACCATTATCATGGACATCTCGTTTATTAGTGCCATAATTTGGATTGGGCTGACCTATCCGGAGATTTCCCCGCCGCGCCAGTTTCTTATGTACCGGGTTTTATTTTATTTTCTCATGATAATGGCAGGTACCTTTAGATACAGTTACCGGTGTGCATATGTTTCCGGTATTTATGCCGCCGCCTTATACGCTGTGATAGTATTTGTCAATAGAGAAGCATTGGGATTACCTCACTATTATATGTTTGATGGTCAATTATTGGATGGAACTTTTGCCGTGTACTTTGAAGCCTTCACTGTTGCAGGCCTTTTGATTTGCAGCATAATTACAGGAATGGCAAGCAAGCGCCGTCTTAGATTTTTTCATTCGATGTTTGAACAGGAAAAACTTCTTCACAAAGAAATGGATGAAGCAAACAAGCGCCATCTTGAGCGAACCATGAAAACGAACAAACATCTTAACAATATTGTTGTTGAGTCTTTTGGCGCAATAGAAAACTTAAGTTCACATATCAAC
>JAIRQD010000046.1:0-9705 GCA_031256655.1 Treponema sp.
AAAAACATGGCGGAACTTTTTTCGCAAACCGCCCCGCAGATCATATTTACGCCGCACCTTGCGCCCATGAACCGGGGCATTTTAAGTACCATCTACATTCCGCTGAAAAGTGAATGGCAGACAGGCGGCGATGACGCTGTATCCGCCCTGCGTCCGCCTTCAAAAGATGTCGAGGCGAAAACGCTTGAAATCAGGGAAGTGTATGCGGCGTTTTACAAGGACGAGCCGTTTGTGCGGGTTTTGCCCCACGGCGTAATGGCATCCACCGGACGTTTGCGCCAGTCCAACTTTTGCGATGTTTCGGTCAACATGGATCAGCGCGGAAAAACGCTCATTGTGGTCACGGCGATAGACAATATGATGAAGGGCGCGGCAGGGCAAGCCGTACAGAACATGAATATTATCATGGGTTACGGTGAGAGCGAAGGTTTGAGCGCTTCTTCGGCGCTGTTTTAGGGATTTTGGTTTGTATTGCAATCGAGGAGTTCATCATGAAAGAAGTTAGCGGGGGCGTGTGCGCTCCTAAAGGGTTTAAGGCAGGCGGCATCAGGTGCGGCATAAAAGCGAGTGCGAAAAAACGGGACTTGGCGATTATTTATTCCCAAAAGATCTGCACAGCCGCGGGCGTTTTCACGACCAACAGGGTCAAAGCCGCCTGCATTCTGGTGAGCAGTGAACATTTGAAAGACGGTGAACTCCACGCGGTGATCGTTAATTCAGGAAACGCCAACGCCTGCACGGGTGAGGCAGGAATTGCCGCGGCACGAAGAATGACCGAACTTGCCGCGGAAGTTTTGGGCGTTGAAAGTGAGCAAGTCGCCGTGGCGAGTACCGGAGTTATCGGTGTGCCGCTTCCCATTGGCGTAATCGAAAGCGGAATCGCGGAACTTAAGTCTTCACTCACCGCAGACGAGGCCGGGCATTCGGCGGCGCACGAAGCGATTATGACAACGGACACGCGCAAAAAAGAAGGGGCAGTGGAAATAGAAATCGGCGGAAAAACCGTGCGCATCGGTGCGATGGCAAAAGGCGCCGGCATGATCCACCCGAACATGGCGACATTGCTCGGTTTTGTTACCACTGACGCGGCGATTCCTTCCGATCTGTTGCAATCTTGCCTGAAAACCGCGGCGCGCCGTTCATTTAACCGCGTTACCGTGGACGGCGACACATCCACAAACGATACGCTTATTATCATGGCAAACGGCGAAGCGGGCAATCCGCCAATTCAGCCAGCGGGGGCGGATCTGCAAACTTTCCAGAACGCCCTGGAAGCGCTCTGCGTAAAGCTCGCAAAAGCAGTTGCCAGGGACGGCGAAGGAGCGACAAAGCTCATTACCGTCTCGGTAAATGGCGCAAGCGATGAAGAGGCGGCTGAAAGACTTGCAAAATCTGTAGCCTCATCAAGTCTTGTAAAAGCCGCCTGCTTTGGCGAAGACGCGAACTGGGGGCGCATCCTCTGCGCGATGGGATACTCTGGTGCTGATTTTAACCCCGCCGAAGTTGATGTATGCTTTGAAAGCGAAGGGGAAGAAGTCGCCGTCTGCCGTGGCGGGGCATCCGTGCCGTTTTCCGAAGAAGCGGCGAAAAAAATATTGGGCAGGGAAGATTTGGGGATCCGCATAAAAGCCGGAAACGGCGCGGGAGCGGCAGCGGTCTGGGGTTGCGATCTGACGCTGGATTATGTCAAGATAAACGGGAGCTATCGATCATAACGATCACTAGGAATACACATGAACGACAAAATGGACAATGCGGAAAGAGCACAGGTGCTGGTCAACGCCCTGCCGTATATACAGGATTTTCGGGGAAAGACCGTGGTGGTCAAGTACGGCGGAAATGCCATGATAGGCGAAGTGATGAAAACCGCCGTGATTCAGGATGTCATCCTGGTCGCGTGTTTTGGTATTCGGATTGTATTGGTTCACGGCGGCGGTCCTGAAATTGAGGCGGCCTTAAAAAAAATCGGTAAAGTCAGCCGTTTTGTAAACGGACTGCGTTACACCGATGAGGAAACAATGGAAATTGTCCAGATGGTTCTCTGCGGCAAGGTGAACAAAGACATCTGTTTTCTCATCCAGCAGGCGGGAGGTAAAGCGGTTGGGCTGTGCGGCATTGACGGCGCAATGATTCAGGCAAGCCGCCTCCGCGAAGGCGGCCTTGATTACGGGCTTGTCGGCGAAGTGGAAAACATAGACACAAGCCTCATCGACTCACTCCTTGATTCAGGTGTTATTCCGGTAATTTCCTCTGTGGCGTATGGAATTGGTGAGGATGAGGGGCACCCGCTTAATGTCAACGCCGACATTGCCGCCGCAAAAATCGCCGGAGCGCTGAACGCCGAAAAGCTCATCCTCATGACCGATGTGCCGGGAATTCTCCGCGATGTAAACGATGCGGCTTCGCTCATCAAGGAAATTACCCGTGACGAACTGCGGGCTCTTAAAAAAGACGGCGTTGTGAACAAGGGAATGATCCCGAAAACCGACTGCTGTATGCTCGCGCTTGATTCAGGCGTGAAAAAGGCGCACATTATTGACGGCCGCCAACCACACGCCCTGCTTATGGAACTGTTCACCGATGAAGGCGTTGGAACGATGATAAAGGGATAGTTAGGATAGGAGTTAAACATGAACGATGTTTTTATGAATACATTTCACAGAATGCCGGTAACGTTTGCCAAGGGAGAGGGAGCGCTTCTCACAGGCATAAACGGGAAACAATACATTGACTTCACCGCGGGCATCGCTGTGAATTGCCTGGGGCATGCTTATCCGCCGCTGGTCAAGGCAATCGCCGATCAGGCGGCAAAAATAATACACACCTGCAATTACTACATGAGCGACACATCTTTGCTGTTTGCGCAAAAGCTCGTTGCCGCCTGCGCCGGTGCCGGGATGAAAAACGTCTTTCTCGGCAATTCGGGCGCTGAAGCAAACGAAGGCGCAATTAAAATCGCCCGCAAGTATTCGCTTGCAAAATACGGCGAAGGCAGGCACACAATTGTTGCGTTAAAAGGCAGTTTTCACGGAAGGACAATCACCACGCTTTCGGCCACCGGGCAGGATGTTTTTCACAAGAACTTCGGCCCGTTTACCGAGGGCTTCACTTTTATTACCGCCAATGACATTGATGCGCTTGAGAAGGCGCTTGACCGCGCTAAAGTTGCCGCCTTTATGGTCGAGGCAATTCAAGGTGAAAGCGGCATACGCTCTTTGTCGGATGAGTATGTAGCGGCGGCAGTGAAACTGTGCGAAGAGCGGGATATTCTTTTTATTTTTGACGAGATACAAACCGGAGTTGGGCGGACAGGAACATTCCTTGCCTGCGAAGGCTTTGGCGTAAAACCTGACATTGTTACCATTGCCAAAGGGCTTAGCGGTGGCGTTCCTGTCGGGGCGGTTTTGGCGGGCGCTAAGGCGGCGGACGTTTTTGTAGTGGGCGACCATGGCAGCACATTTGGCGGGAATCCGCTTGCCGCCGCCGCCGGCATAGTGGTTTTGGACACGGTGGCAAAACCTGCGTTTTTAAGAGAGATAACGCGCAAAGGGGAAAAAATCTGCTCAACAATCGCTTCGTGGAATCACCCGAAAGTCAGCGAGATTCGGAGCAGGGGGCTTATGATTGGGGTTGACATCACTGTGGAAGCCGCGCCTGTGCTGGAAGCGGGCATAGCTCACGCCTCTGACCATGCTCCGGGGCTGTTGATGGTCGCCGCCGGAAAGCAGACTTTGCGCTTTCTCCCGCCGTATGTGATAAGTGACCGCGAAATCGAACAGGGGTTGGACATACTCAAAACCATACTGTAGTTTTCACGTATTCATTGTTTTTTGCAAGGAAGTTTCATTTTCGCGCCGCTTGACAATCATAGTATTGCGCCCTCTTACATTTATTTTTTATTGTGTTACACTTTTACGCGCAAGTTTTGTGAGAACCAAATGGACAGGAGTGGAGGATTTTTATGAATAAAATAAGAGTGTTGGCTTTAGCGCTGGTGCTTGCCATGTCAATGGCGGTATTTTCCGGCTGCGAACGGGGACGGGCTGAGGGTGTTTACCTTATCGGCATATTTCAGTATTTCTCTCATGCGGCGTTAGATGCATCGCGAGAAGGATTTGTTAATCGCTTGGCGGAGCTGGGTTTTGTGGAAGGTGAAAATGTGCAATTCATTGTGTATAACCCCCAGCGCGATGCGGCAAGCGGCGTTTTGATGGCGGCGCGCATTGCCGAAGCATTACCTGATCTGGTCTTGACCATTGCGACAGGCGCTTCCCAAATAATGAGCCGCGAGACGGATACAATTCCCATT
This sequence comes from Treponema sp., assembly GCA_031256655.1. Lineage (GTDB taxonomy): Bacteria > Spirochaetota > Spirochaetia > Treponematales > Breznakiellaceae > WRKT01. The sequence goes on from JAIRQD010000046.1 coordinate 4,310, forward strand.
GTCGTAACCGCTGTCACAAGCCCACTGGGAGCGGATTTGGTTGAGTCAAATGAAAGACCCGGCAGAAATGTTACAGGCGTTTCTGATCTAACACCGGTTGCTTTACAAATCGATTTGATTACGCGCCTTCTGCCTCAGGCTCAAAGGGTGGGGCTTGTGTATAACGCCGGTGAAATCAACTCTGTCATTCAGGCAAACATAGCCCGCGAGGCGATTCGGGCAACACCTGGGCTTACCTATGTGGTTGGCAACGTAACCGGCACGGCTGATATAGCCGATGTGGTGCAGTCAATTGTGGGACAGGTTGATGTGATTTATGTGCCTACTTGCAATACCGTTGCCGCGGCGTATCCGATTGTTATGATGACTGCCGAAGAAGCCGGTATTCCGGTTGTTGCCGGAGAAGTGGGCGGCGTGAGAGTCGGCGCATTGGCAACCGAGGGAATTGATTACTACCTTTTGGGACGGCAGACGGCTGACATGGCGGCGATAATCTTGCGCGGTGAAGGCGAGCCTGCGACAATGCCGATTCAGTGGCAGCAGGAACCGGGAACGCTGGTTATCAACATGGCTGTTGCCAATCGTTTAGGCATAAATATCTCCCAGTCGCTTTTAGACGCGGCAGGAGAAATCATCACCAACTAGGCTACTAGATTGGGCAAAATTTCAGGCGGTTCGGAATGAGCATCAATATGCTTTTAAACGCCTTAAGCCAGGGTCTTATATGGGGCGTAATGGCGATAGGCGTTTTCATCACCTTTAGGATTTTAAACTACGCCGATTTGACGGCGGAGGGTAGCTTTACCCTCGGAGCTGCAGTAGCCGCCCGGCTTATCATGACCGGCTCAGACCCGCTGACCGCAACGCTGGTTGCAATCCTTGCGGGAATGTGCGCCGGCGTTGTAACAGGCTTTTTGCACACAGTTTTGCGTATTCCGCCCTTGCTTTCAGGCATTTTGGCAATGACAGGGCTGTACTCCGTCAACCTTCGTGTGATGGGTACGCCCAACATTCCGCTACTTAGGGGGACTGAAACGCTTATTACGCGCACAGCGGAATTTCCCCCGGTCAGCGCTATTATCAGCGGGCTTGGAATTACCGAGCGGCTTGGGGCAACCATTGTGCTTGGGATTATCGTATTAATCATCGTTATTGTGGTGTTGCGTTTGTTTTTTAACACTGAAATAGGTTATGTTGTGCGGGCAACAGGCGATAACGAAGCGATGGCAAGGGCGCAGGGTGTGAATACCCGCAAAATGAAGGTGCTTGGGCTGCTTATCAGCAACGCCTGCATAGCGCTTTCAGGAGCTTTGGTATTCCAGTTTCAAGGTTTTGCCGACATTAGCATGGGTATAGGCGTGATTGTCGTGGCGCTTGCTTCGGTTATTATTGGCGAAGTTATTTTCAGCGACAAAAACAACCACCGGGTTTTTATTGCCGTTGTGCTTGGGTCTATTCTGTACCGCCTCCTCATCGCCGTTGTGCTGACACTGGGCATTAACCCGCACGATTTCAGGCTGTTCTCCGCGCTCATTCTGGCAACGGCTCTGTCGGTTCCGCTTATCAGAGAGCGGTTTAATTTCAATATCAAGAAACTATTTCTGGGGCGAGGGTAAAAGCTTATGCTGAAATGCGAGAACATCACGAAAACCTTCGACAAGGGAACTGCCACGGAGAAGGACGCTTTGCAGGCGGTGAGCTTGCAGCTTGCAGAAAGTGATTTTATCACCGTAATCGGCGGCAACGGTGCCGGCAAGTCCACCTTGCTTAATGCTATCGCGGGCGTGCATCATGTGGAGCATGGCACTGTGAGCATTGACGGGAAGGATGTTACAATGCTTGCCGAACACGAGCGCGCTCATTTTATCGGGCGGGTTTTTCAAGACCCGCGCATGGGCACCGCGCCCGGCATGACTATCGAGGAAAATCTTGATATTTCCTACCGCCGCTGTAAACGGCGCACATTGCGCTGGGGCACTAACCGTAAAGACCGCATTATGTTTCGGGACGCGATTTCCACTTTAGGTTTGGGTCTTGAAGACAGAATGACGGTAAAAGTCGGCACACTTTCCGGCGGGCAGCGGCAAGCGCTTACTTTGCTTATGGCAACTTTGCAAAAGCCGCGCCTATTGCTATTGGACGAACACACCGCCGCCCTCGATCCGAAAACAGCCAAAATCGTCCTTGAACTCACCAACAAGCTGGTGCTTGATAATAAGTTGACCACTTTAATGGTAACTCATAATATGCGCGATGCCTTGGCTTCAGGTAACCGCATTATGATGATGCACGAAGGACGCATTATTTTGGATGTGAAAAACGAAGAAAAGGCAAACCTTACCGTTCCGCAATTATTGAAGATGTTTGAGCAGGCAAGCGGCGAAGAAATTGCCAACGACAGGATGCTGCTGGCATAAAGTTTAGTTGGCGTGACATGCGCGAGCAATTTTGCGGCTACGCAGCCGCAAAATTGCACTGCATGGGATCGCGTGTGTGTTAAATCAAAATCCCCAACGGCGACAATACCCACCTTTGCAATTGCCCAAAGATGAAGATGAAAATTATCACGATGGGGACAATGTAGGTCATGTAAAACCGCAGACTTGTGGGAAATAGCCAGCCTTCGTTACCTGAGTTAGCCTCCGCGATGAAGTTGTTCCAGCCCCAGCCCTTTTTGCTCATACAGAACAGCACATACAAAAGTGAACCGATGGGAAGTATAATTTCCATCACCAGGTATGTGAAAAAAGCGCCGATGTGCGGGAAACCGGGCGGAACCAAAACGCCTGCCATGATGTTGCGTGTGAGAGCTGAAGGCAGGCAGAGCAAAATCAGTAAGCCCATGTTAATGCCTGCCGATTTTGCGCGCGACCAGCCGAACTTGTCCATGCCAATAGCGGTAATGTTTTCCATTACAGCGAGGGCTGTGGAAAACGCCACAAAGGTAAGACCCGCATAAAAAATCAGCGACCAAAAGTACGAACCGGGCATTGCGTTAAAAATGTTAGGCAGCGTTACGAAAAGCAGACCTTCGCCCACTGCAGGGCTTATGCCAAAGGCAAAAGCGGCGGGGAAAATCATCAAAAGGCAGAGTATGATGACAGAAAGGTCAAGAACGCCAACCGTGAAGGCATCGCGGAAAAGGCGCTTTTCTTTGTTGATGTAACTTCCAAAAATCGCCATAGAACCTATGCCGACAGAGAGTGAAAAAAGCGCCTGCCCCATCGCCATGTGGATTATCCTGAAAGTGCCGTGCTGTCGCATTGCGTCCAGATTCGGAATAAAAAGGAACCTGAGTCCTTCGGTGGCTCCAGGCAGGGTGACACTGCGAACCAGAAGAATGAGGAGCAGGACGAAAAACGCGCCCATCACGTACTTGCAAACCCGCTCAACACCTTTGCGCAAGCCAAGATAACAAATGCCCATGCCCATCACGATAATCGCAATCATCAGGCGAACGGATTCCACAGGGTTTCCCGTCAGCGCCTGCCATGAGGCAACGACGTATTCAGGCGGCTGGCCGATAAGCGCACCGGAAAGCCCTTTCCAGAAATAACCGAGCGCAAAGCCGCAAACCATGATATAAAACATCAGAAGCAAATAGTTACCGGCAATTCCCACATAACCGTTCAAAAACCATTTTGTGCCTTTGGGCTGTAACACATTGAAACAGTTGGCGGTGGACTGTCTGCTGCCGCGTCCGACAGAGTATTCAGTCAGCAAAACGGGAATTGCCAACAGGAAAATAAATGCTGTCACCAGCAGGATGTAAAGCGCCCCGCCGTAAGTACCTGCCCTATACGGCATTAACCAGATGTTGCCAAGTCCGATTGCGCAACTAACCGACATGACAATGAACGAAAACCGTGAAGTAAAACTTTCTCTTTCTTTCTGCATGAAATCCCCCTAATACGAAGTACAAAAACCAACAGCGAAAAGCCGTCTCTGGCGGGCAATAATAGCTGATTTTTCTTAATCAAGTCAATCAGGCGTATAATTTGCTATATATTGCAATTTATGCGCCTGATAGGGTATGCTCTCAAAATGAAGGTGTGGCTTAAATTTCTTATTGGTGCTTTTTTGGGAATAGCGCTTGGATTTATCTTACCGGCTGATAACGAGGCGCTTCATAGTAGTATCTCATGGCTTGGCGAATTGGCGATACGCATAGGGCGTTACGCGCTCATCCCAATCCTTGTTTTTTCACTGACTATTGCAGTATATGAGTTAAGACAGGATGGTCAGTTTTGGTCTTTGGTGCTGAAAACCTTTGCGGTGATGATTGGAAGCGCGGTTTTTGTGATCTTCGCGGGGATTTTAACGACGCTCCTTTTTTCGCCAGCGCCAATCCCTATTCCCACAGTCGCAGAGACCGAAGTTATTGCCCTTGATATAGCCGGCGACATTTTGGCTGTTTTCCCTTCTAATATGTTTGCCGCCCTTGCAGGGGATGGGGTTTTCCTTTTGCCGGTTTCCGTTTTCGCCTTTTTCCTTGGCATGGGCTTATCTTATGACCGCAACTACACAAAACCTGTCATTTCGCTTGTTGATTCCCTTTCCCGCATTTTTTACCATATCGGCTCGTTTTTTTCTGAAATTTTGGGCTTTGTGATGATAGTTTTAAGCGCGTATTGGGCAATTCGTTTTCAAAGCGCCCTTTCTGCCGAGGTGTTCAGGAGCGTGATTATGCTGTTGGGCATTTTCGGCGCGGTTTTGGGCTTTGGCATTCTCCCTCTGTTTCTGTATTTGCTGCGCCCGAAAGTAAATCCGTGGAAAGTGCTGCACGGCTCACTTAGCCAGGCGCTGGCGGCGTTCTTTTCAGGTGATATAAACTTCACAATGCCGGTTATTTTCCGCCAGTTAAAGGAAAACTTAGGTGTTCGCCGCCGCTCAAACGCCGTAACTGTCACCCTGTTTTCAATTTTTGGGCGCTCAGGCAGCGCAATGGTCGCCGCCATTGCGTTTATGGTGGTGGTTAATTCCTATTCGGCGCTTGGCATCACAACAGCAGACGCTTTTTCCATAGGATTAAGCGCACTTGTCATTTCTTTCCTCCTGGGCGGACATCCGGGCAGCGGTGTTTATGTCGCGCTCGCTGTTTTAAGCATGAGTTTGGGTTATGACAGGGGTTTTGAGGCGGGTTACCTTATTTTGCGCCCGATTGTCTTCTATCTCATTGCCGTGGGAACATTCATTGACGTAATGATAGCGTCAGTCGCCTCTTTCGCTATTGCCAGCACCAGCGGTTTCCGTAGCGAGAAGGAAACGCGGTCATTTATCTAAAGTGCACCGCCTATTGACACAAAAGGTGCTATTTATTATTCTGCCCATGTTTGTTTCGCGCCAAAATGGCTCAGTTGGCAGAGCGGCACACTCGTAATGTGCAGGTCCGGGGT